>NEXD01000104.1 GCA_003019595.1 Candidatus Marsarchaeota G1 archaeon BE_D
TGAGACAGCTCGCTTTGGATTTGAGAAAGCGGAACACGGAGTTCCAAGTGTTACACTCCCAAGTTACCCAGCAGGTTGCAGAGAGGTTCTACCAGGCACGGGAGAGGTTCCTCGACGGCCTTGCGAACAAACCCAAGAAAAAGAAAGCCTCTCAAGTACCTCTCCTTAGTGTACCCTCAGAGTGGTTAGAAGCTTTCTGATATAAGAGAAGTTGGTCTTGGAAAAAAACAAAAAGAAGAAGGCTAGACTTTACTTAAGCAAAATCGGCTTCTTTACCCTAGTGATGCACAGGGAGCTTCCTTTGGAGCGAGTGTCTCAAGTGTGCGTCAAACTCTACCCCTCTGGTAGAATCCACGTTTCTTAGTGAAGGAGCCTGAAGCAGAAGAGCAGTCTTCGAAGGAGCCCAAAAAAGCGGTGAGTGTTGACTTGGGGATCACAAGGCTTGCAACACTTTCAGATGGTAGGTACCTAGAGAACCCAAAACCGCTTGAGCGCTCCTTGGATAGAGTCAGGTTGCTACAGAGGACGCTGTCTAGGAAGAGGTTTCTTTCAAAAACTGGCTTAAAACAAAGACTTGCGAAGGAGCACGAGCACATTAAGGATTTCAGATGCGACTCTTCAAACTTGGGGCTCTTCTTTCACAGGAGTACGATGTGCTAGTGCTAGAGGATTTGGATGTCCGAAATTTGGTTCAAAAAGGCGAAAATAAAAAGAGAAGGCTTCGGCTCCACGACTCCTCGTTACTCAGAGCTCAGAGCGGTGCTGGAGTGGCAGTTTGTAAAAAGAGGGAAACTTGTTTTACCTGTTCCAGCATACAACTCTTCACGTGAGTGCTTCCTGTGTGGTGGGATCAACAAGGGTTTAACACTGGAAGACCGGGTGTTTCTCTGCCCCTCTGCGGTTTCACCTTTGATCGAGATCTTAACGCTTCTTTAGTTCTTTTAAAGCGCGCAGGGTGGGTGCCACCCGTGGTAGCCTGTTTCGCCCTCTACCTCCTCTACCCTCCCTAGGGTTGGTGGGGAGGCAAGGTGGAGCGATGATTCAGGAAGCTCCCGCCATTTATGGCGGGGTAGCTCACTTGTTACTTTAAGCTCAGTCGAAAGCTCAAAGCGACACAAGCCTAATAGCGTCACACTTTGGTCTCTTCCATTCTTCGTAACTTTGTGCTTGTTTTCTGAGTTTAGTTGGTGCTCGCTGTTTGGTGGAGTGTATTTGGGAGTTTTCGCAACGGTTTTGCTTTTTTTACAAAGCTCTCTCTCAAATTCTTTTACGGCGACTTTGTTCACAGCGCTTGAACCTGTGTTTGCGCTTCTACTTATTCGGTTTTGCACGCAACTTTAGATTTGCTATAACTATGTTGCGATAGTTTCGGCGATCTTGGTGGTGCAAAAGCGTTTACGCGTAAGCGGAGTTAAGCTTTAGCGACCTTGTGGTGTAGTTCTTTGAAAAAGCGCTTAATGCAAAAGTGATCACAGAAATCAGTATGTCCACTTTAAATATTGTGTTAAAACCTATAGCCAAAGGAAAAGAGCCTGCGTAAAACAGCTCTCCGTGTGTGGTTAAAATATACGCGGTTTGGTAGCTCGTCATAATCGTCGTGGCGACCACTGGACCAATTGCGCCACCAAGATTTCTGAGCATCGTGTTCATGCCAAGCCCAACCGCTCTGCTATCCTCTGGCAAAGACACCGCGACCATGTTCACGATTGGCACGATTATCGAAATCATTCCAATACCTGTGACGATCACGTCTTCGACTAACACAGAGGATGTTGAACGATTCAAAAGAAACAAGTAAAAGCCGAGCGCGCAAACAAGAGAGCCAAAAAGTAGCACGGGTTTTGGGCCAATTCTACCAGTGAGCCTTCCGACGATTGGGCCTACTACAAGCATCACAACCGTGGCTGGTGCAAGCGTAAGACCCGCGCTTATCACGTCTAGCCCAAGTCCAAAAGGCGGTGGGATCTCTGTGTAGTAAATCACCGCAAAAAACATCATAAGTAGCATAAGGCTTGAGACTATTCCCACGATGTTTGAAACAAACACGTTTCTGATTTTGAGTAGTCCAAGCTGAATAAGCGGTGAACGCGCGCGTGATTCGTAAACAAAAAAGCCGATTGTGAGAACCGCTCCTAAAGCAAGAAGAATGAGCTCAAGCGCGCTAAACCATCCTAGGTAAGGCCCTTCGGTTGTGTAAACAAGAAGCAAAGAAATCCCCGTCATTAAAAGCGCGCTTCCCACTATATCAAGCGCTTCTTTTGGCCTTGAAACGTCGCTTTCAAGCGTTTTTGAAGAAACCACGAGTAGCAAGATACCAAGTAGCGCAGCTATGTGAAAAGCGTACTGCCACCCCAAATCTTGGTCGATGTAAGCGCCAACAACAAGGCCAAGCGCAGTTCCTATTCCTATCGTTCCGCTAAGAACGCCTTGAGCGGTTGCGACGCGCTCCTTTGGAAAAGTGTCTGTTATGATCGCAAGACCAAGAGGAAAAACCGAAAAACCAAGCCCTTGTAGCGCTCTTGCGAAAATCAGAAAATAGATGTTTGTGGAAAAGCCAGCTAGCGCGACCGAGATGATGTAAAAACCCAGGGAAATAAGATACAGCCTCTTTTTCCCATAAAGGTCGCCCAATTTTCCGAAAAGAGGAGACGCTGCGCTTCCCACGATAAGATAAGCTGAAGTGACCCACGCAACAAGAGAAGAAGTCGTCGAAAAGTCGGATTGGATTGTCGGAAGCGCTGGAACGACCATCGTCTCAACATAATTCACAAGCAGTGCGACGGTCGCAAGTGTGAGAAGAACTTGCAGGTTTTTGGGCACGTGCAAAATACAAAAAAAGTTTTTAAAAGGCTAACGAATCGTCGAAAAATGCCTCACTTTTCGAGTCATACTTAAATACAACAATTTTTTGTTGTTTTTTATGTTAAAAGCTTTCACTCTTTCGCTTTTACTCGCACTTTCGCTTTTGCCACTTTCTTCGTGTTTCGTGTTGCCTTCGCAACCGACGTTCGAGCTGGTCGCGCTGTGGGGCTCTCCACAGTCTCCTGTGTTGGCCGCACCAGGTTCTGTGAGCCTTCCGCTTTACGTCTCTGTGACAAACCTTGGGCCAGTCACAGCTTACGATTTTAAGGCGACGCTCAAAGCGACAAATCCGCTACAACCAGTAAAGGGCGAGTCGCAAAATCTGAGCGTTGAGCTTCCCGCTTTACCCGCAGGCGACTCCGCGTCGCTCGTTGGCTATTTCAACGTGTCGCCAAGCGTTCAAGCGGGTGTGTACAATGAAAGCGTTTTTTTGGAGTACAAGCTTGGAAATCAGAGCTTTTCGCAAACCATGCAGGTTCAAGTGCCAATTCTTGGCGAACCAAACATAGAGCTTGCTGGTTTTTCGTACACGCCCATTAGAATTTATCCAGGCTACCCTTACGCGCAGCTTGATGTTTACCTTGTGAACTCGGGAACTGCGACCGCAAGCGACGTGAGTGTGAATTTGAACACGTCTTACCCTGCTTACCCGGCTTATAATGGTTCGACGCAAGAGCTGATAGGCTACCTACCCACAGGGCAAGTCGCAAAGCTTAGCTTTCTTATCGCGCTTTACAACACCACAAAAGCTTTGAACACGAGCTTCGTGCTAAGCGTGCGCTATAACGAAGCGCAGTACAAGCGGTTTTCGATACCTTTTCAGGAATACCCAAAAGCGGTGATTCAAGTGGTGGATGTGTACGAACCAACGATAAGAGTGGGAGATAGTGCGGATTATGTGACGATCACCGTAAAAAATGTAGGAGGTGCTGCCGCTCAGTTTCTCACGTTCACGATGCTTGTTTCCAACGTTTTTTCGCCTAGCATTCCATCAAGCGAAAACCCCTTACTCGCTTTGCAGCTTGTGAACGCAAGTGTTGGCACCCTAGAACCCGGAGAGGAGGCAAACATAACTTATGTGATACAAGTGAACCCGAACATCCAAAGCGGTGTTTACCCACTCATCCTCGTCGCAACTTGGAGACAGGCTGGTTCAAGCGCGCCCTTTGTTCAAGAAATAAGTCTTCCGATACACGTCCAAAAAAGCGTGTTGGGACAGGTTGAGCAGAGTTTAACGAGTGTCACCACTAACCCCTTATTTGTGTTCGAAACGCTTTTGGTGGTCGTGCTAATAGTTCTAATCGCAGTAATCGCGGTTAGACTTCGACGAAAGGGTTAATGAGTTGACAACTTTGAGTGTGTTTCGCTAATAGCTAACTTTATTCGTATCTTTCTAATTATAACCCACCATATAATACTCACAAAATAAATTGTGGAAACTTGTAATATGACAAATTGCTTAAAGTGATTTTTGGTTTTATCTCCAAATGAATCATCCACGATAGAACTCAAGCAAACGCGTGGTAATTAAAGTGTGGAATACTATACAAATTTTTGCGTTTTATAACACATTAGCTTAAAGAATCAATGGACATTGATAGGATTCATCTCTGAACGCAATGGGTGTATCGTAAATATTTGTAAACAGAAGTTGCTTAAAAGTCGCTCAGCGCATTATATCTTTTTAAATACTTACGCTATTCGGAAAAACTATTGTCTTTAGTCAAAGTTTTACATACTTCTAAAGTCTTTTAGTAGTCTAAGCGAGTTTTAAACGTTCATACTAGGAAACTTGTTGGTGCATAGAGCACAATAAGGAATAGCATAGAAGAAGCTACATGAGCGCCTTATTGTCATTGTTCATCTATAGTCGCCTAAACGCATCGCGACATCTTAATCTTTAGCGTTATAACGACTACGAGCCTTTTTAGGCGGAGCTCTGTATAGCAGTTGTAGCTTCACCCATTATGGATTCCGCTATTTTGCATGATGCACCAAGATTCATCATTTGTTCGATTTTTACTTCAAATCACGCGGATCTACTATTTTAATGTGTTTGATACAAACCCTGGATTAATTTGAGATTCTTATCTACATAATATCGAACCAACGATACATAATATATATATCCTAATGTTTAATTTATAATATGATATATGTTTCAAGAACTCTTTTGCTAAAAATATTGTTTTTTATCATAATACTGCTTTTATTTTCACTATCTAATTCGGTATCTGCAAACAAAGGTTTAATTCCTGTTCGTGTAAATGTAACCGATTCATTTGGTACTAAAATTCCTACTAGTTCCACCAAAATCGTGATAGCAAACTCATCACAAATCCTCTATTCGGGACCTATTCCTTTAAATGATTCTTTCCTTTTGCCAGCTGGAAGTTACTCTATTTACGCCCAAAATTTGTTATATGGTTTCAATGCAAGCGTTTTTGAAATTGACACACCATCTACTCTTAATCTTAAGCTTTCTCCGTATACATACGGGACACTCGTTGACACAAAAACTCATAAGATTTACCCAGAGCCAAAAGATCCAGCGATTGTGTTAAGAGTAGTTTTAGGGATCAATCAGAGCGATCAACTCCCGTCTATCAATTCATTACCCACATTTTCAATAAAACCAAACGTTCCGCTAGCACCACCCTGTGGATATATTTGGGTTCTTTACAAAACCGTAAACTTAGGCTGGATACCGCAATTACAAGGGGCCGTTTACTCTTATTATAAGTTTTCCAAAACCTCGCCTTTGAAGAGCGGGGATCCCAAAGGCATAAATACGGGTGCGGGGGAAGATTCGGTGTGCGTGTGAGGGCGTACAGGTTTAGAGCTTACTCATCGAAGACCACGGCGAGTTGAAAACCCAGCTCGAAGCAGCGTGTAAACTCTACAACACTTACACGCGGAGCAAGAAGAGTATGAAAGGAACAAGCGCACGATGAGCAAAAACGAACTCAGGCAGCTCGCTTTGGATTTGAGAAAAAAGAACAAAGAGTTCCAAGCGCTACACTCCCAAGTGGCGCAACAAGTTGCTGATA
>NEXD01000105.1 GCA_003019595.1 Candidatus Marsarchaeota G1 archaeon BE_D
TATGGAGAAGTTATCGGCGAATGTCTTGCTCAAGAAAAAATAAAAATGCTTTTTAGCTTATCAGGTGCCCATATTTTACCAATTTATGAAGGTTGTATAAAAAATGATATACAAATTATTCATTTCAGAGATGAAAGGGCCGCTGTTCATGCCGCCGAAGGTTTTGCGCGTGTGACTAAGAGAATTGGAGTCGCGTGTATTACGGCTGGTGTGGGTTTGACTAATGGAATAACTGGAATAGCGTCCGCATATTCAGATAACATTCCATTGTTAATACTTGCTGGGCGTCACTCAATTATCGATGAAGGAAAGGGTGGTTTACAAGAACTTTATGGTGTTGATATTTGTAAAAGTATAACTAAATGGAGTTGGTGCGCTTATGACGGTGAAAACATCCCACGTTTTCTTAAAGAAGGTATATGGAGGGCAATAATTCCAACTCCTGGTCCAACCCTGTTAGAGATTCCCTTTGACGTTTTAATGAAAGAAGCGGAAGAATGGAATAGTAAATGTTATGGGGAGCCTATTCATAACAAAAAAGTCAAAGTTGAAGGAGATCCATTAGAGATCAAAAAGGCCGTTGAACTGCTTATAACAGCAGAAAGACCATTAATAATTGCGGGAGACGATGCATACTGGTCTGAGGCTGGCGAAGCTATAGCTGAACTTGTCAATAAATTAATGATACCAATCTATGGTACAAGATTAGGTACAGGCGTTGTTGATGAAAGCTCACCTTTAGCAGTACACAGAGCGTGGAGAACTAAAATTACTAAAAGCGCTGATGTCATACTAACGTTTGGCGTTAACTTTTGGCATGGAGAAGGTTACGGAGAGCCACCAGTTTTTTCGAATGACGCCAAAGTGATTCAGGTTGATCCAGACCAGAAAAGATTGTATCATAATGTTAAACCGAAATTGGCCATTTGTGGCGATTCAAAAAGTGTGGCTCAGCAAATGCTAAGCTTTATAGAAAAATATTCAAATTTAAGTAAAAATTCTGGATGGTTAAAAACCATTTCGGAGATAAAGGAATCTTTCGAGCAAAATAATAAAAAAGAGTTAGAGAGATTCAAAAACGCTAAACCTATTCACCCAGCAGTTTTAGGATATGAGATGAACAAATTTGTTAAAGAGCGTAAACCTATAACCGTTATTGACGGCGCCGATTGTGTCTCTTACGTTGAAAAATGGATCAAGGCATCATATATTGGTCAAATTATTCCTATAAATCCGCTCGGCGTTGTCGGAAATGGAATTCCACTTGGTATAGGAGCGAAACTGGGTGCACCTGATAAAACGGTCTTGGTTAATATTGGTGACGGTGGGTTTGGAATATGCGGTATGGAAATCGAAACGGCTGCTCGTTATGAAATACCGCTACTAACTGTAGTGGCAAATAATAGCGCGTGGGGTGCAACGTATAGCTTACTTAAATTCATATATGGGAAAGACACAGCTCCAATTGCTGCATTAAAAGAGGGAATAAGGTACGATAAAATTGCTGAAGAGCTTGGCGGCATCGGTATTTACGTTGAAGATCCAGACCACATAAACAAAGCGCTAAATGAAGGATTTAGTTTATTACAGAATAAAAAACCCGTTGTGTTAAACATTGTTATAAACAGGGAAGTGTTTGGTCCAATTTATACTGGTAGAATTGCCCCCCTGTTTTATCGGCCTAGACCGAAGAAAATTTCTATAAGTATACAATATCCTTTCGAAGAAGAACACAGATTTCTTTACCCAGGTTCGATTATCGAAGATTACAATAATTTGCAATTTACGCCTATAGTAGACACAAAAAGAAAAAGCACGACTAATGATGGCTCCTAAGCTTGTTTAATTCTTCATATAATTCTCGATTATCTATTATCCTTTTGGCTTTAAGTTGGGTTCTGTTCAATGTTTTTGGAGGAACTAAGATCACTTCAGCGTTAACGCCACATTTTACTCTTATGGCATTTTTAAATGCCTCTTCAAGATCTTTAAGAACCAATGAATTTATAGAGGCTTGTTTTTCTACATCTTTATCATATTCAACTTTTAGAATTATTTTATCTAATGCTCGTTCTCGTGTGATGATTATTTGGTGTTCTCCACCATAACCTTTTACTGACATTAAAGCTTCTTGAATTGCGCTTGGAAAGACTTTTTCTCCCCTTATATTAATTACGTCATCAATTCTTCCATAAATTCCTTTTGGAAGTCTAGGATATGTTCTCCCACATTCACATGGGTCATTTATCCATGTTGAAACGTCATATGAAAAGAATCTAATAAATGGTTGTGATGTTCGTTCCAAGTGCGTGTATACTGGTACACCTTCTTCTCCATATTCAACTGGTTCTAATGTTTTTGGATCAACGAGCTCTGTATAAACGACGTCTTGCCATAAATGCATACCACATGCGTAAGAACACTCGCCGTTGGTCATCCACGGCGACATTTCTGCTGTTGAGCCTAAGTCGATTAAGGTCGCATTAAAAATCTTTTTTATTTTCTCTTTCATGCTAGGTAAGGCAGCACCTGGTTCGCCAGATGTAAAAATTATTCTAAAGTTAAAATCGGTTTGAGGGTCTATTCCTTCTTCGTAAGCCACTTCAGCAAAATGCAGTATATAAGACATTGTCCCATATAAAGCCGTAGGTTTAAGCTGTTTTGCCCAGTGGACTGCTGACCTTGTCTGACCAGGTGCACCAGCGCCAAATGGAAAACTCTTAGCTTTAAGTCTTTGGCTACCCCATAAGGCTCCCCAGCTTCCTAAATATAAACTAAAGAAAGCTGCGATCATAATTGTGTCTTTAGGTCTTAAACCAAATCCCCACATTACCCTTGCGTGTGTATTTGCTATTCTTCTTACATCATCATAACCGATTGCGAACACTGCTGGTCGGCCTGTGGTTCCTGAAGTTCCGTGAATTGTATAAATGTCATCCACTGAAATGCACAAATTTGTGCCATATGGCGGATTTTCCATTTGATCCCTTCTAAATTCTTCTTTTGTCACTATAGGAATCTTCTTTAAATCGTTAAGGTTCCAAAGATCATCTGGGTGAAAGTTTGCCTTCACCCATTTTTTTCTGTAGAATTCGGAATTTTCCCAGCAGTATTTTAGTTGTGCTTTTAATTTTTTTAATATTAATTCATCTCTTTCTTTTTGGGGCATTGTTTCTAACTTTTTAAACCAATAGGGACTATCTGGCGGTGGCATATATTCTTCATCATAAACAGGCGGCCATGACATCATGTCTAATTTTGATATGAAGTTTTATATATATTTTTTACCTAAGTACATTTTTCGTGATGGTGTCCGGATAAGACTTAAGTGGTGGGCGCCACGGAATTGAGTTTTGCGACCAACCGTGGAGCCCACCACGGATGTCTTTGCATTCTTTAGGAATTTAAATGTTTTCGTGAGGGACAAGAAGAGGTTCGAGCTCAAGGTGATGGCTGTGCTCCTAAACGCCTTTGGGCTAAGCCTCAGAAAAACATCTAGCTTCTTTGGTCTACTCTCAGAGCCAGTCTCGAAGTCGAGTGTAGAGGAGTGGATGAGAAAGGTTGAGGAGAAGCTGAGCTTCGACCCAAAGCCACGTGAGTATTCATCGCTGTTGACTCGTGGTGAAGTGTAGGGGGCCAACCGCTGTACGTTTGGGTTGCTGTCGACGCGTACACCAACCCATCTGGTTCGGTGTTTCACTCACAAGGACCACGGCGAACGCGCTCAGATTTCTGCGCAGGCTGAGGAGGAGGTGCCTGTGTGGGTGACCCTGTGATCCTAACGGATCGGGGACCATGGTACCGTGAGGCTGTGACCAGAGCTTGTTTTAGAAAGTTCACCAAACTTTTGGGTTGCGTAGCTCTGTTGAATCTTTGGGTACCTCAAGGATAGAACAAGGGTTTTCTACAACAACATAAACCCAAAGAAAACACTCTTCACACCTCTTCTCGACTTCCTAGAACATGCACTGGTACATTGAGTGGAGGTGACACGAATGAAGTCTTATCCGGACACCATCCATTTTTCGTCATAAAGATTTTTATCATTGACCAAATATTTTCTTCAAAATTTTTTCTGCTAATTCCCAACTGGCTTGCTCAATTGTAATTTCCCTTTCTAAAATTGCATTCACATAATTATCTAAGTCGTTTTGTGGTATTATATCACTTTCTAAAATTTTATTGATCGTAAGCCTGAGCAATGCATCTTTAATTCTTTTTCTTTTCCTATCGCGCTGAGAAAAATTAGGGTCATTTTTCTTTTGTAACAAATATTCTGTCACCTCTAAAATTCCCTGATCGTTTAAGGCAGATACCTTAAAAATTGGAATCTCTTTTGGTAATGTCAATCGCAATTTAGTATAACTGCTTTGCGCTGCTGGTAAATCGCACTTGTTTAATATAACAGCATCCGCAAGCTCTAGCAATCCTGCCTTTAAAGCTTGTATTTCATCTCCTAATTCAGGCATTGTGACAATAAGAATTAAATCAGCAATTCTTGATATTTCTAAATCTGTTTGACCTGAGCCTACAGTTTCTATTAAAATTGTTGAATAACCTGCTATCTCGAAAACTTTTAATATCATATCAGTCAGCCAAGAAATTCCTCCTATAGCACCACGCGTAGTGATACTTCGTATAAATATATTATCATTAGATAACGCTTTGTCCATTCGCAGTCTATTACCCAGAATAGCACCGCCGCTAAATGGACTACTTGGGTCATTAGCTAGTATACCTACTTTTAGGTTCTTTTCTGCTAATTTTTGAGCTAATTTACCAATAAAAGTGCTTTTACCAACCCCAGGAGCTCCGGTGATTCCTACTATAAAGGATTTTTCATTTGATTTCGGTAAGAGTCTTAAAATTTGAATAGCAGTGTCTTTGTCAGTTTCTAAAAGAGTTATCAAACGTGCAAGAGCCTGTCTGTTGCCTTCTATTGTCTTTTGTATTAGTGTGTTGAGTTGCATTTTTGAAAAGTTTACAAAAATCGATTAATAAAAAGTTGACGGTTCTCAATCAAGGATATTTGATAAATAAGAATTTCAGAAAAAGTGCAGAATCTCTACCATGCACAAACTCAAATGTCTAATAAACCAATCAGATAGCTCCATCTAACTCTTCAGTGTTTGTAAAGAGCCATAACTTTAAGGTTAAGTCTTCCAGTATATAGGGCAGACAAGAAAATTAAAGGTTAGCAGCGTTATATTGTAGTTTTGACGGTCGTATATATTTATATCGACTTGTAATCTAAGACACTTTTTGATGCTGGTATTTGGTATTCCTTAGGAGTTTGATGTGAACCTACGTAGTGAAATGAGTTACATAGCTAACGCTTTGAATTCTCTTACATCGCTACATGTTATAGAACAAAAGAAATCCCCATTAGAGTATAAGAAGGTGTTTGTGAACATAACCAGAAACCATGGCTACAATAGATCTTTTTAAAGCTACGACTAGAGTGGCCTACTACATTGTCAGAAGACTTATCAACCAATACCTCATCTTATATAGCTCATAGTTTATGAATTAAAGGCGATAGTTTTCATTACAAGCGCTCACTACAAAAAGATCAAATTTAGTGAAAATACTTATAGTTGCGAGTCTGAAAAGTATGGAAAATTTGTTTATTGAGGTTTTTGTATAACCTTAGCTCAT
>NEXD01000106.1 GCA_003019595.1 Candidatus Marsarchaeota G1 archaeon BE_D
CTTTTTGAGAGTCGTGTGATTTCCAGATCTCTAAAGTATATATGTCCACTCGTGGGTTCGATGAGTCTGAGAAGAGTTCTACCAAGCGTGGTTTTACCAGAGCCGCTTTCACCAGCTAAACCCAAGATTTCTCCTTTTTTTACCCAAATTGAAACTCCGTCGACCGCCCTTATCAAAATCTTCCTTCTCATTAGCGTGTCAAGAAGCCCAAGCTTTGCTTCAAAGTGCTTCTTTAGATCAACCGCTTTGATCACAACGTTGTCCGATTCGTTCATTGACCAATCTCCCTCGCATACCAGCATTTCGAAAAGTGACCAGGAGAAATCTCTTCAAGAGGGGGTTCTTCTTGCACACACTTTTGTGTGGCGAACTTGCAACGCCTGGCGAACTTACAACCACGCGGAAGGTTGATAAGGTCAGGAGGAGAACCCGCAATGGACGCAAGTCTAGTCTTTGGCGCGTACACCTTTGGTATTGCGGCCATAAGCCCCATTGTATAAGGGTGGCTGGGATTTCGGAAAACTTCGCGCGTTGAAGCGTATTCGACTATTTGACCAGCATAAATTATAGCAGCATTGTCGCACATCTCCGCAATTAGAGACAGGTCGTGGGTTATCAAGATCATCGAAAGCTTTTTTGAGGTCTGTAACCTCTTTAAAAGTAAAAGAATTTGCGCCTGAACTATAACGTCAAGCGCGGTTGTGGGTTCATCCGCGATCACAATATCTGGGTTAAGAGCGAGCGCCATCGCGATTATCGCACGCTGGCGCATACCGCCCGAAAGCTCGTGCGGATAGGAGGCATACCTTTCTTGCGAAATTCCCACTTCTTCTAAAAGCTCCTTGACTCTTTGCTCCGCTTCTTTGTCGCTTACGTCTGAATGCGCAAGAATCGCTTCTTTGATTTGCTCACCCACCCTAAAAACTGGATTTAGCGCGTTCATCGCGGCTTGGGACACAAGCGAAATTCTTTTCCAGCGAATTTCTTTTCTAAGTGCGTTTTCAGGAAGTTCCAAAATGTTTTGACCGTCAAGAAAAACGCTCCCACTCTTTAAAATCGCGTTGCTAGGAAGTAACCTCAAGAGCGCAAGCGCTATCGTGGTTTTTCCACTACCAGATTCACCCGCAAGCCCAAGAACTTTCGCTTTTTCGAGCGTGAAGTTTATGTTGCTTGCGGCTTTCACACTACCCTCTTTGGTGGAGTATTCTATGGACAGATTTTCGACTCGTAACGTTAGCCATCACCTCTTTCGTAGTTTCGGATTGAGTATAGCATCGAGTGAAAAACCTATAAAGATGAAGGCCATCGAAAGAACTGCTATCGCAATCCCGGGTGGAAGGAACCACCACCAAACGAAGGCGTGTTGCGCCGTAAGTGAAGCTTGGGCGTTCGATAGCATCGTTCCCCAAGAGATTATGTTTGGGTCACCGAACCCCAAAAAGGTGAGAGCGGCTTCGATAAGAATTGCCGAAGGAACTGTGAGAGCCATGTTTGCGTAAACCAAGCCCATCACGTTTGGCAGTATATGCCTCCAAATTATGTGCGCACTTGAAGCTCCCAAAGCCTTTGATGCTTCTACAAAGGGTCTTTCCTTGATCGACAAAACCTGCGAGCGTATTATTCGCGCTATACCCTGCCATGAAAAGATTGCGATCAAAATTAGGATGACAAACTCTTGGTTGACTATTCTGATTTGCGCAACTTGTATGATTGTAAGCAAAATGAGTACAAAGGGTAGAAACGGTATCGTAAGCATAAAGTCTGTGAACCTCATAAGAAGCTCGTCCACAAGCCCTCCAACGTAGCCTGCGACAAGGCCAACTAGCGTTCCTATCACCACCGCAATAAGCGCTGCCACAAGACCCACGGCAAGAGACACGCGAGCGCCGTACACGAACTGCGACCAAACCGAACGCCCGAGGTCGTCAGTTCCCAAAACGCCAAAAGCGCTACCTTGAATGCGCAAATTGACATTTGAAACAAGAATCGACGCCTTTTTTGTGGCGGCTATGGTGATACTCACACTCGCGTTACCAGGATGACGAAAAACCGCTTGTGCCAATCCACAAGAGCCCAGATTTGTCGGAAAAATCGTGCCCGTCGCAAGAAGGTTGACAAAGGGATCCTTTGACGAAGCGAAAATCACGTAAGAGTGAGACTTTAGAAATTTAGGGTAGTACTCAGTCGAGCTCGTTGGATCAGTGTAAACGCTAGGACCGAGCACGTGATAAACCGTTCCGTCCACGCTTTTTAAGAAGGCGTTGACTATAAGCTCATCACTAGAAAAGTTTGAAGAAAGAGGTGTTACGTTAAGATACAGCTTGAAATCACAAGTATAGCTCCAAGGATAGTAAAAGCTTTGGTTCAAAACTAGGACTGGTTGTGGCGCGTACGGATTTTGTGGTGGAGTTATGTTGACCACAAGCCCCTTGTTTGTAATTTGGTAACTCACGCTACCTCCTCCTGCGTCATCGCTTGCGATAAACCACGCGCTTTGCGCTTGCTGGGAAAATGACGGGTCTTTTAGAAGTTGGGAGTTTAAGGGAAGATTTCTGTACTGTGGAAACACCTTCGCCCAAGCTGGAACGGATAGTGGAGACGCAAGGTTTTGACTGTAAATCGGATTTTCGTTGGTAAGTAGCGGTGCAGAAATCGCCAAAATCGCAAAGAAAACAACTATTACTACACCGACCACTCCAAGCTTAGACCTTTTGTACTCTTCGAGAAATTTTTTAAATGAAGCCAATTAGTAGCTCACCCTTGGATCAAGAAAGCCATATGCGATATCCGCAAGAAAGTTTGCGACGACGACCATGACCCCTATAAGAAAGAAAATGCCTTGAATCACAGGATAGTCAAACGCCTCGATATATCGCAATGTCGCCCAACCTAAGCCTGTAAAGTTAAATATGGTTTCCGTTATTACCGCACCGCTCAAAATAAAGCCGAACGCCAAGGCCATAGATGTAACAAGCGGTAAAAGAGCGTTTCGAAAGGCGTGCTTGTAAAGAACCGCTCTTTCACTCAAGCCTTTGGCCCTTGCGATCATAATGTAATCCTCTGTTAAAACGTCATTGAGTGTGTTTCTCATAATTAGCTGAAAGCTTCCAAAGCTAATCAGAGTCAAAACGAGTATGGGTAGCGTACCAGCCCATAAATACGCTTTGATATAAGCAAGAGAACCCACAGGAAGCGGGACGTTCCCAGGTCCTATTGTGGCCGCGCCGAGACTAATTGGGAAAAAGTGGTACTTTACCGCAAAGAAGTAAAGCACGATAAGGCCGATCCAAAACGAAGGAATAGAGTAAGAAAAGATTCCGACTGAAACAGAGCTTATATCAACGAATTTTCCTCGTTTTGAAGCTGACACAATTCCCACATACGCACCAAGAATGATTGAGAGAACGGTGGATACGCCCAAAAGGAAGATGGAATTTGGCGCGTATGTGGAAATGATGCTCCACACAGGTTCATGTCCGCTTATCGCGCTTATCCCATAGCCGAAGTTGCCTGTAAAAATGTTTTTCAAATAGCTTTCGTAACGAATAGGCCAAGGTTTGTCCAAGCCAAACTCTTTAATCACCGATTGGTAAATAACTGGTCCAAGTAAGGCCTGTTGCGCACTCTTATATGGTACAAAGAAAGAAACACCAAGTCCCAAAATTGCCATGGGAACGTATTCAAAAAGGAAGAAGTTTAAGTTAGCTAGTAAAAATAACACTATAATCATGTTTATTACTCTTTTTACAATATATTTGAAAATGGCCATTTTCAAATAGAGCTGTAAACAAGGAAATTAATAAGCTTTATTGAAACATTCCTACTAATTAAAAAATCTTATTCATAAAAGTTGATGCACTATTGAGTAAAATTTTTCTCAAAGTTACCGAAAGATTATTGGCACTCTTTATTGCTTTATTCAATGTGGACGGTGCGCAGTATTTAAGGCTTGAAACGATTGGTAGAAAAAGCGGAAAGACGCACCAAGTTGTCGTAAGGTATATTGCGCTTGACAATAAGATCATCGTGTTTCCTGGTAAAAAGCGGAACTGATGGCCAGTGTTTTATTCACTCAAAGCTTTAACATTATTTTTAAACTGATTAAAATTTGGACGATTATAAAATAACTTTTTTGAAAACAAAAAGGTTTTGGTCTCCAAATCTGTTAAATGGAAAATGAGGTGACAATAAGTCATCGATCTTTTCTAGCAATGAAGTGTACTGTCTAAGTCTTACATAGTAATCATTTAAATAAGCAGGTGGGAGAAAAGTTGGTAGGCCAATAATTTTTTCTACTTTAAAGTAAGGTTTAAAGATATTTACAAAAATACTTGGAGTGTAATAGAAAGCTGGTATATCCATTCCTCCGACAGAAACCATTATTGGCTGATGCTTTCTTGGCGATAGTTTATCAAGCTGTAATGAAAAAATATGGGATATTTCCTCAGTTGCGCAAATAGTGTTACGTATTGAGCAAACAAAATAGCCAGGTGGTTCTAATATTTTCCATAAATGTTTTACGAAAGTTCTAATTTTCGGCTCACAATTTAGCGGACCATTAAATGAATAACAGCCATTTATTTTAATGTCTGGAAACATTTCTGAAATTTTGTCAATTTCAGATGCTGCTAACCTAACTGGAATAATTTTACTTTCTAATTTTTTAGCCCTTACTTTTAATGAAAGTAATTCTATCATCTTTTTTGATACATCTGTTGCTATTATAGTTTTGACATACCTTGATATCTCTACAGCTTCCTGGCCCGTACCGCATCCAATTTCTAATAACCTGTGTTCTGGTGAAACATATTTAAGTAGTTCCTTAATCGTTTTTTTCCTAATCCATGTGTTTATGTAATTATTACTTATAGTAAAATCATATTCTTCCGCGGCTGAATCAAACGCTAAAGCAACGCTATTCAAATAATCATTCTTTTGTGATACCCACGCCTCATAAGTCGTAGTTACTTGATTTTCTCCTTTAATTAAACCCCTTTTAGTCGGTGAACCTAATGGAATTAGCTTTAAACATCTACTACTTGATATGGGATACCATTTCTTTACAATCAGCGATCCATACTTTTTCTTGAAAGCTTCAAAAGCCTTAGCTTTTTCTTCTTCGCTCACCTCTTCTACTTTTGCTTTTAGAAGATAATCTTCTGACCTAATAATAACTTCACTATAGTATAACGCGTTTAAAACCCAATCTGCTGTTCTATTCCCGCTCAAAACATAGATAGCATGGTCAATTACGACATAGCGTGTACGTACTATGTGGGGCAAACAAGTTTTCCTACCCTTTGTAATAATCTTTATAGTTTCACCTTTACCAAATATAGCTAAAATTTCGTTTTCTAACACATCTAAAAATTGCCGCTTTAAAATTTATTTCTTTCGAAGCGCTATCCAAATACAGCGCATTTATTAACCAATAAACGCTTGTAATTTATATAATCCTATAATGATGTGTGGATGAATTCTCGATGTCGCTGTTAAAAGCTTCCACACTAGGATTGTGTGTTTGCTAACGCATTGACACAATTGATTTTTCTGCGAGTATTACGCTAAAAATTACTCTTCTTTTCTTATTCTTTGGAAATAGATAGTAATGCCTTTCCAAAAT
>NEXD01000107.1 GCA_003019595.1 Candidatus Marsarchaeota G1 archaeon BE_D
GTTCCAGCAACCCCAAGATTTGTCGAAGTAAACTGGATTGTTTTTCGCATTTGTGCGTACCAATCAAAAAGGTTTGTGTTTTGCATTCTTGTACAACACACTCAAAAAGTGTCTTTAAGTTTTTTGCGACGCGCGATTTATCGATTTTCGTGCACAAGCTGCGCTAAGCCTTAGTGGCACACGATTTAGTTTTGCCCACAAGCGTCGCTCACGCTAACGATTACACAAAACAAGCGAATGCGTGTTAACTGTTTGCGCGTCACTTCTAAACTCGCACGTATTAATACAAAAAACGCCCAGCCGAACGCCACCAAACACGAATAGCGCTCAAGGGTTTAGCTCTACACTTCTTCCGATAAAAAAGTAAGCGAGAAGCATCACCGAACACATCGCAAGCGAAACGAGGGCTCCGTTCATGTTTCCAATAGCCATCAAGCCTCCCACGGCGTAGTAGTGAGCCATTAGAGGCGCCGTAAAGAACGCCAAGTAGTCCAGCGTAGCGGGCGGAAGGCCGCCCATCGACGAGTACTCTTGGTAAACGCTTGCAAGCGCAACTGGAAGTAGTATCGAGTACGTGACAAGAATTACGAGAAAAACGCCTAGGCTTTTTGAAAGCGAGCCTAGCGATGCCACGCTCAAAAAGCACAACACCCAAAGCGCAACATAAGCGACCAAAGAAGGTTGGTGTGCGGCAAAAACCGCTACATAGCTTACGGCGACTAGCGGTAAAAGACCGAGCGCGCTCACAAACAATCTAGAAAGTAGATACGAGTCCCAGTCGCCAACCAAGTTGAGCTCGAACACTCTCAACGACTCCTCTCTGTGCATGTGTAGCGCGATGAGTAAGCCGTAGAGTGGTAGAAGCAGAAACTGCGTTGTGAACACAAATGCCAATTGGTTAACAAAATGCGTAAGAGACCAGTACTCTCCAAGCGCGATGAATAAGAGTAGCATTTCCGTGAAAGGATGAGGGAAAAGCCCTTTCGCAAACCACCTAACGCTTGTTCCTAATCTCCGCGTAAACTCTCCTCACCCCGCTTCTTCTTACGCCGATAACCCCGGGTATTTTTAGTAGCTCGTTTGGTTCCCAGCCTTTGACGAGCACAATTCTACCAAAGGACACGACAAGCGAGTCGCCGAACAGCTTCTCTGGTTGGACGAATCTTTCGCAGAAAACTTCGCACACGCTAGCGGAATACAGTTCATCCAGACTTCCGCACCAACGAACACGTCCGTTGTCCACCACGATAAGGTAGTCCGCAACCGACTCGGCTTCCTCGGGAATGTGCGTCGCAAGTACCACTTCACCACGTTCGTACACGAGTTGAATCAGCCTGCCTGCGGTGTACGCATCAAGATGGGTGAAAGGCTCGTCGAGAACGAGCAAGCCACCCTTACAAAGCGAAACTAGAAGTGTGAGAATCTGAGCCTGACCGCTTGAAAGCTCCCTAAGCCTCAAGCTCTTGAAATTCTCGACTCCCAATACGCTAACATACTCCTTGGCTTTGTTTCCATACGCTCTCTCAAGTATGTCAACTACGTCGCGCACCCTGAGCCCCAAGCTCAGCCTTGGTTTTTCAAACGTAAACAAAGCTCGCGCGAGGCACGAGCCCTGTCACGGTAGGGTTCAAAGCCGTTCACGCGTAGCCACCCGGTGGTAGGCCGTCTTAAGCCCACCAAAATGCTAAGAAGCGTGGTCTTGCCACTACCGTTCGGCCCAAGAACCGCGAACCTACTCGTTTCCACACTAAGGCTTACACCCTGCAAAGCCCACTTTGCGCCAAAGCGTCTGCCCAACTCCCCACATTCAAGCTTCAACTATTTACCCCTAACCCATAACACCAAAAGCACTAAACCTCCAATAAGGAAAACCATTGAAACCGGAAATAGCGAAAAACCGAACTCGACCCAAAATGTGCCCAGCCAGTCGATGTTCGGAGCCGTGTTTGTCTGATACAGAAGCATAGAGAAATCTGGCGCCATATAGTATTTGGAAGAGTTGAGCGCAAAGGGCTGGTAGCCGAGCACCGCGCGGTCGTGTGTGAGCAGGTAAACCAGGTACAGCGCTTTGTCAACTGTTAAGCGCTCGCTCGGTGTCAGGTTTTGAGTAAAAGGTGGTAAAAATCCACTAAGAATGTATAGACTCCCAATTTTGGAATAGCTCTCACTAAGTAATAGGGTGGAGGATGAAATATTGTAGTATCTAAAGTACTGAACTGAGTAACTGTGGGTATAAAGCCACGGGTCGTATTGAGGTGGACCGAACACTGGCACATCCGTATCACTCGTGTTAAAGTCGTTGGGTTTTGTGAAAAGCGGTTTGTTCGCTGGTGTAAAGATGAACACAAGCTTCGTGTCGTTCACGCGCACCTTTACGTCGAGGTGATCCATCCGCGTCAAGTAAGCAGGAGCTATCTCTAACGACCCATTCTTGAGGTAGAAATAAGCCGTGGCGTTGACATCGACCATACCACCTTTTAGCAGGGTATAGTTCACTAATACCAAAAGTGAACTTCCTCTGTACTCTTGGCTTACGTTCATAAAGTAAGCCACTGGTGCGTTACTTAATATGGCGTACTCGAACCAAGAACCTGGCTTTACACTGTGCCGGTAGTTGAGATGAGAAAAGAAAAAGGAGAAAGGTTGGTAGGCAAGTAAGAATAGTAGAATTGCCCAGAGAACTAGCGCGCCCACAAGGTAAGCGTTGGCTCTCATACCCTTCACCACAGAGCTAGTAGGTATTGACTTCGGTGTCAACAGGGACGTTAAACACTATGTCATTAGTGGGTTGTGAACCGTAGTATGTAAGCACTTGAACGTGTGATGAGTCCCATGGAAATATGTATAATTCAACGGTACCTGTTACTGTTTCAAACGGACTGGATATTTTGAATTCATATTGTCCGTATAACTGAGTCGTACTTGAGCTAGCTTTAGTATAGGTTACGTACGCTGAGTAGCCAAAGCAATAGGAGTCGGGTATCGCGTGCCAGATTGGATTATATGGTTGCGTTGTCACAAATTGGGCGGTAGTTTCGTCGTACCAGAAGGTCCATATACCGTTCACTTGAGCGCAATTCATACCAAGGAGGTTAACCGCCCTAACGTAGGCGTCGATCTGGTTTGCACCAACTATAAAGTCTGCTCGCACCACGAGCACTGAAATAACCAAAGCCACGGAACACACTAAGATCAAAACCAACACTTTGCGGTGCATAGTCAGTGCTAACTTAAATCACTCATTAATTTAACTCTTATTAATTTTTAACAAAGTATATATCATGTAGAATACTTTTTTGGTTTGCACGTTTTAAGTGACACGTTTACGACCGACTAACAAAAACTCGCGCTTTTACACTCCCAAAACTCTTGTGAGCTCACAATCCTACAGGATAGCTACACACAATCTTTTTACACTTTAAAGATTTGAGCTTGGCTGTTCATGGAGAATGTGATTATTTTTCCAAAAGTTTATAGTGTACGGTTTAAAAAATAAGTGCGATGGATTTATCCGGCTTCGTACTTTTTTGTGTTTTCGTCACGCTTGCGGCTTTCTGCGTCTTTACTTTCTGTGTGGCATCCAAGTTCACGGCGCCTTTATGTCCTCCGAACCCTCCCAGTTGGGGATACTGCGGTGTCTTCCCGCCCTAAAACGGTGTTCTTGATTGGACGCGCAGCTAGCGCTTGAGCAAACTCATAAAGCCTTTTGTCTACTTGACTCAAAGGACTTGGAACTGCTGTATTCAACTTCCACTCGCCACGAGGGTTTGAGAAACGTTCTACCCTTGTGTAGAAAGCTAAAGCTCTCAAAGTCGTGTGTTTATTCCAAAAAGCTGGAATCTATTCGTTCACCGCTTACGGTCGCGGTGCCGCACGCGGCGAACTTGGGATTAGCCAACTACGTTGTTAGGGTGAAACCAGTTGAAAGCAGGGAATACGCGTGTTTGAACAGAATTAAGAGCGTTCCCTTCTGGAAAGCAATAGTTATGGTAACCGACCTTAGTATATCGGTGAACTTCATGCTACCAAAAAAGCTAACGTTTTGGCTTTTTGAGCTACTAAAAAGAATTGAATCAGAGGGTTTGTCCGCTTTCCACAGCGTACACCGAGTGGGCGAACACGTGTATTTGTTTCCTGACCCACGCCTTTATAATCCTCGTACCAAGAAGTGGAACTACAGTTTTCAAAATGCAATAAACCTGATATCCAACTTGGACGAAGTGATACCCAAAGAACCACGCGTAAGCGCGTCGGGTGCAAAACACTACAGCGTTCGCACGCTACTCGTTCTTCAGAAGCTTGAAGAAGATGGGCGCATAAGTGGTAGCAAAATAGCAGAGTCTAGGTCTCCCACCAATCTTAGTCAGGCAGGAGCTTTAACGCTTCCATCTTAAAGCGCTTGTGCTATAAGTTTAGGCTACAACCGTATTCTCTCACAGAAAGCTGCGTTTTTGATTTGGTTTTGCGATTCAGTCGAAATGTGTTCACACGACCTTCAAGTGCTTTAGGGCGCTTCCTTTCAAGCTGTCCTACTGCGTGGCGTTGGGCGAGCCACTCATCTTTGTTCGGCTGTGCCACTATCGGCGCTTGGCGAATACACAATGTTTCTTTCGCGCCTCTCAGAGTAGGTGTTGCTTCGGTGGTCGAAAACAACCAACTTGTTCCGAGCACTCTGAGTAACCAAGGTTTGTGCGCTGAGCACTTGGTGAGTGGAGTTTGAATAAGTAGCGCGAAGCGTTACAGCATATTAATGTGACTTTTTGACGTAGCTGTAACCCGTTAATCTTGTGATAATGTCGTGTTTTGTGAATTGCCCGCACATCCTATAATAATCCTTTTTATGATGTAGGCAAAGTCAGGTAATAATGGTGTAGCTAAAACGCTCAACCAAAGCTCGGACGGTAATGCGTACACTTCCCCCGTATCCGTCGTCCATTGTTGCCTACTTCAAGCAGCACGCTTTTTTAGAATCTCCACAAGAGATAAGTCAAAGTGACAAAATAAGTATAGCATGGCAGAACGGCCAAACAACCCCGAAAGGCTACTTGCACTTTACTACGTGAGGATTTTTACTGAAGTTGAGTTGGATAGCGCGTTGTTAGAAGCGATTAGGGACGCCATTTTGGAAGACGCGCAAATGTTTTGCTGGTGGGTTGTGAGTTTTGAAAGCAGAAAGGACGCTTTTATAATAATGCTCGCAACCCCACCTCTCACTTGTTTTGACGATATCATGGACACGATAACCGAAGATGTTGAAGAGAGCTTGAAAAAGAAGTTTCCGAATCTCAAGCAAGTGTTGATGCCAGGTC
>NEXD01000108.1 GCA_003019595.1 Candidatus Marsarchaeota G1 archaeon BE_D
GATAAAGCTTTAAAACAAACAGGATTGATTATCATTGTGATAAATATAGGCTTCTACTACAGAGTGAAAAAAGGGAAAAGAGGGTGACTTCGAAAAAAAGTTTCGAGAAGTGGTTGATCACTTAAAGGCAAACCTTCCTGGGTTTGTGTCCGCAAAGCTCTACAAGCAGGTTGACGACCCCCAAGAATACCTGATTTACACAGAGTGGGAAAGCCTTGACTCTTTTAAAAAATTCTTGGCTAGTAACTCGTACAAGGTCACGCTTGAATACGGAAAATCCATTATCGAAGGCAGACCAACCCACAGGATTTTTCAAGTGACTCATGTGGAATAAAGGTGAGCGATTTGAAAAACGCAGAGCTTTTTGAAAGGGCAAAAAAGGTTTTGCCCTTAGGTGTGAACAGCCCTGTTCGCTTTTTCGAACCGTATCCGTTTTTCGTGAAAAGCGCTTCTGGAGCGCACCTTTACGACATCGAAGGCACTCGTTACTTGGATTACGCCATGGGCTACGGAGCGCTACTGTTTGGCCACGCCTACGCACCGATAATAAACGCCGTAAAGCAAAGGTTGGATACAGGAACGCTTTACGGCACGCCAACCGAAGAAGAAGTGGTTTTGGCGGAAAAACTTTCATCGCTTTATCCAACTCTCGAAATGAGTAGGTGTGTAAACTCTGGAACCGAAGCGACGATGCACGCAATCAGGCTTGCGCGAGGGTATACAAAAAGGAAAAGCGTGATAAAGTTTGACGGGTGTTTCCACGGCTCTCATGACACAGTGCTTGTCAAGGCGGGTTCTGGTGCATCGACGTTCGGCGTACCAAGTAGCGCTGGCGTTCTCGAAGAGCTATCCAAGTACACGATAGTCGCGCAGTTCAACGACGTTCAAAGTGTAGAGCGTGCGTTTAAGGAGCAAGAAATAGCCGCTGTGATAGTCGAGCCTGTGATGGCTAACTACGGGCTTATTCCACCAAGCGAAGACTTTTTGAAGAGTCTGCGCGAGCTTTGCGACCAAAACGACGCGCTTTTGATCTTCGACGAAGTTGTGACGGGTTTCAGGCTTTCAAAGGGCGGAGCGCAGTCTTACTACAACGTACAAGCTGACATCACAACTCTTGGCAAAGTGCTCGGCGGAGGATTCCCGATTGCGGTGTACGGGGGGTTACGCGAAATAATGTCAAGGGTTTCGCCATCTGGCGATGTTTACCAAGCTGGAACTTACAGCGGAAATCCGGTTTCTGTGACTGCGGCGCTTAAAGTGCTTGAACTACTGAGTGAAAGCTTGTACCAAAGGCTGAGAGAGTACACGAGAGAACTCACCAAGAAAATCGCGCAAATTGCGGAAGAAGCCAGAATAACACTCGTGACAAACCAGATTGAGTCGATGTTTCAGCTTTTTTTCACGAATAAACCAGTTCGTAACGCGCACGATGTAAGGACGTGCGACACAAAAATGTTTAAAGCTTTACACAGCGCTTTACTCAAAGAAGGTGTTTTCTTACCCCCCTCGCAGTTTGAAACGAATTTTGTGTCCAGTGCACACACCAAAGATGAGTTAGAAAAAACAACAAACGCTTTTCAAAGAGCACTAAATAAATTAAAAACCCAACTTGATAAAACCGATTAGTCTTACCGCTTTTTGGGAAAATTTATAAATTCGTTTTCGTAATTTTGTTTTATGAAAGGTGTTTACTCGGTAATCGGTGTTATAATCTTACTTGCGGGAATAGGAATTTTCCTAATTCCACGCGCTGGATGGTGGGAAGCGGGTGCCACGATCTCGGTGATAGGCGCTGCGCTAGCAATCGCAGGGTTGGTGATGACCCCAAAAACAAGCTAATCCCGAAATCTTTTTAGTCATCTTTAGTAGTATAATTGTTATGGCAGTTTCAAGAACAAGGCGCGTGTTTGGCGCGGTGGTCATTGCGATTGGCGCAATAGGCTTCATTTTCTCTATTCTCACAACCTTCGGTCTTACTTACTTACTCACTACAAGAGAACTATTTGTCGGTAACGCTTGTGCCTATCAGCGGCGCGGTTGTCATGGTCGGTGGATTAATTGCAGGTCTCTGGGGATAACACACCCACACGCAATGCTAGCGTAAGCAAGTATTACGCAATCGCTGGTTTGATCTGCATAGGCTCAGTGTCTAATCCCTTGTTTTTGAATTTAGAAAGCTCTAGCGCCCCGCTTAAAGTGAGCGTCGACTCGATACTCGTGCTTGGCGGGGCGCTTGTGGGATACGCGCTTTTTCTTTTTCTGACCTACAAAGAAGGAAATTTAAGAGATTTTTACAAGAATCTTTTGCAAGCGTCCTTTCTTGCAAAGGGAACGCTGTTTGGTTGGATCATCCCTTCTGTGATTCTGATCGCTTGGTATTTGCCGCAAACGCTTGTTTTTTCGCTTTTTTCGGTATACGGAAAAGCGCTCGAAATTGTTTCAATGGTTGTTGCGGGTTTGTTCGGCGGGCTTGCGTGGGGCGGAATGTCCAAAGCGATGAAGAGCGCGACGATGTTCACGCTTTTCTTTATGAGCGGAACAATGGGCGAAATCTTTATTGAGTTTTCAACGTCTTTTGGAAATAGCATTTACCCCGTTTATTCGCTTTCTCAAATTGCGTACACGGGTTACACAATGTGGGCGATATCAGTGATTCCCGTTACGTACTTTTCGGTGAAGCTACTTAAAGACTTAGGTCTCTTTTAGAGGTTTTTCGTAACTCTTTTCAACAAAACAAAAAGCACAAACCGCCACCAAACTCCACTTACAGTTTTTGCTGGTCTTTGCAAGTTTTCAAAAACGTATATCAACCCCAAAACCATGACGAACATGTTTTCTCCAAGAATCGCGCTCAAACTCAGAGAAGAAGGGTAAAAAAGGTAAACCGACGCGCCAAGAAACATCGAAACCATCATCGTAAGAACGAACATAATCACAAAGAGTTGTGTGTAGTACACTAAGACAGGAGCAAACCTTATCACCCAAGCTATAAGCGCGACCATCGAACACGCTATTACTAAAAGAATCAAAAACAGCATAAAGCGCTTAACTGCCTTCCTTTGAAAGAACTTCCGCTTTTAACATCTCCACTATTAACTCAAGCGACGCTTTTGGATCTTCGTTTGCGACTCTTCTTAATAGCGATGTCTGTTTTTCCAAGATTTTGTTTACGATCGACTTCGACATAGCTTCTATCACTTTCTTAAACTTTTCATCGGAAATTGCCAAAACGCGTAGCGCCCTTTCCACTTCTTTTTGCCTTATCACCTCTGCATCTTGGTACATCGACTTGATGAGCTCTTCCGTCCAGCTTCTCTTTGAAACAAATCTTTGAACCGCTTCTTCCACGATTTCTTCGGCGCTCTTAAGCTGAGACGCCCTTTCCTCAAGTCCAAGCCTTGCCTCTCTTTTCACGTCCTCTAAATCTAGAATTGTGATGTCAGCTTGCGCTCTTAGTGATAGCTCCACGTTGTTTTGGGTGGAAAGGTCAAACAAAAGCTTGCCTTTTAAGTCGTGCAAATTCTTTTGCGTGATTATCGCACGCTCCGAAGAAGTTGCTGCGAATATCACATCAGAGTTTTTTATTAGCTCATCCAGTTCGTACATGAACGCGGGTTTGCACCCAAGCTTTTCGCAAAGCTCTGACGCCTTTTCAAATGTTCTGTTTGCCACGGTTACGCTAAACCCCTTTTTCACAAGTATGTGAGCGAGTTTAGAGCCTAGCGCACCCGCGCCTATCACAAGCGCTCGCCTACCACGAGAAAGCCTTTCCGCTAAGGAGACCGCGACGCTAGCCACCGACACATGCCCTTCGGATATTCTTGTCTTTTCTCTCACCCTTTTTCCAACCACGATCGCCACGTGAAAAAGGTAGTTGAGAGAAGGTGTGAGAAACCCAAGCTCTGCCGCTTTAAAGTACGCTTGCTTCACCTGTGACAGAATTTCGCTTTCGCCCAAAACCGCTGACTCCAAACCCGCGGCCACTTTAAAAAGATGCCTTGCAACGCTTTCGCCTTCAAAAATTTCAAAAGTGGGAAGATCACGGCCCACCAAGTCGCTCCAAACTTGTGGCACCTGATTCACGCTTTTTTGCTCGATGTGCAAGTAAAGCTCCACTCTGTTACACGTTTCTAGAAGCACAACGCCTTCACAGCCGTAGCGCTTTAATTCTTTAAAAAGAACGCCGTTTAAGTAGTGTTTTAAAAGAGAGTAATTCTGTAACTCGTTGATCTTTAAAGATTTATGAGTAAGCGTGACCGCATAAAGCTTTGCCAAATCCGATTTATTCACCAAAGCAAAATTGGCGCTCGTGTGTGTGTCACTTAATTCGCTCATTATGCACACTTTTCCTTACCAAGTATTTGAGTGTTTTTATAAAAAAAGCGAAAAATTTGCGCCTTCGATCGTAAAACGCTTAAACGCCGTTGTCAGCAGTTTCGGTGTATGGAGGTTTATATAGGTTTACGAAATATACCTATTGATGTGTGAGCGGGTGTACGCCCTCAGGCCGCGAACACAGGGAGGCTGTTCGAGGTGTTAAGGAGCTATTCACTCCAACACGAGTGTAGAGAGGAGCTCGAACCACTGCTACGAGCATACAGGGACGCTGTGAACAAAATACTTGGAGAGCTCTGGAGCCATATAGAGTGGAAAAAAAGGAAGACACCAGGGAAGAAGCAGTGGAGGCTCCTACCCAAGTACAAGGTGGACATCCACAGCGGGAAGTACAAGAAGAAGCTCAGGGAAAGCCTCCTTGAGGATTGGGACTACGCCGCGCACTGGGTGGACTCAGCGATCAAAACCGCGTATTCAATACTAAAATCCTAGAGGAAAAACTATGTTAAAGGAGAAAGAAAGAGGAGGAGGCCCACCGCAAGAAGACTCTTTGTAAGAGCCAAACAAACACTCATAAAGCTTGAGGGTGAAAAACTCAGGGTAACCATTAAGCCCGCTGAGTACGTGTACCTCGACCTCTCAGCTAGATACTTTAAGCTACCAAGCGAGGTGTCCTCGTCTGCGCTCGGTGAACCCGTAATAACGCTTGAAAAGGTGCACCTCCCAGTACACTATGAAGACACTCAAAACAGCAAACCCGCTGTGGCGTGGGACTTCAATCTTCTTTCTCTTAACGGCTACTCACCTGAAACAGGGTGGGTGAGGATAGACACTAAGAAGCTGGCATCGGTGCACATCTCATCATTTGAAAAAAGAAGAAGTGTGCAGAGGAAGGCTTCAAAGTCAAAGAAGGCAAAGAAGATACTTGCGAAGTACTC
>NEXD01000109.1 GCA_003019595.1 Candidatus Marsarchaeota G1 archaeon BE_D
TGGGAAAATGGGTCGTTGATGTAGCGAGAATTATGGACGCTAACGTCATCAAGTTAGAGAGTCTTAAGAACCTTATCAAGAACGTTGATAGACTGCCAAGAGAGTTCCACGATAAACTCTATTTAATGCAGTACCGTCGTTTGCAGTATTGGATTTCTTGGCAAGCTAAGAAACACGGTATTCTAGTTGAGTTCGTTAACCCCAGATACTCTTCCGTTTCATGCCCAAAATGTGGTAGAAAAATGAGGGAGGTTTCCCATCGTTGGTTTAAGTGCAATTGCGGTTATGAGAACGACCGTGACATTATTGCAATCACAAATTTGAACGGGAGGGGGTCTCTGACCCTCTCGACTCTCAAATGAGAGATGTAATCCCGAATCAATGAGGGGAACCCCCGCCGGCGGGGAGGAAGTCAGCCTGTACAACTATCCAGTTTTGGAGACCGCCAGACTCAAAATTTGATACAAAAGCGAACGCGCCTTTAGTCGACGAAACTGGAGCGCTTCGAGGAATTGGCGAATGAAAGAAGCTCGCTGTCAAACCTTGTGTGGGTGTCAAGTTGTATGGCACAATCGCGATAACAAGAGCGCCAAAACAAACCAGAACCCAAAATTTTCTGAGCATGCATTACTGTTTGTTTTCTATTTAAACATTAACACCGCAAATATGGCTTTAAGACATCACTACAAAATGCAAAACGCGTATATGTAAGTTTCGATTAAATTAATTATGTCTGCTGAAAAAGTTGTTGAGCAAGCTGAAAAGGGTTTGTTCGAAGGGTTGATCGAAGCGCTTTCCGACAAACACAGTCAACTTGATATCAGGATAAACGGTTTGACGTTGAGCTTCGAAGGAATTCCGCTTAGCATCGAACTTAACGGTATGATCTCGCTTTCGGTACACATGAGGGATCTCACCGACGAAGAAAAGCAGGCGTACGTGCAGCACAACGTTTCAAGCCTTAAACGCTAAACCGCAGTGCGCGGATAGCGCCCACACTCGGATTGTGCCCTCACAAGTTATCTGAAGACCATCCGGTAAACACCAATAGGTTTATTTTTCACAAAACACATAACGCTACGTGCTTCCACAAAGCTTGCTACGGGTGCTTGAGCAAAAGGCTCAAGCAAAAAATTTAGACTTAGGACTATACGTTGCCGAGCTACTCTCCACTGATTTGGATTCTAAAGCAAAAGTCGAACTCTACTCTCTTCTTAGTAAAGAGTACTTAATGGAGAGCGAGGAGCTTACAAACAAAGGCAACATCAAAGAAGCAGGAGAAAGACTTTGGAATTCAGCTTTTTCTTTGCTTTGCGCGCTCGGTGAGAATATGGGAGTGCAACACGCTGGCTATAGAGATGTAAGGTTGATCGCAGAGGAGCTCGCAAAACAGGATTCAGAAATACCGTATCTCCTAGACAACGCTGAAGTCCTTCATTCGAACTTTTACCATAATTTTTTGAGTGAGCGCTCTTTTAGTGAAAGAAAAAAGCGTGCGCTTACGCTTTTAGAAAAGCTTGAAAAGATTTTGGAAAGTCAAAGCGCATCCCTTAAGGCTCGAACTAGTGAGCGCAGTTGACTCAGCGCTTCACTCCAATCTGGATTTGTGAGCTTTGAAACAAGCGCGCTTCCCACGATCACACCTGATGCACCCGCTTCAATCGCTTGTTTTACATGTTCACGTGTGGAAATTCCGAAACCAAGCGCAAGAGGCTTTTGCGTCAACTTTCTTACCCTTTTTACGAAATCAAAAGTGTAGCTTGGTAGGCTTTCGCGCGCACCTGTCACACCGTAAACCGAAACGAGATACACAAAGCCAGTGCTTGCCTCTGAAATCTTGATGATTCGCTCGCTCTTTGTTGAAGGAGAACACAGAAAAACTGTTTCAAGAGAGTTTTTTTGCGCTTCTTCAATCCACTCGTTTGCGTACTCAACTGGTAAGTCGGGAATTATCACGCCTGTGACACCACTATCTACGCAGCTTTTCGCAAACTCTTTATAGCCCATTTTCAAAACAGGGTTCAAGTAGGTCATAAGGTAAATCGGCTTTTGGTGTTTTGAAAGAAAACGCGCTTGCTCAAAAACGGTTTTTGGTGTCACGCGCGCTTTAAGCGCCCTTACGGATGCGGCTTGAATCGTGGGTCCATCCGCTATTGGATCTGAAAACGGAATTCCAAGCTCCAAAGCGTCAGCGCCCTCTTCAAGAACTGCGCTTGCCGCCTCAACGCTTTTTTCTGGAGTGGGATCTCCACCCATAAGGTAGCAAATGAGTGCGTGCTTTCCGTTTTCAAAGATTTTTGCTATATTTCTTCACCTCTGAACTTCGCCACGCTTTCCACGTCTTTGTCCCCCCGTCCTGATAGGTTCACCACGATGAGCTTTTGTCTGTCAAGCTTTTGCGCAAGCTTTATTGCGTACGCGAGCGCGTGGCTCGATTCGAGTGCGGGTATAATTCCTTCGGTTTTGCAAAGAGTGTCAAACGCTTCAACAGCTTCTTCATCGGTTACACTTGTGTACTCAACGCGTCCAGTTTGCTTTAAGTAAGCGTGCTCTGGTCCTACGCCTGAGTAGTCCAAACCCGCGGCGATGCTGTGCGTCACAAGAATTTGTCCGTTTTCGTCCTGTAGAACAAACGTTTTCATTCCGTGCATCACACCGACTGAACCCGCAAGTAAAGGTGCGGCGTGTTTTCCGCTTTCAAGACCCTTTCCGCCCGCTTGAACGCCGACGAGCTTAACGCGCGTTTTTAAAAACGCGTTGAACGCGCCGATTGCGTTACTTCCTCCTCCCACACAAGCCACGACAAAATCGGGAAGCCTCCCCGCTTTTCTTATAATTTGTGTCTTGATTTCTTTTCCGATCACGCTTTGAAAGTCTCTTACTATTGTGGGATATGGGTGTGGGCCGACCACCGAGCCCACAAGGTAGTGTGTGGTTTCAAAGCTTGCGATCCAGTCTCTCATCGCTTCGTTTATCGCGTCCTTGAGCGTCCTTGAGCCCGAGTCGACTGGGTGAACCTTTGCGCCAAGTAACTTCATTCTGTAGACGTTTAACCGTTGTCTCTCCATGTCTTCTGTGCCCATGTAAACTTCCGCTCTAAGACCTAAAGCGGCTGCGGCCATTGCGGTTGCCACACCGTGCTGACCTGCACCAGTTTCCGCTATCACCCTCGTTTTTCCCATGGTTTTGGCAAGAAGTGCTTGTCCTATCGCGTTGTTGATTTTGTGAGCCCCGCTGTGCAAAAGGTCTTCTCTTTTTAGAAAGATTCTTGCACCGCCAATTTTTTCGCTCAGGTTTTTCGCATAGTACAAAGGCGTTGGTCTTCCTGCGTACTCTCTTAAATAGTGGTTCAGCGTTTTTCTGAAAGCTTTGTCCTTAGATATCCTCTTATACTCTTCCCAAAGCGTGTTGAGAGCTTCCATAAGGGTTTCTGGTGCGAACTGACCGCCAAACTCGCCAAACCAACCGTGTTCACCCAACACTCATCGCCCTCCTTATAAACTCGCTCACCTTTTTGTGGTCTTTCACACCAGGCGAACACTCAACTCCGCTTGAGACGTCAACGGCGTAAGGCTCAACCACTCTTATCGCTTCCTCCACGTTTTGTGGGGTGAGCCCTCCCGCAAGAACAACACGCCCTAGTTCTTTGCTTACAAGTTTTGAAACGCTCCAATCGTGCGGCACACCCGCTCCACCTGGTTTTTCCGATTTTGTGTCTAGCAAAACTAGTTCAAACTCAAGATAAAAGCGTAAAACGCTTTGGTCAAGCTCCTTTCCCACATAAAAAACCGGAATTATTCGTAGCTCTGGGTTTTGCTCTCTTATCAAAGAAAGCCTTTCGGGTTTTGCGACTAGTTGCACGGTTTTAAAACCTAGCGAGTTTGCGCGCTTTATCCCGTCCTCGTTTGTGACCAACACACACTCTGTGAAAGGAGGAACGCTCGAACGAAGCCTTCTTGCTAGCTCTTCGCTTGTGTTTCTTGGCGAAGAAGGAAAACCGAACACTACGCCGACCGCGTGAGCGCCAGCGATTGCCGAAAACGCGATGTCTTCGACTCTTGTGTGTCCACAAATTTTAACCTTCATGCGCGATCAACTCCTTGAGCTTTGCTATTGGATCCTTTGCGCTCATAATCGAGCCACCTATCAGAAAGCAGTCCGCACCCGCTTCAAAGTCTCTTTTTATTCAAAGCATCGGAGTAGCCGCTTTCCGCAACGGTGAACTTTTGTTTTTTGTATTGCTTGGATAGCTTAAAAAAGTGGTCTGGGTCAAGCGAAAGGTCTACGAGATTTCGGTTGTTTATTCCGATATACTCCGCTTTTGTTGAGTTTACCAAAGCGACGTTTTTGGGATCGTGTGTCTCCAACAACACTTCCAAGTTGAGCGCGTGCGCGCTCTCGATCATTTCCTCCAAACTGTCGCAAGAAAGCCCTCTTTCAAAAACTTCGGCGATTAGCAAAACGATGTCCGCACCACACCTATCCGCTGTAACGAGTTGCTTTTTGCTTATCACAAAATCTTTAAAAAGAATTGGAGCGTCTACGTTTTGCGCGACTTCTCTTAAAAGCGAAAGAGACCCACCGAAATAAACGGGCTCAACGAGCACAGAAATCGCACACGCACCCGCTTGAACAAGCTTATTTGCAAGGCGAAAATCAGTGGATCTGAGCTCGCCATACCCAGGGGATTTCGCTTTGAGTTCGGCGATGATTGGCAACGCGTGCTTCCTTGCCTCTTCTTTTAAAATTCTTCTTTTTTTGCTCACACTTTTTTCGCTTTCGTAGTAACCGTTTTTTACAAGCGATTTTACGCTACTCGTCACTTCGAACAAAAAGTCACGCAACCTTTTCCAACTCCTCAAGCTTTTGGGTGTTTCCGCCACTTGCGACAATTAGGCGTCTTAGCGTTTCAACCGCCTTGCCACTAGCGATCGTTTCCAAGGCGATCTCAACACCTTCTTTTTCGTCTTTTGCGCGGTCTGCGACGACAAAACCCACTCCCGCGTTGGCTGCGACAAACGCCACCGAAGCGCTGTCTCGCTTTAAACGACCAGATAGCACGCCGTAAACCTTTTTTGCGCTCTCTTCAACGCTTGAGCAAGCAAGCAAACGGTTCTCAAACCTTTTTAGTCCTAGTAACTCGGGTGTCACCACTTTTTCGCTCAACGAGTCATCTTCTACAATATTCACGACAGTGGGAGCGCTCACGGAAACCTCGTCCAATCCGTCTAGCCCGTGCACCACAT
>NEXD01000110.1 GCA_003019595.1 Candidatus Marsarchaeota G1 archaeon BE_D
GGTGTAATCGAACTCATATAACGCTTTTTGAAATCTGTAAGTAGTGCCACGGCTAGGTTGAACGCACTACTGTAGAGAAAACGCGCTAATGGGTAACAAGAAACGCGTCAAACTCTACAAAGAACCCAGAAAGCGAACAGCGCTGACACAAAGATCTCTGTTTGCTTTTTGTTGTTCTGTGGACACTAAAAGGGTTACCACTAGTCAAAAACAAGAGAGACGAGACGTATTCAAAGCTCATTGGGGCGCCTATTACGCTAAAAAGTGTACACCGCGATTCCAAATGGTAACAAAAGTGGCAGTCAAGCTTGCGTAGCGTACCAGCCTGTCTACTCTTATAATCGAGCATTAATTGTTTATTAGCTTTACCAAAAATCGCGGGTAGCAATCCTTGTGCGAAAAATTTGCTCTACGCTCGTGAACCTTTGGCGAAAACCGCTTGGATAGCGCTCGATAAGGTTTAGCAATTTTAGAAACCACAAACGTCTTTTTAAATTGGTGTGTACGCTTGCGATGCAAGTTCGTTGAGCACAAAGTTTTCGGGTATCTAGCGCTCGTCGTGTTTTTAACCTTGATACCGAAGGAGTCTGCGAGCACAAGTGGAGCTCTTAAGTGGCTTAGCTATCTCACCTTACTACGACTTTTTTGGCTTTTGTGTAAAGAGGCTTTGTACACTTTTTGAATGAGTTTCAGGTCTTTATGGGCAAAGTAGGAGCGTCGAATAGACGTTTTAGCTATCTAGGTCCCTTAATTATTGCTTCTTGCAGTCCGCTTCTGGCTAAGCGTTGTGGTCATGCGCCTCTGTTGTGTAATCGTAGATGTAATCGTGCGCTTCAAGCGCATAGTTTGGCACCTCCCCTCTTTTCACCGCCTCGAAAAGCTTTTCACGCGAAGGTTTGCCCTGAGAATCTCGAAACAGCGGCTTTCCGCTTCGGTCGGCATAGAAAACCGCGCTCAAAATGTTTTCTCTTTTCTCTTCGCTTTTGTCCGCGATCACGAAAAGCACGCGCGCGCTGTGCTGCACGTAAAGCGGACAAAGTAGCTGCCTTTTTAAAACGTCCATTATCACTGGCGCTTTCGAGCGGTCAAATCTTGGGGATGACGCTTCTAGCTCCTTTAGCACAAGCGATTTTGTAACCCCGAGCGTGGACGCTATTTTTTCTGCGGCTTCTTCGTAGCTTATCTCCTTTTTGTAGTCAGGCGGTGCTCCATAGGCGCGTGAGACTATCTCTCGCACTTCTTCAAGCTTTAAAAGAAGCGACGCTTTTTCAAATTTCGAAAGCTGCTTTACGATTTCGTCTAAAGCGGTGTTTTTTGCTAGAAGCGAGTTCACAAGCTGCACCAACGCGTCCCTTTCTTTCGTAACACACGCCGCTATTATTCTCAGTGCGGCGGTGCGGTCGTAGTCTTCGAAAAACGCGTGCGTCCACTCGTTGTGTAGCTTCCACAGTTCTTCGAAAAGCTGGTTTGTGAACTCGCTTCCCGCTTTGACAAAAATCGCGTTTTTTGCGGGTATTACGCCGTCTTGTGTCAACAACGGCGCCTTGAGCCATCCGTCCTTCGTCACCTTCGCTTTGTTGTGTATCACGCACCAAAGCCAAGAAACAAAGATGCGGTAGGTCGCAAGGTCGTTCATAAACCTCACAACACGGCCAGAAAACGCCACATAGTCGTCTATTGCCGCAGCGAGGTTACCGTTTAAAACCTGAAAGCCGTAGTTCGCCGCCATGTAAAACGCGTGTTGTACGTTTTCTACGGTGATTTCCTTACTCGGTATGTCGTAAAGACTCGACCAAAGCTCCCTTCCTTCCCAAATTTGAGAAGAAAAAAGCTTTTCTGGGGAATCGAGCTCCTCTTTTGAAATCACCCAAGGCGTTATCTTTCCGTTTTGGTCGAGTAAGCGAAGACTGGAAAGTAGCGCCCTTTCGCTTTGAGTAAGACCACTTTTTATAGAAGGAGCGACCTTTACACCTTTTTCTTCCACCCACTCCTCTGGTGCGTCGAGTAGCTCCTGCAGCTTCTCTAGCGGTGTGCGTAGCGGAATGTTTCCAGCTTCGACATAGCTTTTGTCTGGGCTTGCCACCCAGCTTTGGCGGTACAAGTCGTAAAGCCTTCCCTTCACCCTTCCTTTCAAAGCGTCCTCAAGCGTGAGCTTTTCAACGCGAGATTCGCAAACAAAGATCAAACCGATAAGACGCTCCCTTAGCTTGTCAAGCCACATCGCGCGTAGTGTCACAGGGTTGTGGCGATGTCTTGAGTACGCATCGCTTTGTTGATAGAGCATCACCGCGGCCATTCCTCCAATTGGCGCACCGCCTTTCACTTCACCATGTTTTAAAGAGGCCATAAGGTTGAGTAGCGCGTTGTACCTTTGGTACGCCATCATATGAGGAGAAGTCATTCCCATAATGCTTGAGTTTTGCGGGTCTGAGAGAACGCGCTCATCCTTCCACATCTCGATTAGGCTTGCGGTGTAGTCCCACCTTCCCACGTTTGTGCCGATAAGCCAGTAGCGCCACATCCACATCACAACCGGTAAAAACCTTCCCAAGTTTGCTTCTTCGTAAAGCGCCTTGAACTTGATGATCGATCCAGGTTTTTGTGCGCCAAGTAGCCTTTCGAGCGACCACACGATTTTTGCGACTATATAAGCTTCAAGAGGTGTCTGAACTTTTGGCTGGTAGTAGTAAACGAGTCTTCCTTGCTTTCTCAAAGACTCGAAATCGTTGAGCGCGTGTATCACGTAATCCACGATCATCGCGTTTGCGGGCTTTCCGTCGACAAAAACGTTGAACGTGCGTAAGTGCATTCCAGGCACTCTGTGAAAACTTGGCGGCCAGCTTTCACGCGGCTTCTCAATCCTATACGTTTTCACCTCCCCTTTTTTGGAAACGCTTACTTCGAAAATTTCTCCTTTGAGTATTCTTCTTTCGTTGTCACGAGACGCAAAAAGAGGTATTGGCTGATCGCTTGGCGCACCAAAAGGCACAAAATCCGCTGGCGCAGCGTCTTCATCGTCTGGACCCATCGTCGAACAAACATCGGCGTTGATCTGTTTAATCGCCATGTCCACTGGCTCCCACGGTCCTGTGATTTCAAGACCCGCGTTTTTTAAAGGAAAGACGTGCTCTGGCACGTCGAAAAACTCGTTGAGCCTCCAGCTAAGCTCGGTTTCTTTACCAAGAAAGTTGTCGATCAAACCCTGAACGATTTCGCGAAAGCTTCTCTTTGTTCCAAAAACCGGGTCTTCGAACACTTCGTCCCAGCTTGGAAAAGCGTACCTCTTTTCGACGCTTTGTTTTGAATCGAGTAGCGCCCTTCTTTGTTTGAGCGCTTTCTCAATCAGGGGTTCAAGCTCGCGAGAAAGCGTCTCGATCACCTGCTCCACATTTTGAGAAAAAAGCTGTGGAAAGCTTTTGAGCACCCGCTCATTGATTTTTACTACCATTTTTGTGCCACCCCGCTTAAGACGAAGTTTGTTTATCACGCCTTGTGTTTTAAGCGTTTAGGGTGGCACAAACAAATGGGGCGCTAAAAACGCATAGAGTAAGCCTATGATAATCAAGTAAACTAGAATTCCAATCGCCCAAGGAAAGTTGTTTCTGATTACATGACCCTCTTTTCTCACATACTTTGTGGTGGAAACACCCGCGCTTGCGGTTTGAGGCGCAACGGGTTTTCCAAGCTCTGCGCCGACAGAGTTCAACGCGGGTGTCAAGCCAACAGGTAAACCGCTGATTCTTGCTACGGTCACTTGGTACGCACCAAAAAGCGCGTTCGAAGAGGTGTTGCTACCAGAAAGCGCGCAACCTATCCAGCCAAAGATTGGAGAAACAAGTAGGAAAAGTGTACCCAAATCAGCAGATTTCCAAGCGAGAGAGTAGGCCATTCCGCTGTAATTAAACACGTAGGCCAAGCCCACCACGAACACGCCGGTGAGTATTCCGCCCCAATACTGTGAAAACGAGGATTTTACCGACTCCCACATCGTTTTTGCACCAGCTCTGAGCGCAAGGGATATGAGAAGCCAGCAAGTGAAGATCGCAGTGCCCGCAACAAACGGGTTGAAAACGAACGCAACGGCCACACTCTTTTTAAGCAAAGTAGAAAAAGCGGTGGCCTTTAATGTGTACAGCGAAACCTTTGTGAGAGGTGACCAAGGGCCAGTCCACAGCGTTACAACGACGATCAGGATGAAAAACGCAAGCCACGCCCAAACAACCTCTCTCTGCGTCGAGCCTTTCGCGTTTTGCGCCGCGACCTTTCCCTGTTCAAGTGTCACGATTGTCCTAGGCTTCCACACCCTTACAAAGCTCAGGCAAACAGCAAAGGACACAAGCGAACCGGTTATGTCTGGTATGTAAGGTCCCAAGTAGCTTGCAACTGGATACTGTCCAAGAATGTAAGAAAGAGACGCGAGAAGCGCAAGCGGCCAGGCTTCCCTGATTCCTCTCCACTTGTCTAGAAGGTAAAGAAGAATCCAAGGGGGTAAAAGCGCAAGAATCGCCACAACCTTTGCCACAGAAGAAGAAACGAAGATAAGCGGGAGTCCTGTGACAGCGGAGAGCAGTATTATGGGTGTGCCAAGCGCGCCATAAGACACGGGTGCGTTATTGGCCAAAGCGGAAACCTGAAGCGCCTTGAGGTCGTCCAAGCCCAAATATATAAGGATCGGCGCGACAAAAGCCCAAGGATAGCCAAAACCCACCAGTCCTTCGAGTAGCGCACCAAAACTCCAAGCCATGATCACAGCCTGAATTCTTATGTCTACGCTTGAGTTTCTGACCAGCCAGTTTTTGAAAGCTTCAAACTTACCGGTTTTTACGAGAATGTTATAGGTGGAAAGTCCCCAAAAACTATCCAAGAGATGTTCCAGCTACCCACAAGAGCTCCGATAAGCCAAGCCTTGACCGTGCCTGAAGGAGGCGCGCCCCACAGCGAAACCGCAACGATGATCGTGATGATTGAACCTATTAGCGACGCAAGCCAGGCGCTAAACCTTAAAACCGCAAGCATTATGAAAAGCGCAATGAGCGGTATCAAAGATGCGATAATCGTTAACACCACATTGCCTGTTGGATTTAGGGGCTGGGCGAACACCCAAATCATCTTTCTGTAT
>NEXD01000111.1 GCA_003019595.1 Candidatus Marsarchaeota G1 archaeon BE_D
TCCATCTCCCGCGACCTCGCCTCCTTCCTTCACCTTTACCTCGACCTTCTTCCTGTAGATTGGCTTCTCCTCTCCCTCAATCTTCGCTTTCAACTACCTCACGCCAATATCTGCAGTTGTAGGCAGGAAAACAGGGTGTACCCGCTCTCCGTGTCGCTGGCAGAAGTTGCCAACGCTTCTGCGCCTGGCCTCGGAACACCATCCACGTAGAGCGAGATATTCCTTGGGTTTCTCGTTTTCTTCCACCTACCGGTTATGGAAATAAGTCGGGGTGAAGGAGTCGGAGCTGTTGGTCTCAACCTCGAAGGCGCTGTCTTCAGGCCTTTCTATCTATTTTAGCCGTGGTCTCCGCGTTGATCTTCTCACGGCGTTGCGAAACTACTATCATCCCTCTAACTCTCACTGCGTCCTGACAGGGGGAAAGCGGAGTGACCCCGATGAACTCGTGAGGGGTCTGCATGATGCTGTGAGGCCCAAGCTCCACTATGCGTATGATAGGTATGCTGATGCGTACCTACGTATACCTACGTAGAGTGAAACCCTAAGACGCACAAAAGTTTTTTAGGAAAGCCTCCAATTAAGCGCGTGTGAGCTCAAAAGAAGCGGAACTTATAAAAAGAAGGGCTATCGCCTTTTTAAAGAACGCTCAACAGCTTTACACGCAAGAGGTGTACGATTTAGCAGCTTTTAATCTTGAGCAACACTGTGAGCTACTTTTGAAGTATCTTCTTTTTTATTATGAAGGCTTTTATCCAAAGACGCACTCGTTAACCGAGCTTATTCAAAGATTGCAACGATTTAAAAAAGAGTTGGGCGAATTGTTACAAGGAGAAAACTTGTTGTACATCACCAAACTGGAAGACGCATACGTCAATTCTAGATTAAGAGAGTATTCAAAGGAAGAGGTTGGGCTTTTGTTAAAGTTTGTCAAAGAGGTTTTCGATAAGTATGTCGAGGCTTGATCGCGTAAAGAACTACAAGAAGTACGCACAAGAAGTGAAAAGAATAGTCAGTTTTTACGACAAAGAAGCGAAGGTTATACTGTTTGGCTCAACAGTGAGAGGCGATTTTACGGGTGCGAGCGACATCGACATACTTGTAGTTTCAAAAAGAAAAGATTTGGAATACCAAATTAAGCTAGCGATAAAGCGCGAGCTTTTGGAAGCTCCTATTCAGATTCACTTTGCATCACCAGAGGAGTTTGATGGCTGGTACAAGAAGTTTATTGACAAGTTTGAGGTAATTTGACAAAAAAGTAGGCAAGTCTCTTCTTAGAACGTGGATGATACAAGCTTTTTCTCTCATTGCACGCTGCTACTGCAACCAGAGAATGATGGTTGCCCCTATATGAGAGCAACCTCTCGACTCTCAAAAGATATAGATGAAAATCTATTGGAGAGAACCCTCACCACAGCGAGGAGAAGCTCAGTTCGTAGGAAAGAATTATATGGAGAAGAAGGATAGAGATTGAAATGCTATTTAAGGAAGTGCCTCAAGAATAAAGGTGCAACAACCAAGTATGAGAAAATAACTTGGAATATGTTGTGAATAAATGCTTATTCAGAATTCTCTCTTGGCGTGCAACAAATCAAAATCCGTGTCGTTAGAGTAGATAAACTCTATCCCAACTCTCCTCATTTGATTAAAGATTATTGCATCATCCCAAAGTTTATAGCTTAATCCCAAATTTTGTAAAAGCTTTAAAGAATTAGTAACATCTTCCCAAGTAGTTTCCACGATATTTATTCCAGATTGCTTAAGATAGTTAATAAAGATCGGAATTATATCAAGTTTTTTCCTCCTCTCTAAATGCGCCAAAACTTGAGAAATTATGATAGTTGAAGAAAAAGCCTCCTCTTTTTCGGCAATCTTTAATAGTTCCTTGGACCTTTCACCATATGAAGGGTCAGAAAAAGTACGTAAATAAAAATGTTTGAATCAATCATTATCTTCAAATCCTAATGCCTCTTCAATTTCCTCAATTTTAACGCTTTCTTTTCCTGCTATTCCGTAAATATCCTCTACGCTTATTTTCTTTACATTAATAATAATCCTTCCGTCCTCTACACTTATTTCTACTTCACTTCCTTCATTCAAGTTTAATTTATCCCTAATCTCTTTAGGTATTACAATCCTTCCTCTTTCATCAACAGTAACTATGTATCCCATAAAAATACTTTATATTCCCACTTTAAAAAATTTGCTATTAAAAGGAATGTGAGTCACTCGCTCAGGCGGGAGCTTTCTGAATCATTGTTCCGCCTTGCCTTCCCAACTCGAAGGTAGTGGGCAAGTCAGGCTACCGTAATGCGTCCTATGCGCTTAGGAGAAACAAGCGTCCGAGTGACTATCGAAAGTAAAACCGAAAGAGGGGAGGTGAAAGATTCGGTGTTTTGGTGTTAACTTTCCCCTTCCCGCCTGAGAGAGGACTGCCTAGTTCAAAGTTGTGCGGTTTACCGCGTTCATCCTTATCACTTCACTAGTGGGTTCAGCCACCACCCTGCTCGTCGAGTGGTAGACCACTTGATGTTAACCCAGTTACCCTCCCCTCAGAGTGGCCATCCTCACTTGGATCCTACTCGACGATGTGGGGACATATTAGTGCGTCCACCTTCGTGCGCTCCCACACGCTGTTTTTCTATATTCAAAGCTCACAAACTTTTACCTCGCCCGAGACTTGTCCTACTTTTTGACGGTTGATTTTATCGCACTGAAAGCATTCACGGGAAGTGTTGTACGCCAGAACCGCGAGGACGGCTTTACCGCGCTTTTGAAACACTCTAGAATGCTTCCCGGCTCGAAAAACGAAGAATCGTATAACCAAACTCTCCTATTCAGATTCACTTTGCATCACCAGAGGAGTTTGATGGCTGGTACAAGAAGTTTATTGACAAGTGATTTGACAATACACAAGTGATGGTGTTCAAAAAACCTCGTGTTTGGATTGCTCATGAATTATTCAGGCACACCCAAGTCGATCCTTTAATACACCCTTACAAAAACATGTGTGATGAGAACTTTTGACGTCGTCGTGATAGGCGGCGGAATTCTCGGTGTTTGTGTTAGCTATGTGGCTTCTTGTCTGGGCCTTCGCGTTTGTGTTTTGGAAAGAGAAAGTGACGTCGCGCAACACTCAAGCTCAAGAAACACCGGTGTGGTTCACAGACCATTTTACCTAAATCCAGAAACCAAAAGGATTTTTGCGATCGCCGCGCAAAGGTCGTACTCCCCACTTCAAGAGATTTGTAACGCTTTTCACCTACCTTGGTGTCAAAACGGAACGCTTGAAGTCGCAACAAAAGAAGAGCAAGTTGAAAAGCTAAAACAGTACGCGATATGGGCAAAGCAAAACGGTATGAACGAACAAGAGTTCGAGATTGTGTACCAAAGCGAGCTTGGCAAAATGGAAGAAGGTGTGAAAGGGTATGGAGCTTTTTACAGCAAAAAAGACACGAACACCGATTTTGGACAAATCACAAAGAGCATAGCGAAGATTTCTCAAAGACTTGGGACAACTTTTTTGTTCAACACGCAAGCAATTTCGATATCTTGTGGTGTTGTCAAAACACAAGCGAGTGAGCTAAAGGGCTTTGTGATAAACGTCGCAGGAGGAGAAGCGTTAAGGCTTGCGCAGACAGAAGGGGTCGCTCACAAATTTGCGCAGCTACACTTTAGAGGAGACTACTGGGTGCTTCACGAAAAGATTGCAAAGAGCTTTAAAAGAAATATTTACACAGTTCCAAGATACTCAAAGTTTCCATTTCTCGACCCACACATAATCAAGAGACCGAACGGAAACACGGAAATAGGACCAAACGCGTTTTTGGTGAGAACACCTTATAGCTACAAGGGAACGCTCAGCGCGCTTTTCGCAAACGCACTCGGTTCAGGAAGCGGAAGCGTTTCCAAACGCTTAAAACTTTTTTTGAACCGTGAGTTCCTTTCTCTTGTCGCAAACGACTGGCTCACTTCCATTTCAAAAAGATACATCGCAAAAAGAGTAAGCGCTTTTGCGCCCGCTTTGAGTCACAAACACTTTGCGGGAAGGGGTGTTTCGGGAATTAGGCACAACCTTATCGACCAAAATGGTTTTGTTCCTGAGGCAGTGCTGATACAAACGGAAAACTCTTTCCATGTTCTTAACTACAACTCTCCAGGCGCAACGGGCAGCGCTTGGTTTGCGGCATCCATCGTAAAAAGGTTGGTGAACACGGGTTTCTTGAACGCGAAAAAAGGTGTAACCCCACCCTTTTGGAAAAGTCTAATCGAAGAAGATGAAGGTTGGAAAGAGTTAAGGGTTATTTTCAAAAATCTTCGCTAGTAACCAATTAAAGCCATAGTGGCAATTCGAAATTTTGCTATTGAAACAAGATCAGGTACTTCCATTCAGTTAGATCAGAGAAGAACGAAAGGAATGCTTCTTGTGCACACCCACCGAGGTTGGAGGTGTTAAGGCAGTAAGATCAATTTTTGTATTTGAAACAGAACCAAAATTCTTAAAGACCCTTTCTTAATTGTAGCGTGTCATCGCCAAATTCAAGATTTTAACTTTTTAAATGGTTCAGATGATGTAAGTTGCTTTTGTGAGCTACCCCCGCTCTCAAGAGCGGAAGCTTCCTACCTCATCGCCCCGCTTTGCGTCCTGTTTAGTGCAAGAGTGCTACCGCAGGTGGTACCCTTTTAAAAAGTGTTAAGATCCAAAATAAAACCAAAGAAGCGACGGTAGAAAACGTGGTACTTTAAAATTGGTCGATTCTACCTTAAACACACGCAGGAGGCTTTATAAGAAGGACTGCGAAAGAGCTTTTCCGCGCTTTACAAGTTCGAAAAACAAGCAATAGAAGTGTGAACTTGTTTTGATCGAACTCTTTTAAATCCTCGAGAATTAGGAGGTCGTACTTTTTTTGTCATACTTTTTTGCTGGTTTCGTCTTTACCTTTGAAACTTAAGAGATTCTTT
>NEXD01000112.1 GCA_003019595.1 Candidatus Marsarchaeota G1 archaeon BE_D
GTCTTTGCAGTGGATAAAATCTAAATATGAATTTTACAAAACACAAGCTGAGCCTCAAAAATTGCACAATTTACGAGTGACGCTACGTCTCTAGCGCCAAAACTTGCTAAATACACGCTCTAGCGCTTCTCAGTTTTGAATACTTTCCAAAAATTTTGGGATAAACATAAAGTTTATTAGCAAGAAAAGCAACTATTTGCCAATGTCGGACAAATCGTTACGAGATAAATTGCATGACTCTTCTAATGATTCGAGTGGGCAGCAGGGCTTAGAACCTCTACAAAATCAATCGCGGCAATTGAGCGCCAATTTCAACGAAGACACCGCCCCAAAACAAGGATTAATGAGTAATGCCGTAGGATTCTGGCATGCGGTTTTCCTAGGTTTTTCGCACACGGCACCTGCGGCAGACGTGGCTTCTCTTTTGGTGGGCGTAGCCCTCGTAGCTTATGGCGCTATGCCCCTTGCCATGATACTTGGTGTTTTGTTATACTTCGCAATAGCCAACACCAATTATTGGTATTCCAAGAACGTTGCTAGTGCAGGTGGATACTTTTCGTTTATATCACACGGATTGGGTGCACGAGCTTCGATTTATGGGGCGTGGTTTCAACAATTCTATGAATTGTACACCTATGCTCTCTTTGGCTCCTTGGGTTTTGCCACGACGCTTTATCTTTACTTTCCTTATCTTTCGAGTATACCATATCTATGGATAGGTTTCTTCTTAATTCCACAGGTTACAACTTTCTTATTGGCGTACCGTGGAATTAGACCTTCTCTTCGTTATGTGCTTTACACAGGTTCAGCTGAAGCTGCTTTCTTGATTATCGCCAGTTTGATCATAATTGCAAAGCTTGGTTCCAACAACACGCTAAGCGTTTTTACACTTTCTCCAGTAAAGGGTAGCATATTCGCACTGTTTTTCGGCGTGTTGTTCGCAACTGACGCGATGACAGGCGCAGTTTCACCTGTGAGCTTAGGCGAAGAAGTTACCGATCCCAAAAAGAATCTACCGAAAGTGTTTATCATGAGCGTTTTTTTGGGAGGTATCGTGTTGATAATCGCTTCCTATGCTCTCACGGTTGGATGGGGAGTTTCCAACATGAGCACGTTTGGTAATTATCCCAATCCAGGTCAGATTGTGTTCTTTAAGTATCTGGGTCCTATCGGTGGATACATTCTTGCGTTGTTTATTATGAACAGCTATTTTTCGTGTGGTGTTGCTGGAATGACAGACTTAAGCAGAATGTGGTACAAAATGGGTCAACAGGGCGTGCTTTTCCCGAAATCATTCGGTGAGGTGCACCCGAAATACAGATCACCTTATAAAGCTATACTTTGGCTTTTTATAGTATCCAGCATAGTAGCGATTGTTGCTGGTATTGCTTTAGGTCCGTTAAACGCGACAATTTCTCTCGCAATAACTTCAACAGTTTCTTGGTTCTTCGTTAAAGTGGCCACTTGTATAGGTCTACCCTTCTTTGCAAAACGTAAACTTGGTAAAGTAAACGCCATTTATCATGTTATAATTCCAGCGGTTGTGGTCGTGGCTGCACTGATAACACTATATAGCACGTTTGTTCCGCTACCCACAGGTTCTCTCTTTTACGGCGCGGCGCTTGTTCCTGTGTACGTCGTAATCGGCGTGATTTGGATTGAATATTTCGCAAGAAAGAATCCTCAAATAATAGCCAACATGCAAAAAGGGGTTGAGTAAAAAAGAAATGTATTTTGTAGGTGTCGACATAGGAACAAGCTCTGTTAAACTGTGTGTCATAGACGAAACTGGAAAAATCTTGTTCGTCATCAGCTCATCTTACCCAACAATTAATGGCGAACCTGGTACATCAGAACAAAACCCAGAAGTTTGGGTAGAGGCCACAATAAAAACTCTTTGTAAGCTTCCAATGTACGGTGTTGACCCAAAAGATGTGGTTACACTTGGAATAGCAGGTCAAGTGGATGGGGTTGTTGCCTTAAACAAAGAAGGGGTAGCCGTTGGTAATGCGCTAATATGGATGGATAGAAGAGCGGAGAGAGAAAGCGTTGAAATTCGCAAACATTACGACGACAAAGAAATTTACAGAAAAACAGGCGTACGAAACGACCCCTCACACATGCTTCCAAAGATCATGTGGCTTCACCGCAGATTTTCTAAAAAGGTGGTGGTATACTGTCCACCTGTGACTTATGTTACGCACAGATTAGGAGGCGAAATTGCCACCGATCACACAAACGCTTCATATTCTCTGATGTACGATGTCCAAAAAGGAAGGTGGTGGGACGAAATAATCGAACTCTGCGGACTTGACTCTTCTCTTCTTCCCCCGATAGTGAGTAGTTGTAGTGTCATAGGCGAAATATCCAATCCAGCTCTTACTTCTTTGGGTTTTTCTAAGACTGAGATCCTTGCTGGTGCAGGCGACCAAGAAGCAGCTCTTTTTGCAAGCGGCCTTAAAAGCGCTGGTAGTTGTTTGGACATTACAGGTAGCGCCGAACCTGTGTGTATTTGCACCGACGAACCAGTTTTTCATTCACGAGCCGTGCTTGAAGTTCATCCAAGGATAGACAGAAAAGGCTGGATTCTTGAAAATCCTGGTGTTACATCTGGTGCCGCGTACAAGTGGTTTGCAAAAATCCTAAAACTCGACGACTACCGCGATGCAGATAGGCTTGCTCTTGAATCTCCTGTTGGTAGCCATGGCTTAATTTTTCTTCCTTTTCTTTCTGGTTCAATTACTCCTGAATGGAACGAAAAGATGCGTGGGTGTTTTCTTGGTCTAAGTTCAACGCACACAGCTGGTGACATGCTTAGGTCGATAATGGAGGGTTCTGCTTATTCCCTCAGAAGCACAATAGAGCTCGCAAACGAAGAAAACTGCAAGGTTCAAACACTCGTGTGTGCAGGAGGTGGTGCTAAAAGCGATTTATGGGTTCAAATCAAAACTGATGTGACCGGCATAATAGCAAGGAGACCCAAACAACTTGAGCTTACAAGCTATGGTGCGGCGCTTTTAGGCTTTCCTGAGAAAAATCCTAAACAACTTGATTTTGACGAATTTCATGCGGACGAAGAAAATCATCAGGTATACTCACGGCTTTACAGAAAATTCATTAAAGCTTATTACTGTTTGGCGAATGAATTTTTCAATTTCAAAGAGGTATAATTTTATGCAGTTTATCCCTATGTTGACCTATAACGATCTTACGGTAAAAAACGCAATTGACGTTTTGCTTGAAATAGCAGATACCGGAATTACTTCAATAGGTTTTAAGAATGTGGGTTTGGAGTTTAATAAACAAAAGGAGCTCGTGAAACTTGCCAAATCTAAGGGACTTACAACTTATATGGAGGTTGTAAGCACCTCAAAAGAGGAAGCAGTTCGCTCTTTTCAGCTTGCAGTAAAGCTTGGTGTGGACAACGTGATGGGAGGAACGTTTCCTGAAGAAATGGTTAAAATGGTGCGAAACGAAAGTAAAAAGATTGGCACCTATCCATTTATAGGAAAAGTTTACGGTCATCCAAACTTGCTAGCTGGCAAAATCGAAGTGTTCTTAGAGCAACTTTCGCTACTGGAACAAATGGGAGTGGACGGTTTAGATCTTTTGGCATTTAGGTATCAAGAAGGTGATCCATATGAACTACTTTACAAAATCACTAGCTCAACCAGACTTCCTGTTATCGTAGCTGGATCTATCGATAGTTTAGAAAAAATTTCAAAGATTCACAAACTTGGAGCATGGGGTTTTACCGTTGGAACGGCAATGTTTGATAAAGCATTTGCAAATGGAAGTATAGCGGACCAAGTTTATTGCATACTAAACCATCTGAAACAACTTTGATTTGAGAACAAGATCGGTTGCTTCATTCTTATTTGGTGGAAACTTGTGTAGTATGGTGTACTTATCTGGTCTTTCAGTACTTGCGTTTTGCAATGCTTCAATTACAAGAGAAGCTTGTATTCCAAGTTCGGCTAGTGTGTGAGGTAATCCTGCGAGCGAAAGAAATCGTCGAATTTCTTCTGGTTGCCTAGAAGGTTGCGTCCACCAGATCTCAGGTGCTTTTTCAACATAATAGTGTGATATGAGTAGTGTTAGTAAGCCAACCTGTTCTCCGTGTAGACCAGTACGGGGTGAATGTGTGTCAAGGTAATGCGACACGATGTGCTCTGAACCAGATTCTGGTCTTGAAGAGCCTGCGATAACCATTGAAGCACCCGAATTGACCAAAGCGTAAGCCAAGTCAGTCACATTTAAACCACTACTTTGTAAGGATGTACAGATTTGCTCAAGAACACGATCGGAAATGGACACAGAATCTTCGCAGTAAAACTCGCCTGTATCCATATTAGAAAGTTGCCAGTCTTTTAAAGATGTGAATTTCACTAAAACATCACCGTATCCTGCGGAGATTAAGCGCTTTGGGGCAGAAGCCAATACAACTGTGTCAAGCAGTGCCACTTCAGGCGGTTTTGCCTTCTGAGTGGTTTTTTTGCCGTTAACGAGTATAGAAGCTGTTCCAGAGATTATACCGTCATGCGAAGGACTCGTGGGAACGGAAACAAACGGAATATTTTTAATGTATGAGGCAAGCTTGACCACATCTATAACACTTCCACCTCCTATCGCAACTGGTATAACGCCTTTAAACAATTGCGTTGCTACCCTTTGTACCTCTTCCATTGTTGCACCATTTATAACGCACGTGTTTGGTGGTAGAGAAAACGCGTTCACAATTTTGTTAACGAACAACTCTGTAGTTATTTTATCTCCCACCAAAAGAAATTGTGAGTTACCGTAAAACTCTTTTAAAATAATTGGCAAATCATCAAAAACGCCCTTCCCAATTAGAATCTTTTTGAATTCAACTTTGTGAATTTTACCACATTTTCCTG
>NEXD01000113.1 GCA_003019595.1 Candidatus Marsarchaeota G1 archaeon BE_D
CCCCCGTGAGTACGTGGTGAACGGCTACAACGGTTTCTTGGTCAGATCACTCGACGAAATGGTTGAAAAGGTGAACAAGCTTTACTCACTTTGGAAGAGCGGTTCACAAGAATACTGGGAAATGTGCAAAAACGCGCGCAAAACAGCAGAAAGATTTGACTGGGCAGTTATAATACCAAAACTCGAACACATGTTCCACACTGTGGTAAAGGAACATTATGGATTTTCCTAAAATAACGGTTGCAATTGTTGCGCACAATTCAGGAAGAATTATAGGCGATTGTATACAAAGCGTAATCACGCAGGAGTATCCAAAAGACAGGTACGATATAGTTGTGGTGGACGATTCTAATGATGAGGATACCATTAGGATCTGCAAACAAAACGGTGTTCGTTATATCTACGCGCCAGAGGCGAATTCACCGGGTAAGGGACGAAACATAGCGCTAAAAAACGCGACTGGTGAAATAATAGCGTTCATAGACACGGATTGTATAGCACCAAGGGACTGGCTGATAAAAATCGTTAAAGACTTTGCTGAGAATCCAGATGTTGTAGGCGTTGTAGGTGGCTTTTCTGGAGGTAAAAACTGGCTACAAAGGCTTGTGAACAAGGAGCATGTTAGAAATCTAAAAGTAAAGGGATATTCAACTGGCTTCTTAGAGGGTAACTGCGCTTTTAAACTGAATGGTCTAAATGGGTTGAAGTTTGGTGAGTACAAGTACGCAGAAGGTATTGTTCTCGCAAAACAGCTTTCGGCTAAGGGTTTGTTTGTGCTTACTGACTATGATCTAAGAGTGATTCATAAGGGTTTCACACACACTTTAAGAAAATTCTTTAAGATGGGCAGGGCGCATTACCATAACACAAGGTCATATCTCGGTGATGTTTTAAAGTCTGATCTTTCGGCGCTCGCTGTAGTGTTCAGCCTTGTGTTGCTTTTGGTGGGCGTGCTTTTCAAAATTTTGGTTTTTGCAATCCCTGCTTTACTAATTTCTGGAATGTTTATAGTGTACGCTCACAAATGGCACAGTCCTGTTCCCCTATTAAAAATAGTACCAAGCTATCTTTACTTTCTGATTGCACGATGGATTTTTTGGCTTGGGTATTTTAGAGAGTTTGTTAAACCAGAAAAAGTTGGGTGAGTTTAATGCTCACGGAAAGGGAAAAGGCAGCATTTTTGATTGGTCTACTTGAACTAGAAGAAGACGAATTGATACAGATTCTTTCTTATTTTGTCGAAATGAACGAAGACGAATGGAGGAGTTTCTACAACGAGTTGGGTTGCTTTGTCGAAAGTTTAGAAAAGAAGTTGGATCGCAGATTGAAAAAGAAAGGGTTGGGCAAAGCTTGAGCAAAGTCGCACTACTTGTTCCCTATTCACTTTCTGCAAATCACGGTAACGCTGTACGCGTAAAGAACATGATAAAGTTGGTCAACGCTTACTATAACGTTGTGAGCTTTGACCTTCCTTGGATTCGTCAAAAAAGTGTTTCTATTCCTTTTACCATAGTTTTAAAAGCCGCTTTCGAAAGACTTGTAAGAAAGAGGTCAATTCTGGATTTGCTACTTTGCGAAGATTCGTGGAAAATAAAACAGTTTTCGAGTGTATCAAAAGTGTGTGATATAACACAAGCCGAAAACCTTTGGGCAATAAAGCCCGCTTTGGAAAGTAAGCACAAAGAAAAGCCTCTTATTGCAACGCTTCACGATGTGTATTCTGATAGGATGTTTGAGCTTTTGACGCATTTTGGCGTAAAAGAAAATCTTAAAAGGGATGCGGTTAGTCGCACGCTAAAGCTTGAAATGGAATTGATTTCTAAGGTTGATACTTGTGTGTTTGTCTGCCGCGAAGATCTAGAGAGGTACAGGGAGCTTGGGGTGGATCCCTCGAAGAAATTCGTGATACCAAACGGGGTAGACACAAAAAAGTTCAGGCCACTGCCAAAGAAAGAAGAGTACTACAAAAAGTACTCCTTGCCAAAGCACAAGTTTTTGGTGCTCTTTTCTGGTAGCGACATGTACCAAAACAGAGAAGCGGTCTTGAACGTGTTAGATGTGTTAAGTGTGCCCTCTTTAGAACGCTGTACGCCTGTTTTCGCAGGCTCAATTTCCAGATTCGCTCAAAAAATGGCGTCGGCAAAAAGGGTAAACGCGATTAACCTCGGATATGTTGAAAATTTGGAGGAGGTTTATGCGCTCTGCGACGTTGTGTTTTTGCCATTAAACTCGGGAACTGGGACAAAGCTTAAGGTTTTGGAGGCGCTTGCCTGCGGTAAAACTGTGATCGCTACAAAAAAGGCGATAAGGGGTTTTGATGTGTCACACGTTTGCGTGGTAGCTGACACAAAAGAGGAGCAACTAAAAAAGATCAAGGAGTTGCTTACTTCAGATTGCTTTATCCCTCAAGAAAATGCAAGAGAAGCGGCTTTGCGCTACGATTGGAGCGTCGTTATGAAAGAATACGAAAAGGTTTATTTGAAAAGTGGTTGATAGACACGAAAATAGAATATTTATGGACACTAAGTGGTGTGAGTTGAACAGTGGTTCGATGACCCTAAAGATTACACAAGATGTAAAATATAATTTCTTTTGAATTAAAGAATTTGTCACGAATTAAAGACACTTGCGAAAAACTTTTTATGGGATTTCATTGTTGTTTGTAAACCATTTTAATAAGTGATTTTCGTTGTTCACAAAGCGTGGATCATATCAAAGTCTGAACGGCAATGCATTACCGCTTGTTTAAGGTGTCTTAAAATGTATACAAGTAATGCGCCATTGATAACCGTGATTTTAACAGCGTATAACAGACGACGTTACTTAGAAGAAGCAATAAACTCTGCGTTAAATCAGACGCTTTCAAAAGAATTCTATGAAGTAATTGTGATAAAGAATTTTGAGTGGGAACACGACGATCATTACCGAAACCTAGGAGTGAAAATCATAAATGTGGAAGAGCCTAGTCTAGGAAAAAAGGTATACTTGGCGCTAAAAAAATCGCGAGGTGAAATTATTACTCTACTAAATGATGATGATTTGTACTCAAGAGAAAGACTTAGTGTTGTCAAGGAGTCTTTTGGCAAATACCCCAATTTGGCGTTGTATCATAACGAGTCAAGTTGGATCGATGAAAATGGAAAACCTTTAAAGCGAAAAACCAAGTTCTTTGAACATCATCTCACACGAACGATATACATATCAAATCCTCGTAAGTATACTCAGTCAATCAAGCTATTTGTGTCAGGTAGACACTCAGATAGCGCACTCGCCTTTCGAAAGGGCTTTATACAAGCTGATTTGCACCATCTGGCAAACTGTTACCTTTCTATCGATGTGCTACTATTTGACCTTGCATTAACATCAAACTTCGGAATACTTTACGACAATAGGAGGTTAACTTATCTCAGGCTTAACAGAGGGAGTGTGACGAATACGCCAGGCGTGAATCCAAAGTTTAAACTATCAGAGCTTGAGATTCTTAGCGCGTTGACTAAGAAAAATTGGAGCCTTTTCGATATTGTGTCCACTGAGATAGCAAGGCTTAAGATAAATTTGATATCCGCGGGGTATATCAATGGTCGCATCACCGTAAAAGACTTTTTTTCATCACTACTCAAATTTGCTCTTTGGCCTGACAAAGAGAGCACGAATACCCTTTTTTATTCTATTTTGTGTTTGGTTTTACCAAAAGTCGCAAAAGTTGTTTATAAAAATAGAAACATTTTACCATTACTACTTATTACATCCAGTAAAAGCTGAAAATAGTTATTCAATGAAAAAATGAAAATAGCGTTTATTTCTCGTTATGGAATTTTCACTGGTGCAGGAGGCATAGGGCGATGGGTATACGAAGTAGCGATTAGACTTTCTAAATTGCACAAAGTAAACGTGATTATTTCAAATGAATATCTACCAAACCCTTGGCCGATCATAGACGGAGTCAAGCTTAGCTGGTTACCTTCGTTACACTATGCCTTTCCTAAACCAAGGCACTTTGGTTTGTTAATGGACGCATTTTTTGAACATGATATAGTGTACTTCGTTTATTGGGGAGTCGGTCTAAAATTGATGATGCCCCTTTTACAAAAGATTAGTGGAACCCCTGTTATAGCCGGTCACCATAACGGCGTTTCTAAAAGCGAACTTCCTTTTTTTTGGCCCAGAAATGATACGCCTAGGTAAAATTTTAAGCGCTCATCACGTGCTAAACACTCGCGACTACAAACAACTAGTAAGCTTTCGCTGTAAGAATATATTCAATATTCCTAATGGAGTGGACAGCGCTTATTTTAAGCCAGCTAAGAAAAATGAAAACTTTGATGTGCTGTTTATGGGAAGACTTGTAGAAGGAAAAGGGGCTGATCTCTTACCCACAATTGCCTTAAAACTTGTTTCAAAACATATACAAATCGTAGTGTGTGGAACTGGGCCTCTTGAAAGCCTGATTAAAAAGTGTAACATGATAAAATTTTTGGGTTTTGTGGATGGACACCTTAAACGTGAACTCTATGCCAAATCACATGTTCTAATTGCTCCATCAAGATATGAAACTTTCATGCTCACAGGTCTTGAAGCTATGGCCTCTGGAACGCCCGTTGTCACGTTTGACATTCCAGGTCCCCGTGAGTACGTGGTGAACGGCTACAACGGTTTCTTGGTCAGATCACTCGACGAAATGGTTGAAAAGGTGAACAAGCTTTACTCACTTTGGAAGAGCGGTTCACAAGAATACTGGGAAATGTGCAAAAACGCGCGCAAAACAGCAGAAAGATTTGACTGGGCAGTTATAATACCAAAACTCGAACACATGTTCCACACCGTGGTTAAGGAACACGGTAATAACCAAATGCAATCCCACTAAATCTAAAATAGGCTTATG
>NEXD01000114.1 GCA_003019595.1 Candidatus Marsarchaeota G1 archaeon BE_D
CATTGTAGTACAAAGAAGTTTTAAAGCTTGTCGGATCTTTTCCATATTTTTTGCATACATTAAAACTTTTGAAAAGTCTTCTTTATATTCTTCAGGAGTTACCATTGTTGTCATCCAACCATCTGCATATTTCCCGACGCGTTCAAAGTTTGCATCGATATTACCCGGCGGCCCTTCAAGTTCTCCCGTCGAACGTGGATTAGAAGCTATCCAGATTGGTGGATTTTTCTGTACTGGTTTTGGATAAACTGTAACGTCCTTAAATTTAAAGATTTTACCCTCATATGAAACATTATCTTCTGTCCAAATTTTTCTTAAAATTTCTATTCCTTCTTCTATTCTTCTAACTTTTTCTGATGGTGAAATCCCAAATACGTCATACTCGTTTCTATAAATTTTTCCATGTTTCGTAGGAGTTCCTTGACAAACTACAAGAATTGTTCTGCCATTAGAAATTTGGTCGAGAGTAGCCCACTGATATCCAAGCAAAATTGGATGTCTTAAAGGAAAGCTTGCAAAACACGACGTACCCAATTTTAATTTTTCCGTTACACTAGCCACTGCAGAGAGAACTACGATCGAGTCAAAGCGAGGTTTTGCTAATATGCTATCGCCAGCCCAAACACCGTCATAACCATAATTTTCGGCCATTTTACTGAGTTCTATTATGTCTTTTCTAGGATCCGAACCTGAAAAAAGAATCCCGCGTGTTGGCAAAACGATACCAAAAGTTATCTTTCTTGGCATAAAACTCACTACCATCAATGCTTTTTATACCTTTCTGAACAAATAACTTCTATTTTTATACTCAGAACTCTACGGTTTTATTTAAAAATCTTGTATAATATTTGATGATATGAATGCAACGAGCCATTGGTGTTTGGATAAGCTTTAAACGTAGTGGGCAACAGAATTTTGAATTAATGATTCCGTGCGCCCACCAATTTAGCTTTATATGGATAGCATCTATTCAGGAGGTATTTCCTTAAATACTACGTTTAGGTCTATGTTCTGCTTTTTTCTAACAACGAAAGCTATGCCATAAATTATAAGAGCTATTATGAACGTTGGGATTATTCCTGTAAAGAAGACATAAAAGAAAGACCCACCTATTGCGGGTAGCACAATTGAATAAACTGTAACAAGACTTATTATGACGCAGATTACTCCTATTATTGTAATAAGTGGAATAGAGCCTATTCTTTTCTTTACTAAGCTATCTGTTTTTTCAAAAATATCTCGCTTAACATATGGGAATATCATAGCCGCAAACGACACAAAAAGAAAAGCTATAAATATGCCAGCTGTGCCATAGGAAAACACTTCCGCCAAACTTCCATAATTAAAGACTGCAAGATAAAGATAAATAAGACCTACAATAGTCATGATTGCTATAGCATTTGCGGGCGTCCTTGTTTTTGAATTAAGAGACGCAAAGAAACTTGGTAAAATCCTATCAAATGACCATGCAAAGATGTTCCTACTCATTGAAAAAAGAATGGAAACGCTCATCACGAAAACCGTTATTCCAAAACTTATGTTGAATATGGCTACAAGTACTGGATTTTGTGTCCAATACATCGAAAGACCCGAAGCCAACGGAATATTAATATATGGATATTTTGGAGACCCATTAATCCAGAGAGCCGCCATAGCATTGGCAAAAGCTGGTCCCTCACCATAATATTCAACTGCAACCATAACTTCTGTGAAGATAGCGAAAATAACAACACCGCCTATTTGGGCAAGAATTTGGGTGGTTTTATTTTGTCTTACTTCACCCGCAAAATACGCTGGATAAAACCATGCCAAATAAGCAAGTAGGCCTAAAGCGCCTGCGTAAAAAGATGAAAATGAAAAAGCCGGAGGTACACCATTGTATGCGCCTAAAGCTTGCCCCTCAGCGATTACTTCATTGTAATTTGAACCCGAAAAAGCGTTAAAATTCCGAATAAAAGTTGTTCTTCCAGCAGAAAGAACTGTGGCTATGAAGATTATTCCGATAACGATTGCTAAGATTGTCCAATACTTGACTATTGCAGTAGCAATTTTTGTACTAATTAAAACTATTACGCCCGCTAAAATTGTGAATAAAGCGGTTACCCAGAAAATAGTAAAAGGAGCTTGCAAGTTGTTTGCAATAGTAAAATAAGACTGCTTGTGAAGTAATACTCCTAAATCATAAAACATTTCGCCCAAAGACCATTGTGGAATCCACGGACCAACGGAACCAATAAAGGAAAGTGAAAGCATTGTTATCGTAAAATTGGAAACAAAACCGATCCATGGGTTCAATATTCTACTAGTCCATATATAATCTCCACCAGTTCTAGGAATTCCAATAGCAAGAAGCGTATACATAAAAGCAAAAGGAAGAACTAGTAATAATCCGATGAAGGGTTGCATTAAAGGATTCGCGTCTGGGTAAAAAGCTGGAACAAAGGCTATGACGTTAAAAACATATAAAAGACCCATGCCAGATAAAGCCATTGCTAGAGCCTCTAAGCCAGAAATTTGTTTTGTTAGTCCAGTTGATTCTCTAACAAAAAACCCTGCAGGCTTAGACATCACAATTGATAAAATATAATGTCTTTATCAACTTTACGATACTTGTAAGATATTGGAGGATAAGATTTTTAGATAATTGTTAAGATGTGAATCACTCTACCACTTTCATAATAGATTCAAATATAGCAACAAAGGAAAAAGAAAAGGTTGTATGCTATTCTGCATTGGTTGACTCATCATCTTAGAAGCTGACCAAGGCGCGTCTTATTCCCAAGTTCTCGGCAAGCAAGAGTTATTACTCCAACACGGGCCTTAGTTCCGCCAAGACATAGGAAGTACTGTGGATAAAAGGGAGCTAAAAGCCATTAGGAAGGACGTGAACTGCCGTAGGCCGTGAATGTTAAGGTACACACCTCGTCGACCTCAATGTTCTTTAGAGAGACACGAGTGATAAAGGTGGTCATAATATATACGGATCTTCAATTCCCTTAAATAGAATTATAATAATTTTAGAGAAAAAAACCAAAAGTTCTTCAATGTTAGGAAGTTTTTATAAGCTAAACATACACTACATTAATGAATATTTTCTTGGCTTCCAGTAATAACTGGATTTAACAAGGATAGCCTGCTATGTTTAGGGTGATCCACACCTTACTTTATCTGAACTTACAAAATCAGATTGAAATTGAAAAGTATTTTTAAAGGAAACAAGAAAACTTAACTTATGCCTCGATTTATTTTTTAGGGGGTTTATTTGGACAAAAGAGGAGCAGATGTTCTTATAGAAGTTTTAGCAGGCTATCGAACTGAATTTATATTTGGAGTTCCTGGTGGACAGACTCTATCAATGTACGATGCCATAGCGCAACAAGATTTTATAAAACACGTTTTGGTTAGGGACGAAAAGGCTGGTGCACTTTCGGCGATAGGATATTCAAGAGCAACCTTTACTCCAGGAGTTTGTGATGCGACCGTAGGACCAGGTGTAGCTAATCTGGTTCCTGCTGTCGCTGAAGCTTATACTGGCTCTACTCCAATTATATTGCTTACAAGTAATGTAACTAGTGATATTATGGGGAAGGGCGCGTCTCAAGAGCTAGATCATTTTGCACTGTTTCACCCATTTGTAAAAAGTAGTATAAGACCGCAAAATCCTGATCAAATTCCTGTGGCGATACAGAAAGCGTTTAAGTTAGCAACTTCAGGTCGGCCAGGACCAGTACACGTTGATCTACCACAAGATATTTTGGAAGGAAGACTTTTACGTGAATCGAACATCATGATTGAGAACAAATATATCCATTTCCCTGCTTACAGACCAAGACCAGAATTAGGCGCTATTTCAGAAATGATAAAACTGATAGAAAAAGCTGATTCGCCAATAATTTTAGCTGGTGGAGGAACGATCATTTCTCAAGCTTGGGAAGAGTTACGAGTTTTTGCAGAGCTTATAGTTGCGCCAGTCGTGACAACTCTTACAGGTAAGGGCGTAATTTCAGATGATCATCCATTAAGTCTAGGATGTGTGGGAAGACAAGGTTATAGGCCTACGGCTAACAAGGCGCTTAAAGAAGCAGACCTTGTGATAGCGTTGGGAACAAAGCTTGGTCAGGTTTCTACAAACAATTGGAGGTCAGGCCAGGGAGGGAGCAGCCCAACTCCCGACCATACACGTTATGTCCAGATAAGCCTTATAGTGGTGGGTTCTACGAAATCGTATGGTGATCGCCATGATATCCACCACTGATTCACATTCTTTAGAAATTTAAACTTCTAAGAAACAAGATTTAAGCTTAAAGCTATGGCGGTCTGATATTGGACAGATGAGTCACCCCTGAATGCGACGGGTAAACCACGTATACCTTCGTGGTACCAAGTTGTAAGTTGTATTGAAAGAGTTGAGCGCGTGTGTATCCTTATGGCATTCAAGTTATTCGCAGACACCCTTGTCCTCTTCAGCTGAAGAACCTCTCTATCCTCTATTATCCCCAATTCGTGGTAGTACTCCAGACTGTTACGAAGACCCGCCTGTACCAGGGATGCCAACCACTATTATTGGTGCACTAAGCGCTGAGAAGTAGCGTCGAAGCCGTGTAGCTCTAGTTGTTAGGAGTTCCCTTGTGTCCACGTCCACCGCAACCCACACTTGGTGGCCGTCCAGCTTTTCGTCTCGTCAACCGACACAAATTCCCCCTCATGGAAAGCTTTTATGGAGGACGTGGCACACTCGAGAACACGT
>NEXD01000115.1 GCA_003019595.1 Candidatus Marsarchaeota G1 archaeon BE_D
TGCACACCTTGTCGACCTCGTTGTGACAATCGCTTTAATTTGGAGTGCGTCTTACTTCTATGGAACGCTTTCATCGCTATACGGAGCAGTGCTCGCTTCTATGATTTACTTTGCGGTGGTTGGTGTGGGTGCTCTGTTTTACGCACAAAAAAAGGAAAAAGGAAGATCAAGGGTGGTGCTTACGACATGCGGCGCACTTATGGCGCTTGTTTTCGTTTTCATTTCTTATGAATTTGTGGCTTACCAAAGCGTGTGGGGAGGAAACGCGCTCGCTTACGGTTACGTGCTTGTTTCGTTCATCGTGGGTTCTCTTTTGTACTTACGCGCGAAGTCTTTGAACAAAAGAAAAGGGATTGAGATCTCTCAGGTGTTCAAAGAAATTCCTCCTGAGTAGAAGCGCTTATTAGCTTGAAAGCGCATGCTTTTTCACATTGTTCGACATGCACGTTCACATCCCAGATAGCGCTTTCTTTTCGGCTTTTAGTGAAAAAGTGCTATTGGCATCGGCGTCTTACTTTCGCGCAAAGGTCGAGCTCAAAAGCTTTGAGCAAGCGGAAGAAGAGCTAAAGTCGCAAGGTGTTAGCTCTTACGCACTGTTACCAGTTCCTACGCGTGATTTTGATCCTCAACCGTTAAACCAGCTTGTTTCAAGCTACGCATCAAAAAGTGATATTGCGATAGGCTTTGCGTGTGTAAACCCAGCACGAGAGCCAAAGGCGACAATCAAAAGAGCGCTGGATTTGGGACTTGCCGGAGTAAAGCTTCACCCAATTCTTCAAGAGGTGAGGCCAGACGACGAACGTCTTTACCCTGTGTACGAAGCGTTGTCTGATGTGAACGGCGTGGTGGTGGTTCACACGGGCACTTCCGGAATCGGCGCTGGTTTAAAAGGGGGTGGAGGTTTTAGGCTTGATTTTTCAAGACCTATTTACGTGGACAATGTGGCAGCAAGCTTTCCTGATGTTAACTTCGTTCTTGCGCACTTCGGCTGGCCTTGGAGCACTGAAGCGATTGCGATCGCCTTACAGAAAGCGAACGTTTACTTGGAGCTTTCTGGTTGGAACCCAAAGTACATCCCAAAAGAGGTTTGGGTTTACGCAAACACGCTTTTACAGGATAGAGTCCTATTTGGTAGCGACTACCCCTTTATCCAACCCAAGAAGTGGCTTGAAGAGTTTGAAAAGATAGACCTTAAAGAAGAAGTAAAAAGAAAAATACTATACCAAAATGCGGAAAAGCTTTTTTAAGGTTTAGAGTGTAAAGCGTTATGAACCAATCTTTAAAACAAATACACGAGTACATAGACGAGCACTTGGAAGAGCACGTCGAAAGAATTAAAGAGTTTGTGAGAATTCCAAGCATCGCCGCAGAAAACCCAGAAGGTGTGAGAAGGTGTGCGCAAAAGCTTGCAAACTACTTTGAGGAGCTCGGGTGTAAAAAGGTGGAAATCGTAGAAACCGCAGGTCAGCCAGTTGTTTACGCGCACTACGACGCACAAGCGAGAAACACGCTTTTGGTCTACTTGATGTACGACGTAAAACAGGTGAGCGGTGAAAAGTGGACGCTCACCGATGACCCGTTTGATCCAAAGCTCGTGGAGCTACCACCTTTCAAAAAGGTTTTGGTCGGAAGAGGCGCGATAAACAGCAAAGGTCCGCTTGTGGCTTTTCTCAACGCTTTGTTTTCGATAAAAGCTTGTGGTGAGGAACTTCCAGTAAACCTGAAGTTTGTCGCAGAAGGGGAGGAAGAGCTTGGAAGTGCGCACCTGAAAGACTTTATTAAACACAGGATTGAGGAGTTAAAGGACGCTCAAGCGTGCTTTTCTCCTTCCGCGTCACAAAACATCAAGGGCGAAGTGACGCTTTCACTAGGGTGTAAGGGTGTGGTTGAGTTTGAGCTTGAGTGCTCTGGAGAAAGCTGGGGTCGTGGTCCAACGGTTAGACCAATTCATAGCAGCATGGCGGCTGCGGTTGAAAGTCCGATTTGGAGGATGATACACGCGCTTGCGAGCATGACCGACCCGCGCGATCCCATGAAGGTTGTCATAGAAGGTTTCTACGATAACGTTGCCCCACCTACAAAAGAGGATTTGGAGCTCGTGGAAAAGCTTGCGCAGACGTACGACGAAAAGGCAATAGCCGAAGAACTAGGAGTGAAGCACTTTTACAACGACCTAAAAGGAAAGGAGTTGCTCCTTAAGATGCTCTACTCGACCACGCTGAACATTCAGGGAATACAAGCGGGGTACACAGGACCTCTATTCAAAACCGTTTTACCAGAGAAAATAGTGGTAAAAATGGAATCGAGGCTTGTTCCGAACCAAACCACCACAGAAACTGTGGAAAAAATAAGAAAGCATCTTGATAAACTCGGTTACACGGATATAAAAATCAACGAGTATCCAGAAGCAAACGGAGTAGACGACTGGTCTAGGACAAGTCCTAAGGCGGGAATTGTTCAAGCGGTTATCGAAGCGTATAGGGAGTATGGCTTTGAACCGAGAGTTTGGCCGTTTTCGCTTGGTAGCTCTCCTCAAGCGATCTTCACAAAAGATCCGCTCAAACTTCCTTTCGTGAGCGCGGGTTTGAGTCACGGCGCAAGGGCTCACGCGCCCGACGAATACTACGTGATAGAAGGGAATGAAAAGGTAAAGGGGCTTGCGCACGCAGAGAAATTCTTTGTTTCGCTGCTTTACAAGCTCGGCGAAAGGGCTCTTAGGTAGTCACTTGAAGCTCTTGGTCTAGCAACCTCCAGTCTCTTATTTTTTTGGGATAACTCGTTTCGCGCACCTTGTGCAACAAATCCACGCTGATTATGCGCGTTCTTGCGATTTCGGAAAATTGTTGAGCGGTTTGCGTGGGTTTTCTTGTGTAGTCTTCGCCAACGTCAACGAGCGCAAAAAACGGTTGGTAGCCGTAGCCCTCCCATTCATAGCCGTGTAAAAAGCTCCACCAAAGGTAACACAAAACAGGAACGCCCGCTTCTATCGCTTTGTACACGCTGTAAAGATGATCCACGAGATACCTTGTTTTTAGTGCGTCATTACGCGTGGCAAGCCCGTTTTCGAGCACGGCGACTGGTTTTTTGTATCTTAAGTAAATAGTTGCGAGCACTCTTGTGAGCGCCTCTGGCTCAATTGTTGAAAACACAATTCTTCCAGTTGAATCCACGAAGTTTTTGGTGTAGTAGTCCACGCCTATAAAGTCCACGCTGGGCGACGTCTCGTCAAGCACGTCGTAAAAAAGGTTTGACCACGCTTGTCTTGCGTAAACGCGCGCTCTCAAAGAGAAAGAGGAAACAGGGTGGGTGTTTGGAACAAAGCTTGGAAAACCAATTTTTCCCTTAAATCCATATGACCTTAACACGTCAGAAGCTTGAATCAGCGTAGATTTTATGTTTTCAAGCGCCTTTACAAGCTTTGAAAAGTTCTTTTCGTAAGGTGGTAGCCCCTTTTCTCCTTTGTAGTAAGCAAGAAAAGCGTAAACCCCAGGCTCGTTAAAAAGAAGCGCGAAGTCTATAAACTCACAAAGCTCTCTTGCGACAAACTCCACATAAGTGAGAAAGCGCTTGCTCACATCCTGTGATAGCCATCCACCAAGTTCATGAATCCACTTCGGATTTGAAAAGTGGTGTAGCGTGACAAAGCTTTTTAGACCCTTGGTTTTTAGCGTCGAAAAGTACTCTTTGTAAAAATCTAGCACCCCCTTGTCCACCTCTCCCATTCTGGGCTCGATGCGCGACCACTCAACCGACGTTCTTATACTATTCAGATTCAAGCTTTTTGCAAGCTCAAAATCCTCTTTATAGCGCTCGATGTGCATGCTACCGTTGTTTGGCGGTAAGTCGCAAACCGTTTTTCCGAAATGCTGGTAGTCCGAGATACAAGCGCCAAACAAAAAATCTGACGGAAAAACCGCTTTGTATAGCTCGTTTGACATTGTTGATTCAAGGATCAACAAAAATATAAGAAAAGCGAGTCGAGCGCTTGAGTTAAATACAGGTGTATGTTACATACAGGTGTATGTTATTTAGTGAGAAACCAAAAACAAGGCTCGAAGACTTCTTTGACAGACGCGACGAGCTCAAACAGTTTTCATCCCTCGTTGAAAGAAGTCCAGTTGTGGTGAAGGGAATTAGAAGAATAGGAAAGTCAAGCTTGATCAAAGTGGGGTTGAGTTTGCTAGAGCAGCCTTACATTTACCTTGACTTACGTGGCGTGGCAATTAACAAAAAAATTTCCATTCGTACAATTTTTGAACTACTTTCGGCATCAGAAACGAGCTCAAAAAGCTCACGCTTCGTTCAAACAGTAAAAGATGCGGTAAGGGAGATGAGTATAGCGAGCGTGTTCACGATTAGGCTTGCCCAAGAACGCACAAGAAATTTACTGCTTGAACTCTTTAGAAAGCTGGACAAAGCCGCAAAAGCGCACGCGCACAAGTTGGTTATCGTGTTCGATGAGGCACAAGTGCTCAGATTTGCCACTTTGGATATGAGAGAGCTCCTTGCAAACGTTTACGACAATATGGAAAACATAACACTGGTTTTTGCAGGAAGTCAAATAGGTGTTTTAAAAGAGTTTATAGGAGTTGAAGACCCTTACTCACCGTTTTACGGAAGGTACATGGCTGAAGTGGAGCTCAAACCGTTTTCTAGGGAGCTATCACTCGAGTTTCTGAAACAAGGGTTTAACGAGCTTTCGCTAAAGCCCGATGAGCGCTTTCTTG
>NEXD01000116.1 GCA_003019595.1 Candidatus Marsarchaeota G1 archaeon BE_D
TTAAGGGGGCGGAAAACCTCGCCTCTTTGAGGAGCGGGGATGGATAGCCCCCTTATATTTAAATATGAGTTCTTCATTTTTCTCTTAGTGACGCTAATGACGCTCCTCCCAAGCTCGATTGAGGGCTTAATGGGACTGTGGGAGGAGCATCTAGTATCTCTTTTCCCTCTTAAAGGGACTAGACGTAATTTGGATGATAGTCCCCGGGGGTGGTTCTCTGAGCCACCTTACTGCCCACCAAATGAGGGATGTATCCCCGAACCGATGGTGGGAACGATGAACCCCTTGGGAGGGAACCCTCGCCTTTCCAGGGCGGGGAGGAAGTCAGATCATTTAATCACTGCCAAAGACTAACGCATCGAACTTTAGTATTCGCGAAGTCAGCAATAAATTCACTTATTTTGCGATTATAAAATTATTCTTGTGCTACTCATTTTGTTAAAACGCATTCAATTTTTAATTCTACCAATTCAAGAATTGCTTTTAGTTCGTGTAAGAGACTTGTATTTCATCGGAGGTCTAAATCTTGGTAATTTTTTTCGGATCTCCTCTAGTTTGACTTTTTTGTATCTTTTGGGTTGACAACGCGTAGCGCTGAACCAATTTGCACACCGTTAAAATAATTCAGTATTTCCTCTTTTGTGTGTTTGGTTTCGTGGGATCGTTTGGGTTATTAATTCCTCAACTGGTTTTTCAAGACGTTCGCCAACCGTGAACTCACCTTACTAAGGCCTGCACTGGTTTTGTCGCATAAATTCTTGTTCCTTGTGCGATTGAGCAGTACTTCCTGTACTCCCACTTCTTAGAACCTTCAAGTATCTGCTCCGCCCATTTAGGTTCAATAGACATTAAGACGACATCTGTCATATGATCCATTTGTAGAGATTGTATATTTTGTGTTTAGAATGGTGGGCAAACAAAACGTTGGTGGACACTTCAATCTAGGATTCGGTGAAAAATTCACCACTTGCTTCAAGTTGAAATTGTCAGGGGTTTTAAGCAAATTAGCAGTTCAAAGTTTTTCGGGCGCTTAAGCTTTCTAAAAACTTGTGTGTAAGGGTAGGACAAAGTCTGAGAACTCGAACACATTAGTACTCGGTTTTCGCTGTGGATTCTTAGCACAGTGGTACACTTGTGTGCGTTTTTGTCGTAGTGGACGCTTACACACACGACGAAAAACTCAGGGCGTAAGTGTTTGGTAATCCATCGCCAAAAGTGGATAACAGTATCGCGAAACTATAGCTCGAGTCACAAAGACTTTAAAGCTTTTACAACGCTCCTAGAAAAAGTTGTGTATTGACACACTGAAGGTGACATACAGAAAACGTCAAAACGAGCTCTCACGCGCAGTCTTAATTTCGAAAGCTCACTCGACGATTTTGTCGGCGTGCGCGACTTCAGTCTTTCTCCAGGTTTCGCTTGAAAGCGCAATTCCTACAAGCATCACAAGCGAAAACGCTATGAGTAGCAAAAGCCAAGATTCAAACAAACCGATCACAGAGCTCAGAGCGTATATCAAAGAAATCGCAAACCCGCCCACGATAGCACCTGCGTTGTACGCAAAACCCACACCCGTAGCTCTGAACCTTTTGCTAAACAGCTCTGAAAGAAACGCAGGAAGTGTTGAAAATATCATTGCTTCAAGAAACGCCTGCACCGAAAACGCGCTCACAAAAGTTGTGTAACCTCCTGAATAACCCAGCTTGAGTATCGGGTAGACGCTCAAAACAAAGATCAGCGAGTAAATGAGCATCGGTCTTTTTCTTCCGCCTATCACGTTGCCTAGCGCCCCGCCTATCCACACGCCAAATAGAGAAACCAAGTTTATTACCGCAACGCCCACTCCAACGCTTACACCGCTAAAACCCTTTGTGAACATGACCGAAGGGTAGAAGCTAAAAGTCGCGGTGTTCACAAAGAGTAAACCAGTGGTTATAAGAATTGCAAAGAGCATAGCCTTCGGCGCTTGCTTGAATAGCCCCCTTACAGGAATCCTTTCCACCTCACCTCTTGTCTTCATTTCTTCGAAAACAGGTGTTTCCTTGGAAACCGCTCTGAGTAAAACCGTGATCGCACCGGGCACAAGCGCGGTTGCAAAAAACACTCTCCAACCCACCACAGAAAAAGAGCTTCCGAAATACGCCTTGAGAGCCGCGTAAACAAAAGAGACTATAAAGTAGCCCGTGCCAAAGCCGCTTTGAACGAAACTACCGATAAAGTTTCTCTTTTCAGCGGGTATGCTTTCCATCGCAAGCGTGGTTCCACCGCCGTACTCCGCGCCCGCAAAGAAGCCCTCTAAAAAGAGCACTGTGTAAAGTAAAACGGGAGAAAGCAACCCGACTTGCTTGTAGCTTGGTAGCGCGCCTTTTAGCGCCGCAAAAATCGAAAAGAAGAGAACGGTGAGAACGAGCATCGACTTTCTGCCCATTTTGTCACCGAGAAAGTTTCCGAGCGTAAGAGAGCCAATGCTTCTTGCAAGCGCGCCCACCGCAAAGCCCGCAAACGTCGCAACGATCCCCCCAAGCGAAGCAGGGAAAAATATGGGCGCTATCGTGAGCGCAACAAGAGCGTACGCTATAGAGGTGTAACCGTCCATAAGCCAGCCTCCCCAAGCGGCTAGCACTTGCGCCCATTGCTTGCGGTTTAAACCGTACACGCCCAACTTGGCGTGCAAAACAACTAGTGAATATTAAGCGTAACGAAGTGGTTGAGCGTTGTAAAATGTTGTGTCAAACCCATTTGTGATTCGCGGTTGGAACTGAGTACTTGCCCGCTCTGGTTTGGTATTTCCGCACGCGCGCGTAGCGCGAGTAAATCGCTCAGCCCTTTTCAAAGCTTGATGTGAACCAGAAGCATCGTCAATGTAAACTATAGCAACTTCCCAATCCACCTGCCGTGCATTACGATGTACAAGTCTGTGTGTCATCGTGAGTTTGCGTGCTTTCGTATTTTACCCACTTCTTTTGAAGTCGTAAGTGAGTTTGTGCTTCTTCAATATAGTAGGAATAGTGTTATGGGAAAGATTCATCTCTTTAACACAAAGCGTTCGATGGGCATTTGCAGTATGCGCAAGCTGTGTTATCGTCTTCCTTGGCCTTCCGCTTTGGCACCAGTTGATGTAGATCAGAACTGCTAGGGATGGGTGAACATGCTACAACAGAGCTATTTCGTTTGTGCTAAGTTTGCTCGCGCTCTTTTGAATTATCAATGTAATCTTGCGATTTTTTAATAACCGCTCTATGAACTGTTGATGATTTTAGAAGATATGCTTATTATCAAGCAAATACTATTATAATTATGAAAAAATCAACAAAGGATAAATTAAAAGGTAAAGCTGAAAGGATGAAAGAGGACGCTAAGGAAGCAGGTGGGAAAGCAAAGTCAGCCGCAAGCGATATAAAGAAGGATGTCAAAGAGCGGGTTCATAAAGCTACTGAAAAATAAATCCGCACGATAAATGCTTTCATACACTTACATATTAGGTGTGGAACGCTTAAATCGTCTCTAGCTTCCCCTATTATATTCATATTTTCCTTCTCTTTATAATTTCTCGTATTTGCTGTTTATAGTTTTTAAGACAACCTGCCATGTCTCAAGATTCTTTGAAAGTACGGCTTGTACGCAAGTCACACGATAGCAGTCCAATTAACGCTACTAAGGTGTTATCACTTCCCTCATAAACGATTTGGTGGACCCATGTTTGTATCCCTGTTCAGGGTTCAACTTGCAAAAAATGTGGGTTATGCTCGTGTAACAAATCCTTGCTTTAGGCTAGTGAACAATCCTTGTGGGTCGTATTTCGCTCTGATTTCTTGTAGTCTCCTATATTTGGGGTTTTCATAGGAGGCGGCTAATAATTCATTGGAGAGTTCACCAAGATAGTTGATGTAATGGCCTGATGAATAAGGCTCCATAGATTCAAAGAATCTCTTTGTCCACGCGACATTGCTTTGGGTTTGGCTGGGATCGATCCACTTGGACACAATGTTGAGGTTAAACCTAGCATCCCTGTGGCTAAAGGCGCCATCGCTCCCAGCTTTTTTAAGAGCATCACCTAAGTATTTAAGGTGCACCTCGGTTAGAGGTGATGGGGAATCGTACCAGTATTTGTAGACGTTGTCCAACACTTCGGGTGTTAGATTCGAAATATAATGATTCTTCCAGTAGTTATGAATACCTGGAGGATTAAACTCGTTGGGCAAGGATTGCAAACTCAGATAAGGGATGGGGGCCATCATGTCGACCTTGAATTTATCGAGGTGTTTAAACGGCAAGACCACCTGCTCCCCCTGCTTGGGGTCACCCATATATCCTCCTACTATAACGATCATCTTATTTCCATGCATTTCACGTGGTAAGAATGGTGCTGGTGGGGCTGTGGAGAGCACGATTGGTAAGAAGAGTTCATCTGGTGACTTCTCCATTAACTTTATCGCTTCAGGTACGACTGTGTGAAACGAATCTCCTTGATAAATCAGCATTCCTCCGTAAACCGTTGGCCCTACTCTGTGTAAACGAAATCCGAACGAAGTCACCACACCCAATCCGTGTACGCCACCGCATAAAGCCCAAAACAGGTCTGTGTTTTCATCCTTGTTTGCAAACAACACCTCTCCCTCTGAAGTGACAACTTGCGCTTCGAAAAGATTGTCACACGCGAGCCCATGCTTCCTACTCAGCCAGCCAATGCCTCCCCCAAGTGTGAATCCAGCCAGTG
>NEXD01000117.1 GCA_003019595.1 Candidatus Marsarchaeota G1 archaeon BE_D
CAAGGTTTATCAAGAGAATGTTTCTGTGCAACCGATAAACTAGTGCTTCTGGCATCTTGTGACACACTTTGTTGTCGAATATAACAGTTACGTTAAGGGTTTCACTCTACGTAGGTATACGTAGGTACATATCATTGTACCTATCATACGCATAGTAGAGCTTGGGCTTCACAGCATCATTTAGGAACCTCACGAGTTCATTGGTCCCACTCCGCTTTCCCCCTGTCTCGACGCACCCACCCACTCACACGCTGGGGAAGGCCTCATGGGGAGCGCCGACCATCTTCAGTCCCCCCACCCAACAAGTGTGCGCGTACCCCTCCCTCAGCGGAGGTCTTGGGTCTTTGCTACCACCCTACTGCCCGTGCACAACCAGCTCATTCAAATCCAGAAATCTATATAAACTTATCTATTTTGAAACTGCTGACTACGGCGTCAAAAGCTTCCGCTTGTGTACTCCCCAAGTTACCCAGAGGCCATCGACTCAAATTCGCTGTCATACAATTTTTTTAAGAGCTTATACCGCCTTGATTCGTAAATTAGCACGTCTTTTGAGCAAATTGTGTCGAACACGTCAATTTGGTGTCCTCGTTTTTCTATTAAATAGTTTTTGATTTTCGCTTTGAACTTAACATAAGCGCTCAAAAAAGCGTAAGAGAGCGTTTCAAAGAGAGTTGCGCTCGTCGCGCTTTCTTTAAAGCTTTTTGTGTTTGTGTGTATCTTTGGGTAGTACTCAGAAATCCATGGGCAAAGCGAGCGGATGTACATAAGGTATTCCTCACCTTTTAAGGGATAAAGCGAGATTAGCTCCCTCGCGGTTAGAGCGCTTTTGGATTTTTTTAGAAAGCTTTTTACACCATTTTCTGTAAACACGATACTTAAGCAGTATTCAGGAATTTGTCCTAGTACGAAAGAAAGCGCTTTTCTAACTCGTAAATAAATGTACAACCTGAAAAGAGTGCTCCACATCGTGTGATTCTTTGTGACTATAAAGAGGTCGAGGTCTTCTTTGAGTGTTGAACTCATGTAAGAAGTTGAGCCGGAAACCGCAACAGCGAGTGCGTGTTTAAAGAGTGTTGGGTGCTCTCTTACGAAAAGCTTTGCGTAAGAAATTTTTGTGAGCGATTCCTTTTTCTTTTTTAAAGTGAGCGCGACGAGCGCCTCGTGACCACGCTTTATCAAATACCCATCAAGAATTGAAATGTTTTGAAGTTTTTCGCTCACCAATTGCTTAATTTGCTCACAGCTTTGCACTTCTTTCGGAAGAAGCAACAAAACGTCTTCGCAACCAATTGCAGAGCGATTAGCGGTTGCCAAATTTACAAAGAAGCTTAATCTTCTTATGGCTAGCTTGTAATGATCTTTCTCCAAATCCATACCTCCCTTTTCGTCAAAATCGAAATTGTCGCGACACACAAAGAAATCGCTTCGATCAGTAGTGCAAGCAAAATCACCAACGGGTTTTCCTTTGAAACTGCCCTTTTAAAAGTGGTGAGCGAAAGCATGGGTTGAGAAATAAAAGTTGTTTCTAGCGTTTTGGGAAACACGCCGATGCGCCTTTTTATAAGAAGATGTCCGCTTAAAATTCTACTTCTTTGCCTAATTAGCTCTAAAAGGTTTTTTGGAACACTCACAAACACGCGCGCATCCTCGCAAAAACCAACTCGCCCACCTTTTAGTGTCACCAAAACTGAAAAAAGCGCACCATCATTCACCGTGTCTTGGGGTATTTTTTTGATAATTCCTCGTTTTATGCAAACGAGTTCATCTGTGCAGTGCGTGTTAAACTTCGACGAATTTTTAAGGAATTCGTTGTGCAAACTCCACATGAACTTGGTAATGTAATAAGTCAAAAAACCACTTTCCTTTTTGGGAATGGGACAGCCACAAGCTACGTGTAAGTTATTGCTTTTTGCAAAGCGCACAAGTTTTGAAATCGCTCCTTGTTGAGCGACGGAGTCTGCGTTCACCAAAGCGAGCCATTCGAAATCGCTTTTTTCAAAATATTCCAGTATCAGATTTAACGCGCTAGCTTTCCCTTTTCTCACTTTTTCTTCGATAAGCGCTATTTTACCGTTCGCTATTCTGCTTTTTACCTTTTCAACGGTTTTATCAGTACACCCGCTTGCTACAACCAAAATTTTTTTCGCATCACTCAAAACAGAGTCAAGGCAATAATCGATGTTCTTTTCTTCGTTATAAGCGCAAATTCCCACCAAACACTCTACTGAATCTTCCACGCCAAATTTCTAAAAATTTTTGGGATTTTAAAACTAACGCAACCAAGATTTTGAAACGCGTTTTAGTTCACAAAGGTAAACCAGTCTTCATGTCCATCGAGTTCTCCGTGCACGAGTTTAAGGTATCTTTCTCTGATTTTCAAAGTTATCGGATATTCTCCAGTTCCGATTTGACGGCCGTCAACCTCTCTAATCGGAACAACTTCGGCCGCTGTGCCCGTAAGGAAAAGCTCATCCGCGGTGTAAAGCTCTTCGCGCGAAATGTTCACTCTCTCAACGCTTAATCCCATCTCTTGCGCAAGCTTTATCACAGTGTCCCTTGTTATACCACGAAGCACACCCGCTGAAGCGGGCGGTGTCGTCAAAACACCGCTTTTCACCCTAAAGATGTTTTCACCACTACCTTCGGTCACGTAACCTTCGGTGTTAAGCATTATCGCTTCATCAAAGCCGTTGGTCAAAGCTTCCATTTTTGCGAGCGCCGCATTCGCATAGTTTGCGCTCGATTTTGCCTGTGGTGGGAGCGATTGCGAGCTTATTCTTCTCCAAGTTGACACCATGCACCTAACTCCCCTTTCTGCGTTACGCCCCAAATAAGGACCCCACTCCCAAGCGGCTATACTAACATTTACAGGGCTGTTTAAAGGGTTCACACCCATACTTCCATAACCACGAAACACTATAGGTCTTACATAACACTCGCTAAAACCATTAGTTGCCACCACAAGCTTCACAGCTTCTTCAAGCTCACTCATCGAATACGGAATGTTCATCATGTAGATTTTTGCGCTGTCGTACAACCTTTTTAGGTGATCCTTTAACCTAAAGACCGCAGACCCTCGAGGCGTTTTGTAAACCCTTATTCCTTCAAAAACCGCGGTGCCGTAGTGTAAGGCGTGCGTCAACACGTGCACTTTTGCGTCTTCCCAATCGACCAGCTTTCCGTCCATCCAGACTTTGCTACCTCTCACCGACATTTCAATTGAGTTTTGTTCACACCCTTATTTGAGCATAATGGAAGTCGAATTACAAATTTAAAAGAGTCTGGATTAGTGTAACCAATTAGATTTTTCTGACAAAAAGTAAAATTAGTCACATTAAAATGTAAAAAGGTTACGAAATACTTCTTTTTTCTGTGGTTTTTCCAAAAATTCTGAGCTTTGCTATTTCTGCTTTAAGTAGTTGAATGGCAAGCGCGGGATCGACGCCTTTGGGGCAAACCCTTGAACACGAACCCGCGAATTCACATCCCCACACACCTTCAAGTGAGTCCAAAGATTCCAGTCTTTGTGTCAACCCTTCGTCTCTTGAGTCTGCGTAATACCTGTAAGCCTGTGAAAGCGCCTGTGGACCCACGAATTTTGGATTGGTGTTCACAACTGGGCATGCGTCAACGCAAAGCCCGCACTTTATGCAGTAAGAAAACGGCAAGTAGTAGTCGAGCTCTGTGCGAGTTTGGGTGTACTCTTTTTCCGCTCGAAACTTCTCTTCTATATCTTTTCTTATTAGCCAAGGTGAAACGCTTTTGTGTCTTTCAAAGAAGTCTTCAAAATCTGTGACAAGGTCCCTTAAAACAGGGTGTCCTCGCATTGGTTCGACGGTCAGATCGCTTGCCGCTAGTGAAAAAACGTTGGTTTCACACGCTAGCGTGGGTTTGCCGTTGACAACCATTGCGCACGAGCCACAAATTCCCATGCGACAGCTGTACCTTATTGAAAGCGTAGGGTCTTGCCACTGTTTTATCTCTAGTAGCATAGACAAAACAGTTGTGAACCTGTCAACTTCAACTTCATAAGTTTTCGTCACAAACACGCGCTTTTCAGGGTCAAACCTCTTTACTTTTACGTTTATCTTTGTTTTTTGTTCGCTCAAAATCGTTCACCTCTTGTACACTTCGAGCACGCCCACTATCCCAAACACGACCGCGCCTAGACCGATAAGAATTTCGAGCGCTTCTCGTAACACACGAGCAGAGGAAAAAGGTGAGAGAACTGCCGCTAGAAAAAGTAGCACGGGTACGCCAATCATCGTAAGGTAGCTGAAAAACATGATTTGAAAACCCTTCATGCTGGCCACCAAATCACTTCAAAAACAAATCCCACAATCCAAAGTGCGAGCACAATATAAGGAAGCGTCGCGTAGAAGCCTGCGCTTTTGTTGTACCTTTTCTTTAAAAGGTAGACGTAAGACTCGTTGAGCCTTCCGAAAGCAAGCCCGCGCGTGTTTATCAGCGCAAACGCTTTAGCGGTTTCGTACACTTGTGGTGTGAAAAGTATCCAAACTACCGCTGTGAACCACTTTGTAAAAAGGTTTAATGGGGCGTAAAAAACTGAAAAGATGAGCGTAACGCCGTAAATTATGGAAAGCGGAATGAGTATTCTGTAAAACAGCATATGAATAAAAGCGCTTTTGTGAAAGCCCCACAGACGAAATATGTTTCTTTGCTTACCTCTGAAGTCATAACC
>NEXD01000118.1 GCA_003019595.1 Candidatus Marsarchaeota G1 archaeon BE_D
ATGATTTTTTTCTAAATCCTTTTTGTCTATAAAGTAATTTTCATTCTCTTTTTTTAAAGAACTTTCGTCCACCACATATAAGGTTACATAAAATGATGGCCTTAGAAAAACTGTTTCGTCTGGTGGATAAGCGAAAAGATGTAGATTTTCCAGATATTCTATCGTCTTTAAATAGAACTTTTTACCCTTCTCTGATAGTCGTTCTATGACAACTTTACCATAAACCTTATCGATAATTTTAGTTATTTGATCAATGTCGCCAAGCTCTGTGCTAACCAATTCCCCAATGACATTTGAGGTGTGCAAAATCACAATATCTTCGTATGGGGCACTTTTATCAGTATAGTATAATTTTGCTATTGAAGCATTGCCTTGTCTTCCAATCCTACCAATTCTCTGAATTAAGCTGTCAATGGGAGCGGTTTCGGTATAAAGTGTGTCAAAAGAGTAGTCCAAACCGACCTCCGTTGCTTGAGTGCCTACCAACAAAAACTCCTTTTTATTTTTGTCCAGATCGTCTATTTTATTAATGGTGTTTGTTCGATCTTCATTAGTCATAAGAGAGTGCAAAATAAATACATGATCGTATTTTCCTTTTAGATAACTGTAAATTTCCCTTGCCTTCTTTACTGTATTGACAACTACAAGCGTCCTACCATTACATTCAATCTTTTCTGGAGTCAGTGAATTCCCATTTTTAAAGTTATCAATATCTATTTTGGGTTGAGTTCTTTCTTCAGACTGTTTAATGAGCACTGGTTTTTCTTCGCATGAGAAATAATTAAGTATTTCAGAAGGTAGTGTCGCCGTAGAAAAAAGCACAATAGCGCCAGCATCAACTAAAGAGCAAATGATTTTGGCTAGTACGCGCGGTGCCAAAAAGACTTCATCTTGAATTAGATGTGCTTCATCAAAAACGAGAAAAGAGTTCATGAGTATGCCTACTGGGAAAGAATATCTCCCAGTTCTTACATCTTTTCTAACCCACGTGTTTACTCTTTGTGCTAAATAGCCGTAAACTAATGCGTCCACTGTAGTCAGAGTTATTGGACTAGTGTAAAGAAAAGTTTTGTAAACAACTTCACCGTGATCTTCTCCGACGCCTAAGTCTGGAACTATTTTTTCCTGATAAATTTTAGTTCTTTTGTAAATCTGTCTTAACAAAGCGTGAACAGGCTCTACTAGAAACATTCTTCCTGCAAACCATTTTTGTTTGATCCATTGATATAAAAAGGTGCTAACAATTATTTCCGTTTTGCCAAATCCAGTTGGCGCTTGTACTATAATTAATTTTCCTTTTTTGCCATTTACTTCTTTCCAGATACGCTCGGCTATTTGAGTTTGGATAATCAACTTTTTCTCATCAATTTTTATGTCGCGTTTCTTATACTCTGACCACGCTTTTATCATTTCACGAATCAAATCATTTAATTCCATCTACCAATCATCACCCATAGGAAAAACAAATGATTTAGTGCGGTAAGCACGGTCTCCTATTTTGATGTATCCTGCTTCAAACATGTTTCGTTGACTAATTATGGGAAAAGCGAAGCCTTTTATTTCAGAATTTTCATCCAGTGCCTTCATAATTGTAAAATTACCCATAAGACCTGGTTTATATGCAGTTATAACATTTACTTTATCTTCGTCAGTTTCTTGGGCTTCTTCTTCTCTCACCGAAATAGTACTAGCAAGAGACTCAGAATCGCCGAGTCTTTCGATAAGCCAAAGGGCATTTTCAAGTTCTTTAAGTTCATTGTGGTCCATATTATTATTAGGAACTATCAAAATCTTGTGTTCATATGAATACTGATGTTCTCTAATTAGTGCGTCTCTAACTTCATTTATTTGATCAATATTTTCAGGCATCCTTTTTTCTTCTAATATTTTTCTATTTCTTCGCAGTATTATTGGAAATTTTGTCACATTAGCTGCAGAATCTCTGGCTTTTTTGATTAGTTTTCTTGTCTTTCTCAGACACTCTTCTGCGTTATTATGACCGTCAATTTGTGCGATGCCGAATGCTATAGCGCCTAAGATTGTTGAAGGTAATAGTAAAGGATAGCTTATAGCGACTTGGTAAGTTTCCAAATGTTTTATTGAAAGAACGGGCCCTCTAACAGCCACTTCAAAAATTTTTGGGCCCAAAGAACTTTAGCCTCCTTTGGTCTTAAGTAATTCATCTATCCTTTTAAGGAGGTTATCGAACATCGTGCTTAAATCATTTACCGTATTGATTTTGAATGAAGATTTTATATCATTCTTTTCTGCTTCGTCGGATTGCGCTTTGATTCCGTAACAGTAAACGTCAGTCGATGTATTTCTTACGTTTAGAGTAAAAGCTTTGATTTGGTCTATTGATTTATTAAAGTAATCTGGATATGCCCCATTAACGGCATTTGGTATTTGTCTATTTGAGATCACTACAATGATTTCTTCAATTCTTTCTATAGGTAGCGCCCTAGCCTGTTTTGAACCGAAGCCACTAATCAAGTTAAGCAAAGCAAGAACGGCTGATTTAATTCTTAGCTTCTTTTCGTTAATTAATTCTTTTTCAATCTCGTTTTTTTCTTTTTCTAGGTATCCTTTATAAGCTTCCAATAATTTTTCTTCTTCTTCGAATAACGGTTTAAGGACCCATGCAAGATTCACGCTGACCGAGAAACCATAACTAGCCGTTGAATATTCTTGTTTGAATACCATCATTTGTGACCCTTGTCCAGCTTCTTTTACATTTGGAGGGACAACTCTATTATGAGTCACGGCAAATCTTGATGCGGTCTCAAGATTTACGTCGTCCAATATGGGGATTGCAAATGAAAATTTGACAAGCGAGTCTCTTTTTATCTGAGTATTCGGAATTAGAAATCCGTGAATATCATTGCAGAGGTCAAGTATTGCCTCACTTTCGCTGTTAGGTGGTATAAGATTTGAAAAAGTCGAATCAACTGTGTAGCCGCGCAGACCTATACCAGCTTTTGATAAGTCGTTAAGCATGGTTCCGCCCATGTCCTGGTATACTGACGCTAAATAGTATGAGTGCCAATGTTTAAATGAATTTCCCGTTAAAACTGGTACTTCATAAACCTTTCCATTCTGAACTACTTGCGCCAATGCATGAGTGTTATAGTTACCGATGCTTCCTGATCCAGTAAGTGTAGAAACCTGTGCTTGAAACCTACCAGATATTTTTATAAACACCATTTCTTATCACCTGTTTAAAATTTCCTTTACTCCAAAAGAAAGATAGTCTGGCGAAATGGCAAAAGCCGCAAACCTTTTGATTTCCTTGTTTTTTTCATCGTCTTGTAAATTATCAAGTTGTGTTGTCAATTCTTTTACTTTCTCTCCCCAATCTAACAATTCTCTTCTGGCCCTTTCTAATCTGCTTTTGTCTTCATCTTTTAAACCTGGCTTTGAAAGATTTGAGTCAATGTCATTAATCACTTTTATAACGAGCCTACTGAGCTTAGTTAGCGAATCTTCGAACTTTTTTGGGTTGCGCGCCATCTCATCTATTATGTCATAAGCCTGTTCGGTTATAACAACTATTCTTGCAGTACTTGCTGCTTTTTCTGTAGCATCTGTCATAATACTCTGTTTTAAACTGAGTTAAATAAACATTTCTATGTAAAATAAACTAATTTTGCATTTTTAATCGAAAATTCATTTATGCCCATTAATCAACTTACTTATTATAATGAAAGACGAAAAGTTCGCCATAGTTTTTTCTCATGGATTCGATACAACGCATGTTTTTGCGAAATTGGCTGAAAGTGGCATTATTAAGGATACAAGCTTGATCTTTGATCTTTCCGAAGAAAATAGCCCGCGAGTGCTCTCAAACATTGCGACAATAGATAGCCATATCGCGACTTTGAATTCACATGGTTTTTCACTTTCTACTTATTATTGTAGAGTTAATGAACACGATTTTACGGGTTCTCTTAAAAAATCTTTGATCTTTTGAGTAAATACGATAAAATAGAACTTAATTTGTCAGGCGGGCTTAGGATTATAAACTTTCTACTAATTTATTTGGCTCAGATTCTTGGTAATAGAGTTAATGCGATGTTTACAAGGCTTGAGACGGACGGTTCCTTAATTAAACTACCTCAATTACCGATTAGATGCTTAACTAACAGAAAAAAATGCAATTTTTGCATAAATGACTTTGCGAAAAGCCAAAAGCAAATCGCTACCGAATTAGGAAAATCTATTTCAAGTATACAGAGGACACTATCTCTATTGACTAAGTGTGGGTTGGTTGAAATTTACAGTGACAATAGACCATTACGATACAAGGCTAGCGCTTTAGGACTCATTTTGACACTAGTCGATTAAGATATCTGCGATAATTGTTAGGCTCAATAAAACACAATTGAATCAGTAATAATTACAGTGTACGTATAAGCATCTCAAAATCTACGACTCAAGATTTATTTGTGAGTTTTGTATATATTTTGCGATTATGTCGAAGCATGAAAGCGA
>NEXD01000119.1 GCA_003019595.1 Candidatus Marsarchaeota G1 archaeon BE_D
TGGGGATATAGCGGATTACAGCAAAAAGGCCGGAGGGTTTCATACACGCGTCTGCGGGTTTTAAAGCGGAAACCACGTTTATGGTGATAATAGGAAGCCTCATGGGCGCGGACTTGATACTCTACAAACATGAAAGCTTTCAAAGAGTGGTCGTGTTACCCGCACTCAAGCTCAGAATTGAAGAGGAGTTGCTAAAGGAGCTTGAAAAGTTTAAGCAACCAGTACCAAAAAGCGTGGCAGAGCAGTGGATGCTTTCGCCTTACGAGCTTACGGAGTTAAGGGATTTGGGATACCTCAAAGAAACGCCAAGCGGGTACGTTTTGAGAGAGTGGATCAAAAAGTACTTGGAAAAAATAGAAAATAAAGAGTAGTAGTTTGTTAAAATCTGTTATTATTATGAAATATAAGCAAATAATTATTATTCAATCTATATGATATAAGTCAGCTTAACATCTTTTGATCTATCTTCTCTGCGTCCCATTTATACAAAATGGGATGAAAGTTTGTGTTCGTTGATGGTGTTTGATTAAGGGGTTGGCGAGTGTGGTAGTCAAGTGTGAGAAGCGCTTATCTGGACACTATCATTCGTTTAGCACCAATTTTAAATGTCGACTAAGGAGCCCCACCCTTTTTCAGTAGAATAACCTATTGCTTTTTTGTCATCTAAAACTTCTACGCTAGGCATTAATGCCAATCTTACTGGCAATCTTTTATTCACGTCAAAACCTAAAGAAATTAATCTGTATGTTACTTTCTGTCCCACAAACGTTTTTTGCAGATTCGAATCATGAATAATCTTTATTTTTGCGCTTTCATTTCCCCAGTATACACTTTGATCATCTCCCTTATCGATTATTGCGGGTGAAGCTAACACTCTTTTTCCGATTTTCTGAATATTTGGCTCAACTCGTTTTATTTTTGCAGGTCGTGATTCGCCACCAAAAGGACCAACAAAATTATCTAATTTTACAGCTTTTTCATCATTAACTTCTATTAAAATTCCAAACTTCTTTGGGTATTCATTTAGAATTTCTTTTGCAAGATTAACCATATCGAGCATTTTTTCCATGTAAATATATCTTTCTTTCACCAACTTATTTTCACGATTTAACGCTATTCCTATTCTGCGCTCAAAATATCTTTCCTCTACCTTTTTAAATTGCAAAAATGAGCCATTTTTATTGCATATTAAACCTAGTGGATAATGATGCACGCACCACACCTCGTTCTTTTCCCCTTTTGCGTAGAAGAGAGGGCCTTTAAAAGAAGGAGCGTCTTTACCAAGTCCGTTAATTATGTAAGCATATTTCAGAAACCCATGAATTGTTGAAGGTAATGGCAATGGTTCAAAATAACCGCTATTTATGGAACCACTTATCAAAATAGAGCTTATTCCTCCCCATTTAAATGCGGAAGCCCCAAGAGGGGTTATCAGTAGATACATTTTATTCACCTCAAATAATAGGCGGCATATACTATATTTGTGAAAATTTCTCTATCCCGACACACTTCCCCTTTACACACTTCTTTCGAAACCAAATCTTTTATTAGTTCCTTCAATTCTTCTGCAATATTTTCTCTATTTGAAATAATATTTCTTTCTATTGCTCTATATATTAAATTTCTGAAAATAGTACCTTCATTTTTATACTCAATTAAAGATAATATATCGTAAATAATACTATTGCTTATCTTCTTTAATTCTATAAGCTTGAGTATCCTTTCAAGTAACGATAACTGAGTTAAGTTGAGGTTGGCTGAGCCGCTTAGTTTAAGCAAAGCATAATTAAGGTTTCCTATTCCTCTTCCAGAGGAGATAAATAAGACATCTTTCTCTTCCACCCCATCTTTAAGATCAAGTAGATAATTTGCAACAGAAAGGGATAATGGTAAGGGATCCTTATAATGAGCTACGAAAACAGAATAACTTCTTCCATAAGCCCTTAAAGCGTCTACAACAAATCCTTCATTTGACTTAAAACCATCAAATTTCGGATATTGCCAATACGCTTCTCTCGTTTTAACTATCGCTTTAATGACCATCCACTCATCCTTATATTTTATGGGCGAAAAAGCTAAGATATCATCGCCACCTAAATATACTGGAACCGCCCCAAATTCTTTTAAAAGTCTTTTATCTAGAATAGCTTGAATTGTTAAGGATCTAGACAGGGTATAGGCGTAAGAGAGAGTTAAGGGTATACGATCATCTTCTTCGCCGTAAAGTTTCTTTCTGAGCTCAATTATTCTTTTCTTGATTTCCAAAGTTTTATTATTAATTTGTTTTAGATCATTTTTGTTTAAGTATGACGAAAGAGCATTAACGATAATATCTAGATACCTATCGACTTTTATTGGAGTACCTTTTTCGTCTACAAGCCTACAGCTCCAATAACCACTGCCCATAAAATCTCCATCGGCTTTTATTATAGCATAGTAAAGATTTCCGTACTTCTTTAATAACTCTTTATCCACAATTGTGCATGCACTTTCTATTCCAGCATAGCATCTACAATAATTTTCAGCGGCTATAGGATTTATGAATACTTTATCTATTTCATCTCCAAAAATAATTTCTTGAACTTCTGGTAATTTTTTATATTTATTAATATAATGGTATGCATAATTTTGCATAGCCAATTCTGAAGTTGATGGGTATCTAAATCTTTCGGGGGAGATTAGTAAACTTAGGCTTTTCAGTACGTCGTTTAATGTTTCACCTTTAAGAGCACGTTTAACTGCACAATATGGACATAACCTATCATCAATATCGTTATTATAATTACTATCTATAGTATCATTTTCATGATAATATAACACTGAAGGCAAAATTCCGCAAACTGTGCAAACCTGATACTCATTTTGAGTCACCTCATATATAACGTCGCTTATTAAACTTCCATAAGAATATTTAATTTTGGGATATTCTAAAACCTTTTTATATAAATACTCAAATAGTAGTGAATACTCTATAGGAACAATCTTGCCACATACAAGCTTGTCTAAACTCCCTTTTTCAGAAATCTTTTTCATGTATTCTTCAAAGACCTCTTTAACATCTATCACATTCACAATTGGTTTTATCGGAGGTTCTTCTATAGCTCTAATTATATAATCTATATTTTTCCAATTCTTTAAAGCTTCTTCGGATATTGTTTTCCAACCTTTGTAAAAACCTTCAATGAGCTTGTTTTTAACAGAGTCCCTGCTTTCTGGTAATATCAATATAACCTTTTCTGACATCATTGATATTTTTGGGGCAGTGCTTAAATCCGCAAACTTTTCAGCATATTTTTTTACTATGTCTTTATTATTTACATTATTATAGAGCCACGATATAAAGAAATGATTTAAACTCAGTTCTGGTCTTAAAACAACATCTGGACCATAATCTCTAACAAAACTCTCAATAGCTTTCCAAAGTAATGCGGATGATAGCCAGCTTGAAGCCCATAAATCTCTTGTTTTTCTGCTAAAGGAAATAAACTCTTGAATTGAAGGAAATTCTAATACCGCCATACTCCCCTTAAACTCTAAATAACCATTTTTACATTCAATGATATTCGTCATCGCCGAAGTTGCGGTCGCATGGTCAAATATTGTATGGGTTGGCACTCTGGTGTCTGCTACAGGAGGGCAATTAGGAAACAATTCATACCATAAGAGCGGTGACAAGAAATACAGCAAATGATATTTTAATACTTCATTATTTACTGCTTTGACCAATTCGTCAACATATGTTACAATCTTATTGTCAGTAACCTCTCCATTTATCTCGAACCTCTTCCATGGCGTAAACATGTTCAACTTAGAAGTTAGGGGTACCACGCTACTTTTTCCACTTTTTTGTTCTCCCGTATCGCTTATCACCCATCTATCAATTGAGGAAGCTAGCCTATCTGCCATTTCTATCTCTTCGGGTAACGAGTTGATGTTTACTCCCAATCTCTTTATTAATTCAATCGCGTCAGCCACATGACCTCCACTTTGTACAAGAACAGGTTTACGTGATAAGATCCAAGCCTTCCACGGGGGATCATGGAAATAAGCTATTATCTTTTTGTTTAAGAACTCGGACAACTTATTTCCACCTCTTTCGAGACTATCTCTAAATCTCCATATCCTCTTGTTGTTCTTCTTCCCCAACCCGTCTTCATAGAGAGGATTATCGCCTTAAGCAACATGGATAACGCATCTTTATCGTATTTTTCTAAGTCTTCTTTATCAAAGGCTATAAATGTTGTAAATTCTACGCCTTTATTTATTACTAAAAACTTTACTGGAAGTGGAGTTACCTCATATTCATTATCAACATTCTTATAATGCGGATTAATTATATCATATGTTAAAATATTATTTCCACTCGTGGGATACGCGTCAAAAAAAGAGCACTTTGCCCACTTCA
>NEXD01000120.1 GCA_003019595.1 Candidatus Marsarchaeota G1 archaeon BE_D
CAAATAAGGATGAAGCTTTTCGAAATACCTATAAAAAGTAAGTAAAAAAAAAGTTTGTATGAGTTTTGAGCGCCTGATAACGGGTAAAGGCTTTTTCTTGGACGATTTAAAGCTACCAGATACGCTTTACCTTCACGTAATAAGAAGCGCTTACGCAAGGGCGAGGGTTGAAAGGGTAAAAGGTGGAATCAACGCATCTGAATTCAACGCGAGCCTTACCTCAGTGGGCGAAGGCGCGTTTACTGGAAAATCGTTTGTCGCGATGCACGCGTTTGCGTCAGAGCGCGTGAACTTTTTTGGAGAACCTGTCGCCGCAGTCTTGGGAAGAACGCCTTACGAAGCAGCGGATTTGGCAGAAAGCGTTGAAGTGGATTATGAACCGTTGAAGCCTGTGCTCACGATAGAAGACGCGCTTAGTAGCGAACCGATACATTCAGGCACAAACTCAAACGTGCTTTCAAGCTACGAACTAGGAAATCGCTTTAAACTCGATTCACCAATAGTTTTAGAGGACACACTCACAAACGAAAGGGTTTTGCCAAATCCGCTTGAAACACGCGGCATCGTGGCTTACTACGACGGCTCAAGGCTCAACATATGGATTCCCACACAATCGGTGTACAGCATAAAGCAAGGGCTTTGCGCCTCTCTTTCTTTACCACCCGAAATGGTTCGCGTGATTCAGCTTGATACTGGAGGCGCGTTCGGAACAAAAAGCGCGCTTTACCCTGAGTACGTGATCGCCGCATATGCCACACTAAAGACGAAAAAACCTGTGAAATGGGTTGAAAGGAGGTCTGAGCACCTGAGCGCAACTTTCCCTGGAAGGGGCTCAAAGGCTCGAATAAAGCTGTACGCACAAAGAAGCGGAAAAGTTCAGGGCGTTGAAGCCGAGATTTACACCGATGCTGGCGCTTACTTCGTGGGGCTCAACGCGTTTGCTCCTAGCTTTATAGGCTTTCAGATAACAGGCGTTTACTCTATCCGTAACGTGCACGTAAAAGCGCTCGCAGTTTACACGAACAAGACGCCACTAGGACCATACAGAGGAGCTGGAAGACCTGAAGCGGCCTTCTTTATAGAAAGGATGATGGACAAGCTCGCTGACGAGTTAGCACTTGACGACGACAAAGTGAGGTTACTAAATCTTTCCCACGAATCGTTCACAAGCCCTACGGGATTAAAGCTTGAACCAGCGACTCGCTTTTTTGAAGGCGCTTTGGAAACGCTCGGATACTCAAAAAAAGCGGGTTTGAGCTTTTTTGTGCTCTTTCCTGCGGTTCAACCGGGTGAAAGCGCAAAGATTGTGGTAAAGGGTGGAAGGATAAGGGTTTGGCTCGGTGGCAACTCCCATGGACAAGCGCACGAAGTTTTTGTGAAAAGCATTTTGAGCAAAGAGCTTGAGGTGCCAGAGAGCGTGATAGAAGTCGAGCGTGGTGACACAGATGCGCTTTCTCGTGGAGTTGGTAGCTGGGGTAGTAGAAGCGCGCTCGTTGGTGGAGCGGCGCTGATCGAAGCCGCAAGAAAACTAAAGGAGAAAGCAAAAGAAGGAGTTGGAGAAACGCTTACTAGTGGTAGGTACACACCACAAAACCTTTTAAAAGGCGAGTTCGAAGTTGAAGTGTTCAAAGAGCTCAAAGAGCAGTTCAACTCGTTTGGCGCAAACTTGGTAGAGCTCGAAGTGGACGAGACGGGTTTTGTCAGAATAAAAAAGTGTGCGAGCTACTACGACGTCGGTAAAGCGCTAAACCCTTGGATGGTTGAGTCGCAAATAATCGGTGGGTGTGCGCAGGCGATAGCGCAGGTGTTATACGAGCGCGCGCTTTACTCACAAGATGGCGCTTTACTCGTTTCAAGCATCGCGGATGCGGGTGTTCCCACCGTAGAGGATTTACCACAAAACTACGTGATACACCTCGTGGAAAACCCGTCGCCACTTCCGCACGGCGCAAAGGGCGTTGGCGAAAGTGCGACGATAGGTGTTCCACCAGCGCTTGTAAGGGCGCTTGAAAAAGCGCTTAAAGCGAGATTCACGAAAACGCCGATTAGCTGGGAGGACGTGTACAGAGCGCAACAAAAATTGGTTGCAAGCCAAGTTTAAATAACACACTACGGTAATACAATTGGTTTGACGCTTTTCGATCGCTACCAAAGGCCGTTACTTGGAGCAAGAATTTCGCTAAACTATAGCCAGTTTTGCAACTTTGCTTGCGTGTTTTGCCACAAAGAAGGAAATGAGCTTTCGCGCGACGTGTTTAGCGAAGAGGGTGTTATGCGAGTTCACCAAAAAGAAGCGCAAGAGCACACACTCATGAGCGCACAAGAAATAGTAAGGGTTTCGAGAATTCTCGCAAGTGTGGGTGTAGAGCGCTTTAAGCTCACAGGAGGAGAACCGATGCTAAGACCGGACATCGTTCAAATTGTGCAAGGAATCGCTTCGCTATCACCACAAGATTTTGGAATGACCACGAACGCGACAAGGCTATATGCGCTTGCCGAAAAGCTCAAGCTTGCTGGTTTACAAAGAGTGAACATAAGCCTCCACAGCTTGGACAGAGAAAGATTCAAGTGGATAACGGGCGTGGACAGACTTTGGGACGTTTTTCGCGCAGTGGAAAAAAGCGTCGAAGTTGGGCTCACACCAGTCAAGCTCAACTGGGTGCTTTTAAAAGGTGTGAACACCGACGAGTTCGAGCGCTTTTTGGAGTACGCTTCGTCTTTCGAAGGGAAAGTGGAGCTACAGCTCATCGAACTTGTGAAAGAAGGAAGCGCGGCGCAAAACGGCTTTTTTGAGCGCTATTTTTACCCCCTTTCAGAAATCGAGAAAACGCTTTCCCAAATTTCTGTGAAAAAAGTGGTAAGGGCTTTGCAACACAGACCACGCTATCTCACGAACAAAGGCGTTTGGGTTGAGCTCGTAAGACCTTCACACAACTCGGAGTTCTGCGCAAACAACGATAGAATCAGGATCACGCCAGACGGAAAGTTCAAGCCGTGTTTGCTAAGAGACGACAACTTGGTCGACTTTCTCACTCCTATGAGAAAGGGTGCGAGTGATTCTGAGATTCTTAGGCTACTATTTTTGGCGAACGAAAAGAGAGAGCCTTACTACAAAAAGTGTTTGGTTGTAAGGAGGGTTTCGAGCTGATAGTAACACAGCCTTTAGGACCAGGCGTTTACAAAAAGGGCTCGATCGACCCTTACACAATCTTTTCAAGTTTTAAAGACGAAGAAGGAAAAACTGGCGCTCTTCTTTCTTTTTCTGGCATCGTGAAAGCGGTAGGAAAAAACGGTAAAAAAGTGAAAAAGCTTGTGCTAGAAGCGTACGAAGAAAGCGCAAGCGAAGTGATTAGGCGCATTTGCGATGAGCTTGTAAAAAAATACGATTTACGCGCGGCTTACATCTACCACTTTGTTGGCGAGTTTAACGTGGGTGAACTCATCGTTTTTGTGTTTATAGCATCAAAAAGTAGAAATGAGGGTTATCCCGCATTGGTCGAAGCGGTAAAAAGGTATAAGAGCGAGCCACCGATTTGGAAAAAGGAAATTTACGAAGACGGAACGAGCGAGTGGATTGTGGAAGATTAATTCAACATGCGCGAAACTCTTTCGACAACGAGTTTTGCTTCGTCAATAGTGGAATAAACCTCTGAAATTTCTGCTAGCAAAACGCCCGCCGAAGTGTAGCTAAAGCGCGAGCCTTGCTCGTCAACGAAGCTCAAAACCTGCGTTCCCACAAGTTTTGCGTTTACCGAGTTTTGAGAAAGTTTTGTTAAGGCTTCTTCGATCTTTGGGGGATTTTCGAGCTTTAGCATCAAGAGGCGTCTTCCGTTACGAGTGCACATCTCTGTCACTTCGTTTTTGTAAGAAAGCGGCAAACCAAGGTGTGCCGGACAGTTCGGATTTCTTAAAAGAGACACCTTTTCAAAGCTTGCGTCTTTTAAGTCTATGAACAAAAGCGTGTCAAGCAGTGTGTTTTGACCTAGAATTTGCTTTACAGCCTGTGCTGCCATGATAGAGCCAACAAGCTGCACAAGCTGAGGAAGAACGCCCGCGGTGGCGCAGGTTGGAAGACCTTCGTCACTTAGATTTGGGTAAACGCACTCCACGCAAGCACTGACCCAAGGTTTGAAAACTGACACCATTCCGTACTCTTCCAAAGCTGAGCCGAAAACGAGCGCCTTTTTGTGCTCGATACACGCCCTGTTAAGCGCGTATTTCGAAGAAAGCGTGTCCAGACAATCCACGACCAAATCTGCGTCTTTGACCGCTTTTTCCGCGCTCTTTTCGTCCACAAACACGCAAAGAGGCTCAACTTTGACACTAGAATTACGCTTTTTGAGCTCTAAAGCCGCGGCTTCGACTTTCGACATACCTATGTGCTCTTCCG
>NEXD01000121.1 GCA_003019595.1 Candidatus Marsarchaeota G1 archaeon BE_D
GTTTCCGCCACTTGCGACAATTAGGCGTCTTAGCGTTTCAACCGCCTTGCCACTAGCGATCGTTTCCAAGGCGATCTCAACACCTTCTTTTTCGTCTTTTGCGCGGTCTGCGACGACAAAACCCACTCCCGCGTTAGCTGCGACAAACGCCACCGAAGCGCTGTCTCGCTTTAAACGACCAGATAGCACGCCGTAAACCTTTTTTGCGCTCTCTTCAACGCTTGAGCAAGCAAGCAAACGGTTCTCAAACCTTTTTAGTCCTAGTAACTCGGGTGTCACCACTTTTTCGCTCAACGAGTCATCTTCTACAATATTCACGACAGTGGGAGCGCTCACGGAAACCTCGTCCAATCCGTCTAGCCCGTGCACCACATACGCCTTTTTCGTGTCTAGCGTGCTCAGCGCTTTTGAAACAAGGCTTAAAGCGGGAAGTGTTGCCACACCAAGTAGCTGTCTTTTTGCACCCGCTGGGTTTGTAAGAGGGCCTAGCAAGTTGAAAACAGTTCGAAAACCGAGTTCGCGGCGTATGTTCGCAACGTTTCTCATCGCTGGGTGAAAAAGCGGGGCAAAAAGGAACGCTATTCCCGCGTTTTCAAAACACCTTTTCACGCCTGCTTGATCTAGCTCGATTTTCACGCCAAACGCTTCAAGAAGGTCGGCGCTTCCGCTTTTTCCGCTCACCGCACGGTTGCCGTGCTTTGCGACACGCACACCCGATGCCGCAAGAACGAGTGCACTAGCGGTGCTCACGTTAAAGGTTTTGAGCGAATCACCTCCTGTTCCCGCGGTGTCCACAAGCTTTTCTGGGTCACCCAAGTCCACTCTGATACAAAGTGAGCGCATAACCCTTGCAAAAGCCGCCACTTCTTTTTCACCCTCACCTTTGAGCTTAAGCGCGGTAAGAAAAGCGCCCACTTGCGCTGGTGTGGCTTCGCCCTTTGCTATTTCAAGCGCACACGCTTCCACTTCTTGTTCGCTTAAATCTTGTTTTTCTATAAGTTTTGAAAGCGCCTCCTTAATCAAAACTCTCACCTCTTACACACAAAAACGAAATTTTCTAGGATGTTTTGGCCGAGTTTTGTGAGAACTGATTCAGGATGAAACTGCACACCAAACACCGGATAGCGCTCGTGCTCAACACCCATTAGCTCGCGGTCGTCCAGACTCAACGCGGTCAACCTAAGATCCTTTGGTAAGGTTTCAGCGTCTCCAACAAGCGAGTGGTATCTTCCAACGAAAAAGCGCTTGGGCAAGCCTTCAAAAATTTGCGAATCATACCTTTCGACGAGGCTTCTTTTACCGTGCTTTAAGACGCGCGCTCTTCTTATTACGCCACCGTAAAAGTGTACTATCTCTTGGTGTCCTAAGCAAACACCCAAAACGGGTTTTTCCGTTCCCATTTTCAAAATCACAAGCTTCCCAATTCCCGTTCTTTTTTCATCTCTCGGGTCGCCTGGACCTGGGGATATCACAAACCCGTCGTATTCACCAAGCTCTTGTTCGAGCACCGCGTCATTTCTTTTTACGTCAACTTGTGCGCCGAGCGTTCCGAGCGCTTGATACAAATTGTACACAAAAGAGTCGTAGTTGTCCAAAAGGAGAATTTTCACACTTCTCACCTCACACCAAGTGCACCAAGCAACGCCGAAGCCTTGTGTTGCGTTTCCTTGTACTCAAACTCGGGTTGAGAATCCGCGACAATTCCAGCACCAGCCTGAACGTAAAGCTTCGCTTCAGTCGCGTAAAAAGAGCGAATGTTTATCGCAAAATCCGCCTCATCCTTTTCGAAAAATCCAACTCCACCTGCGTAAGGTCCTCGAGGCACCTCTTCTAATTCGTGAATTATTTCTATCGCCCTGATTTTCGGAGCGCCAGACACGGTTCCCGCTGGGAAAACCGCTTCAAGAACGTCAAAAGAGTCAGCGCTTTGCTTTAACACCCCCACAACTTTTGACACGATGTGTTGCACCTTGCTAAACTTCACGATCTTTCTGTAAATTGGCACTTTTACACTACCCAACTCGCAAACCTTACCGAGGTCGTTTCTTGCAAGGTCGACGAGCATCACGTGCTCGGCAGCTTCTTTTTCACTTTTTAAAAGCTCTTGTCTTAATTTTTCGTCTCTTGCTCGATCACCGGTGACTTCTCGTGTTCCCGCAATCGGAAAGCTTTCTACGATTCTCGATTTTACACGAAAAAGCGTTTCGGGTGAGCTTCCCACAATTCTTCTTTCTCCAAATTTTACGTAGTACATGTATGGCGAAGGGTTTTGTTGAACCAGCCTTAAAAACGGCCTTACAAGAGAGCCAGAAAAATCTATCTCTGTCCTTCTTGAAAGCACGACTTGAAACACATCTCCAGAAGCTATGTACTCCTTTGCGCGCAAAACCATCTCACAGAAGCGCTCAAAAGTTGTGTTTTCCAAAACGCGCGATATTTGGAAATCGTGGTCTGAAAAATCGGTGATTAGTTTTCTGGTTCTAAAAACCTTGTACTCTGTGTAAAGTGATAATTCAAGGTCTGGAAATTGGGTGTGAGGAGAATAAGGAACTCTTTCCCAAAGAGATGTGAGAGAAAAACCAGCATAACCCAAAAGCATTCCATAAGAAAGCGCTTCTCTTAGCACCTGAAAGACGTGTTTTTTCGGCTTTTTTGCGTCGATCGAAAATGTTTCAAGTGGATGAACACCAAAACGAACTTCCCAAAAAGAGCCAAGGCGTCTGACAAAAACGAAACCGTTACGCGAATTTTCCACTTCGTCTAAAAGACGTACCAAATTCGCGTTTGATCCAAACGTAACCGCCCACTTTTACCACTTGGAAAACTAGTGTTTGTTCACAAATATAAGCTTTTAAGTGGATTTTTTCTTTGAGCGTTCGTACCACTCGATTTCGCGCTCTATGAGTAGCTTGTAAGACATGACTTTGTCCGCTTGTGAAGGTGATATTCTCGGGTTTGAAAGAACTTTTTCACAAGTCTTTACAAACTCCTTGAACTTGAGTATCGTTTGTTCATCATACTTTTCGCGTGATATTGTGGATAGCCTTGAGGTGTACTCCGTTTCGATCATTCTAACAAGCTGGCCAACCGTTGATCCTCTGTACACAACTTTAAGTTCGAGACGTTACATATAACTTTTTGTGGTAAAAATCGAAGGGCTTTCGCTCGTTAAAGCCATTACGTAGTGCCGTAACCAAAAACAACGCTTTTTGTGGATTATAACCCAAATCCTCAATCCCAAAGATGTAAATACAATGGAAAAGCTTGTAAGAACCTACTGATTCTGTGCACTTTAAAAATTACCACGTGCTTAACACCCAGCTCGAATCAGATTTCGTGAATGTTCGTGAAATCAACCAAAAGGGCCACGTGTTTCGCTGCTCGTTCTAAGGTTTTACGCTTGACCCCCAAAGTTTTTAAAAGCGCGCACACTTGGTGCCACCCGTTGTAGCCTGATTCACCCCTTTGAAGCTTTCAAAGATCTGATACCCTTGAAGGGTGAGGTCTTAATGGGCTAGGAAGCTTCGCTTTAACGAGGCAGCTCTCGCCCTGGCTTTTAAGGTGGCGCAAGAACCACCAAAAGTCATAAGAACGCTTATTATGCTATATTAACTAAATAATTTATGGAGTATCTTCCAAGAAAAATTGAAGAAAAATTGGATAAATGGATGACAAGAAAAGAGGTGATAATAATCAAAGGACCAAGACAAGCTGGCAAGACCACGATGCTTCATCGTCTAAGGGAAAAGTTTGGAGGTTCTTACGTCACCCTTGAAGACCCAGACGAATTGGAAACTTTTGAAAAATTCCCAAAAAGCTTTTTAGAAAGACACCTCCAAGGCAAGTTCCTGTATATAGACGAGGCTCAGAGAGCACGCGATGCTGGCAAGATAGCAAAGCTACTCTACGACCTTTACTCTGATAGAGTAAAACTTGTGCTCACAGGATCAGGTTCCTTCGACATCAAGGTTGAAATCGGAAGATGGCTTGTTGGAAGGGGGGTGTATTTCGAGCTTTTACCACTTAGTTACGAAGAGTTCGTGATGTGGAACGCTCAAGAATTGTACAAAATCTTTACTCAAAGGCTTGAGGCGTTAAAGCAGTTTTTGGAATTGGGTAAACAGCCTAGCTTTGACGACCCGTTTAGAAGAGAATTTGAAGATTTACTCAAAGAGTACATGCTATACGGCGGCTTCCCCGCTATTGTCAAAGAAAAACAAACAAAAGAAGATCTTCTCAAGAGCCT
>NEXD01000122.1 GCA_003019595.1 Candidatus Marsarchaeota G1 archaeon BE_D
TATAACTTCCTCCTAAAACGGTAGCCGGATCTTCCATAAGGCAAGAACGCATCGCACACATAAAATGTTTTTGGTATAGCTTTTGCATATTTTCATTTTAAAGTATGAGCACGCGTTAAAACGTGGTCTTTTTGAAGCTGTGTAACTCATAAAGCCTCCAAAACCTTGCCAGGTGAGGATAAAAGGGAATAAAGCAAAGCGTTTGTAAAAGCGTACCGCTACGGATCGAAGCGTTTAAGCAAACTTTTATCGATTCAAGAGTAAAATGGATAACATTCGATTTTTGCTTGGCGATACTTTAACTCACCGTGATCCTCCGAACTTTTCACCGTGATATCGAAAGCCATGCAACGTAACGAGGGGTGTGGCGATTGCCATCTCGTACATAGCGTGTTTTCGACTATCGCAGGCTCCTTGGTATTTTGGAATTTGACTAATTAACAGTTCAGAATTGTCTAGAGCATTAAGTACTAGAAATAATCCGCTGATTTGGTTCGAGTTTCTGAAAAGGTTTAAAAAGCATGGGTACCCATAAAATTTGTGTTCGGCAAACCCGTGGAAGAACCGTTCGACAGGGAGAGTGAAATAGAGGAGCTACGCACGATGATAGCAAGGGCTTAACCCACTGCTCTCATAGGCGTAAGAAGGATTGGCAAAACGTCGTGATTCTTAAGACACTAAAGCTTCTCACACCCCCCAAAGATTTATCTGAGTGTCGAGCAATACGTAGAAGGTAAAAGCTTTGACCTGAACTCGTTTATCGCTTATTTTTCTTCTCTTATTGTAGCAGAAGCGCTAAGAACGCTTGAGCCTAAAGCAAAGTTTCCGTTTTTATTAAAAGAAAAGGGTCGTGAGGCGATTTCGGCGCTTAGGGAGCTTCTCGCTTACTTAAAGGTGACGCTCAACATAAACCCGCTTTCGATTGAGCTTTATTTCGAAAACAGAAGTAAGCTCAGAGACGCGCTCAAAGAAGCGCTTGAGCTACCTCAAATCTTAGCGGAAAAGACGGGCGAAAAGTTCACGGTTGTGCTAGACGAATTCCAGTACTTGAGGCTTGCAGAGCAAAACCACCCTGGTCTCTTTCACCTTCTAAGAGACACATGGCAGTTTCAAAAACAAGTGGTGTACGTGACCTCTGGTAGCTCTGTTGGCTTGCTCAACCACATGATAGCGAGCAAAGAACAACCGTTTTACGGATTCCTTTACCCGATTCACCTTCAAAGTTTTTCGCGCGACATCTCCTTAAAATTCTTGAGCGAGGGTTTTAAGGAAGAGGGTGTAAAATATGAGGAGGAGGCGCTTGAAGAAGCGGTGAACGAGCTTGACGGAATTCCCGCATGGCTCAACCTTTTTGGACTAAAAGCGTTAAAGCGCAAAACTTTGGAAAAAAGCACGGCAAAACAAATTCTAAACCAAATGGTGAAAGACCCACTTGTGGTGTCGCTCGTTTTACAAGAGTACGAAAAGCTAGGCAAGAATTCAAAAGCCGTGCTAAAACACTTGGTAAAAACTGGTGGTTTGATCAAAGGCATATCTCTTTCAAGGTCTAGTGTGACCGAAGGGCTACGCTCGCTTTTACAAGAAGGGTACATCCAAAGGGTTGAAAGGGGAAAATACAAAGTTGTCGATCCTGTGATACTCAAGGTTTTGAAAATCGGTTTTTGACACTATTGTGTCTGGATTTTCCACGGTTTGTTCAGCGCTTATCCCCACAAGTGTGTATGGCATCCCCCACTTTTTCCAAAATTCCTTGACAAACGCAAACTTTAACCGAACACCATCGCTCAAACTATTTTTATTACAAATTGAATCATTATGTCCACTATTTACACACACGTTGTAGGTTCTAGAGTAGCTGAGTTAAAGGCTTCGACCTTGCTAATCACGAAAAACAAGTGATTCTTCTTGAAAAGACGAACAAAATAGGAGAAAGTACCGAGATGTCTTGGGGAGGCTTTTGGATTCCGAATAACCCTCTTACGAAAGATGACTCATTTGATGTAGCTTTTGAGTACTCAAAAGCGGTTGTTCGTGGTAGAACAAGCGATGAATTTCTTAAAGCGTTTTTGAAAAACGGACAAGAAATGGTGAATTGCTTTGAGCAAAAATGTTTCAACCTTACACCTTTGTTCTCGATATCCAGATTACAACCAAAATTACAAAGACGCAAAAATCGGCGTGCGTTGCATCAAAGCCGACCCTTTTGACGTAACCGCTCTTCCTTCTGATTGGCTTGAAAAAGTAAGAGCTCCTCTAGCAAATCCTCTACCAAGATAAGGTTGGGTGGTTTAGCAAAGCCAGAGAGGTGAAAGTGGGATATAATAAATAAACAAAAACGTTTTCACGATGGAAAGCGCTTTGGTTACGGGTTTGCTCAAAATGGCTCTTGATGCGGGGGGTAAGAATAATGCTCAAAACAGAAGCAAAAAGTTTTAAAGATCGTTGTGGGGTTAGTTACAAAATCAGATAATCAACAGTTTGAAATCAGCTACAAACACGGTGTGATTTTGGCGACAGCTGACTTTGACTGGGACGCTGAGATAAGAACTCAGTTTCTAAAGATACACATTTATCCTGAGTATGTTCCATGAAACACAAGTGACGGAATTAGGCTCGGTGCGTCGATCGGTGCTCAGCTTGCAAACACGGACTCCGCCTAGTGTCAAATTTTCCCTCAAATAGCGGGCGAAGAGTACGATGGCCAACCCTTGTATAGGGGCTGTTTAGAGAAAGAACACTTCCATTTTAATTATTGTGAACAAACACGAAAAAGGCTTGTGAATGAAGCATGTAATTACAGCGATTTCGGTCAAACGTTTTTTGACTGGGACGCAAACCGTCACGAGTTTGCGAACATACCCTATTACCTCATATTCGACCACAAGTTCAAAACAAAGTACGTTTTCATAACTCAACCGCCTGGTGAAGAGTGTCCAGACTGGCTTACGCGCGCAAACACACTCGAAGAGCTTGCGCAAAGACCGGGAATAAACAAGGAGGATCTTCTGCAAACGGTTGAGCGCTTCAACTTTTTCGCAAAAGAGGGAAAAGACCCAGATTTTCACGGAGGAGAAAGCGCTTATGATAGGTATTTCGGAGACCCTGAGTGGAAGCCAAACCCGTGTTTAGGGCCAATCGACACCCCTCCCTACTACGGAATTGCGGTTTTGCCTTCGGCGCTTGGGACCAACGGGGGGTTAAAGACCAATGAAAACGCGCAGGTTTTAAACTGGGACGAAGATGTGATACTTGGGCTTTACGCGTGCGGAAACACGATGGCGTCAATTTACGGAAACGCATACCTAGGACTAGGCTCAACGATAGGCCAAGCGCTCACCTTTGGCTACATCGCGGCAAAGCACATACTTGGGGAAAAGAGTTGAGCGAAAGCGGAAGTTTCGAGGTTGAAAAGAGAATCGAGCAGGCCTGGAGTTTTCTTTCAGAGCCAAGAAACCTTGCGCGTTGCCTTCCAGGCTTTTTGAGTTTCGAACAAAAAAGCGAAACGCACTCAATTTGGAAGATAAAGATTGAACTACCTAGTGTAAGTAGAGTGATACAGTTTGCTGCGCACATCGACAAAATGGAATTTCCCGCCCACGCTCTGATAATACTCGAAGGAATAAGCGACAAAGCGAGCGGTTTTGTCGAAGTGAATTTGAAGCCTATCGATTCAAAAACGCAGGTTTCTTTCGTTTTGAGTTTAAAAGGCGAAGGCGTTATGGCGCCCTTGGTGAACGCGCTAATTTCTAAAGTCGTGCCAAAGGTAACAAAAGAGTTTGTGGAAAACGTGAAAAACGCGCTTTCCACTGGTGAGCTTTAAAGCGGTGAGTTTTGAGCAAAGCCACAAAAACCGAAAGCCAAACGCTTAAACTAAGAGCGTCCCAAAGCGCACTTGGGTTTTTGTAATAAGCGTGTAAAACGAGCACGCCCGTTTTGTTCACGACCCACGCGTTGAACTCCCCAAGCGCCTGTGTGTGAAACGAGTCTTCTGTTTTGTTCACAAAAAGCGTGTAAGAAGAGGAGTAAGCGGTGAACCACACAAAAACAAAGGGCGCGCTTGCGTTGAGCGCTACAAAGCAGTTCACCGCATCACAATTTTCGGAGAGCACTTTCGGCGTATCGGAAGAATTAACAAAGAAGGAAGATAGGACACGTAAAGCTTTTTGGACGCTGTGAGCGCGCTTTGTGAGTCGTAGCCAAGCGAGA
>NEXD01000123.1 GCA_003019595.1 Candidatus Marsarchaeota G1 archaeon BE_D
TTATAAATAGCGCATCAGAAGAGCGGCTGTCTGACGAAGGGGATGTTTTCTTTTATTGGAACGAAGGTTATGCGCTACTAGGAGAAATAATACAGCGTGTAAGTGGTAAAAAGTACACAACTTACGTTACAGAAAACATTCTTAAACCTTTAGGCATGTCAAGATCTTCTTTTGATAGAAGCGTTTTGGACAAAGACCCTGATGCAATGACAGGTTATCTTCTAACAGAAAAAGGTGGAAGAAAACCGCAAAAGTTCCCCGCTCATCCGCTCGTTGACGCAGCAGGAGGTCTTATCACAAGCGTTTCCGAGCTATCACGTTTTGTGAGTATGTGCATCAACAAAGGTGTTTACAAAGGTAATCGAGTAATAAACAGAGAAACTTTGGAAAAAGCCTTCACACCTTTCGTAAAGCACACACTTCCTTCAAACCTTGTAGGCGGTGATTACTACGGTTACGGCTTCATAATAAACCAAAACTTTCAAGGGTATACGCTAATAGGTCACGGTGGAAACATAGGCGTTTCTTCCGCTTATTTTGGTTTTATCCCAGAGCTTTCTTTGGGTGTTACAGTGGCTTGTAACTCTGAATCTCCTGCGACCCTACTCGGCTTGTACGCGCTTTGCGTTCTTACTGGAATTGACCCAGAAAGCGCGCTAACAGAAGTTGCTTTTGAAAAAATGTGTTCAAAACTTACTGGTAAATACGCGACTTTTAACGGCGTACACAAGGCTATTGTTACAAAGGATGGGCCTAATCTGTTCTTGAAACTCATGGAAGGTGAAACGCCATCTCTCTCTCTTCCACTGGTGTTTGAAGGAAACAAAGCGTATCTTCTTTGGGGTTCTGGAAAGTTAGAAGTAAAAATAGTCCAGAGTAAAGGCAAAACACAACTTTATGTCGAAAGAAATGTTTACCACAAAATCGAAGCCGATAGTGTGTAACAATTTCTGCTGTGTTGAATAAATAGCGTGACTGCGTTAATAGAGTGGGGGGAGTAGCGCCAACTCTTCAGCCGAATTTACACGAATAGCACAATCAGCAATATTTATTCAACACAGCAATTTCAAAAGTTTTAAATAACCCATTTGTTGGTAAATTTGTTCAACGATGCACCAAAAAATAGTGATTTTGTTCATTTTGCTTCTTTTATTTAGTTTTTGTTCCTTGGCCAAAGCGGATGAACCAGCTCTTCCACCTTTTTCGATATATGGTACTCCTACACCACCTTCTAATCTTGCGATTCTCAATAGAACGGGTGAATACTGGGGACCATACATACAAAGCATTTACATAACATGGTTCACAACAGATGAAGCAGAAATCGAGGCTCTTGTCAATGGATATATTCAGTTCGATGGCGCTGGCGTTAGTAATTTACAAGAGTATCAGCAGCTTTTGCCTTATGCGCTTAATGGTGAAATAGGGCTTAATTTTACGCCTTATAACGGGTTTTATTTCATTGGTTTTAAGTATAATGAATACCCGTTTAACAACACATATTTTAGAGAAGCAATTCAGAGACTTGTGAATTATCAACAGGTGGCCACAGCTTTTGCAAACGGAATTCTGGGAATAGCATCTCCTTATTATTTGTTACCCATACTTTACAGCGAATACTTTACGCCTGAACAGCAGCAAGCGTATTTGAACTATGGCGAATTCAATTTGTCGGCTGCCATTTTAGACTTAGAAAAAGCGGGTCTTGTAGACCATCCTTCTTTAGGATATTGGAGTTACAGTAACGGCACAAAGGTTAGCTTTGAAATATATGTGCCCACAGCCGATTTGACGCTTAATAAGAATCTTGTTAATGTGCTTATCTCAAACGCAGCCTTGATTAATCTTACGATAAACATGGTTGTCGTAGACACGAACACTTTTATTTACGCGCTTTTACCGAGTGAATCCATGGAAATGTACATTGTAAGCGTTGGGTTTGGACCACCGCCAGAACCAAGTTGGACTTACTTTTTGCTTGGCCCAGCCCCACTAAATGAAGTATTTATTCACTATTATGATCCAACCGCATGGACCCTTATCAAAAAGCTTTACTATGACTCTTATTCAATTTCTCTTGCAAAAGAATACGCAAATGAAGTGACAGTCTTTCTTCAAGAAAATGTTCCTGTGGTGATTCTTGGCTGGCTTACAACGCTTGTTCCAGTAAGCCTTGTTGGCTGGAGAGGCTATATTCTTCAAAACGGTGTTGGTTACGCTTTTCCAGCCAATGTTCACCCACTAAATAGCACTTTTGGTGGACTCTATAGATTTGGTGATAGCTTTGCTGTAAACGACCTTAATATTTACACACAAGTTTCTGGTGCAGACTATGCCGCGCTAAATATGATGTGGCTTACCCCATTAACGCTATCTTATTCGACAAGCGATCTTTTCCCATTGGCGGTTTACAATTGGAGTATCACAAGAGGGGAAGGAGTTATGCCAAATGGCCACTTTTATAACGGTAGCGTGATTGCTTTACACTTTTTGCATAACATAGTTTGGCAAGACGGGGCACCGCTTACCGCTATTGACTTGAATTTCACAATCTGGTACATGGATGCCGGTGGGTTCATGGCCAACCCTTATAACTCATCACAAGACGTGATTCAGTACGCACCTGGTGTTTCAATAAACCTAACGGCGAGGGCGAACGACCCATCGAGCGAGTGGTTCGGCTATCTTCCAAGTCTTGCTGGAACGTATGTTCCTCCAAATGATCCTTATACCTTATACATTTACCTTAATTCGACTTCCATCTTTTCGTTTTATTCAAGCTTTCCAGCACTGTGGACCGAGCCAATACTTCCAGAGCACACGATGTATAACGTCTCTGTAAAACAGTACACGACAGAGTCGCCAGCTGAGTATTTGAGTCAACAAGTAATGGCAGGGCCGTACATGTTTGAGTCATGGAATCCCATATTGGGTTACGTGCTTCTTCGATACTTCCCTTCTTATGTTCTTGCTAACCCGTATTCTAACTACTATAGCGTAGTTCAAGGTTCCACGATAAACTTCACAATAAATGCAACGGTTTTTGCAGATCATGTTGTTCAAAGCTCATCGGGCTATACCGCTTTGTTCAACAAAGTAGATAACGGTGAAGGATTTGTTTATGTGATTAACCCATCAACGCAAAAACCCATTGAAGTTTTCTCTTTAACAAACGATGGTAATGGTGAGTATTCCGCTTTAATCAGCGCAAATCTATCTCCTGGCGTTTACTATCTTATAGCTCAGGTCAACTGGACTGGATCTCCTTACTACTATTATTATGGGACAGGCTCTTTGTATCAAAATGAATACTCCTATCATGTTTATGGTGTGCTTAATGTAAGCGCAAAAAGTGTGACAAGCACCCAAACCACTATAACTTCTAGTACAACGAGCACTTCATTGTCGGTCTCAACTTCGACTATGTCACAAATTTCACATAGTTCAACGAGTTACTATTATTATGTATTGATCGCTTTGGTTCTCGCCGTCGTTCTTGCTGTCATCATTTTTGCACTAAGACGTAAGTGATAAGTGTGAACCTTTCTTTTTTGATTGGCTAAAGAATCAGTTTCAAGCGTATTAGTCTATTTTTCCGTGGGTCATTAAAGATATGGGCGTGATTTTTTAAACTAATAGCTTTTGCAACCTTTTTAATAGTTAAAGGCTTACAGATTAAGCGACATCTGTAAGCATAATTAATAATGTGAGCTAAGTGTATTGGACTAAACTTTTTAAAGGGTCCTCTTTTTAGTTCTTTACAGAACGAGTAACCGATATTTGAAAATCAGTTGCTTATTCCGTTTTTGCTTATTGCCGCTTTTAATTGCTGTGACTCACAGCCTACTTTCTGACTTCTTCCCTTGGTGAGACTGCCTTCCAGAGAACAGTTTATAATTTTATGGTCTACTTCTAGTGGCTAAAAGTCACTTCATTTCGGCGCTTTTTAAAATTAATACCGATCACCATCATATTTTCAAATCGCTTAAGGTTAAAAACTCAAATGGAGTTTCAGCGTCCCATATTTTATAACTAGTATAACTCATAAGCTTTTATCAAATGTCTCGATTTAAGCTATCATCCGTAACACCTTTACTATGCGATGCTTGATGCGTATAGTACTATGCAGATCTGTAAAATTGTTTAATACTTGTATTC
>NEXD01000124.1 GCA_003019595.1 Candidatus Marsarchaeota G1 archaeon BE_D
GGTAATGCCTCCACTTCAGCACACGAAACTCGCAACTTCATTACTCGAGGAATACATGCAAAAAGGCGCCAAAGGTGTGTTTATAGGTACAAATGTCAACGGCGTTAATTTGGACGCAAATTTTCTTGAGCCAATATGGGATGCGGCCGAGCGTCTAAACGTCCCAATAGTGCTTCACCCTGTCAACGTGTTCAAAGACAGGCTTGAAAAATATTACCTTCAAAACCTTCTTGGCAACCCTTTTGACACCACAATCGCAGCTACGTCGCTCATTTTTGGGGGCGTTTTGGACAGGCATCCCAATCTTCGTGTGGTTTTGGTTCATGGAGGTGGTTTCCTTCCTTGGGTAGTAGGACGTTTGGATCACGGTTATACAGTAAGAAGTGAAGCGAAAAGTTGTGCGCAAAAGCCAAGTTCGTATTTAAAAAGGTTTTACTATGACACAGTTGTGTACAAAGAAGAGATCCTTTCGGCGCTCATCCAAATGGTTGGAATTGAGCGAGTAGTTTTTGGCACAGACTATCCATTCGACATGCAACTACCCAATGCTTTGGACTTTGTAAAAAACACCGTAAAAGCTGGTTTTAAAGCGATCGCACAAGAAAATCCCAAAACTCTTCTTAGTGTGCAATAGAAAGCTCAAGCGGGAAATCCGTAAGCTTTCTGTTCCCATCTTTTGTTATTACAAATGGGTGGCCCAAAAATATGCCAAATCTCCCATCTGGCGTGATTGGGTTTGGTTCAAGCATGAGTGTCATGTTTGGCTTTAGAACAAACTCATACTCTTCAGCTTCCACTTTGTCTATATTAACCTCAGGTCCTTCGCTAGAAACCCCTAAACCGTGTAAAACAAGAGGCCTTGACTGGTATCCCTTTCTTCTAAAGAACTGCGCAGCCCTTCTTACATCTTCTAAAGTGTTTCCTGGCTTCAGTTGTTCGCGTATTGTGTTAAAGCCTTCTAGCACTATTTCGTTAAAGAATTTTATCACGCTAGGTAGTGGCTTTCCTACACAAACTGGGCTTCCTATTTGCGCCTGAAACCCTTTGTACTCCACCGCGATTTCGTTGATAATTATATCGCCTTCTTGTATTTTCCTTCCTGACGGATAAGGATTACCAAACACAAGATTTGGATTCGACATGGGCGTCGAACCAATTATAATAAAGTTGTAGTTCGCTCCGCGCTCAAGTATTGTTTTCGCAACGGTAGCTTTCAGCTCGTACTCTTTTACACCTGGTTTTGCGCTTTCAATCAGCGCTTGTAATGCTACATCGCAAATTTTCGCAGCTCTTTCGATCGCATCGAGTTCTTCTTGGCTTTTAATACACCAAAGTTCATGGAACGGTCCTTTGATTAGTTCAAAACGAACATTTGGAAGCTCTTTAACAAGCGTAAGATAGTGGTTCACTGGCATGAATTCGTGAAAGCGGGAGTCACATTCAGTTATTCCAATCCTTCCTTGCGTAAGCCCTATTTCCTTTAGTATTTGGGCTATGACTTCACCAAACTTTCCTTTTTTTGAATGCCTGACGTCTTTCACAAAAGAATATCTTCTTACTGCTTCTATGTGAGTGCCTCCCATAGAGTAAATGAGTGTAGGTTCTGCGTTTAATGGAAAAACGAGATACACCGCCATGCTATGCCATTCTGTGTAGTGACCTGTGAGCCATCCTACCCCATAACAAGTGCTCCAGTGGTTTGGTCCACCACATACTATCAAGCAGTCGTACCCTTGTTTTTTCATGTATTCCCGCAGTAAACTGTGCCTTCTTTTATACTCTTCGTCTGAAAAGCGTTCATATATTGCGTCGTTATAGTATGGACTACCTGTAAGGTCAGAAAAGTTCTTTGAATCATCAAGCGAATTTCTAATACTACTAAAATCTGGCATTTTGATTTTTAATTTACGAGAAAATTTAAAATTTATTCCATAGTAAGCGAGTAAGGATTTCCGAATGTGTTAAGGTGCAACTTGCTTTTTAAAGGTTTTACCGTTTTCTTTCTTCCCAGTGGCTTTTTTGCTGGATATCCAATTCTGATCACAGCAGCAAGATGGTAGTTTTCAGGCAATCCAAGAAGCTTTTTCACTTTGTTGTAAACATGATAAGAGTAAAATGTGGGGCTCATCCCAAGACCCTCTGCTGTTGCAGCAAGCCACATATAAGATATACATGTCCAAGCGGCTATACTTGAAAAGGAAAGTTTCATGTTGCCCGTCTCAGCTGGGTTATCCACGTCTTTATAACAAACGGCGATTAAATAGCTTGCGGTTTGCAGAGCGGTTTTGTTACCTTGTACCCTTTTTTCGATCTCTTCGTCGTTTAAATTCGGGTAAGTTTCTTTAAGAACTTGCCTTCTTGATTCAAGCTTAAGCTCTGTTAACGCTTCACGGATTTTCGGATCTTCAATTATTATGAATTCCCACGGCTGGTAGTTTTCTGGGGAAGGTGCCATGTTTCCAGCTTCTAAAATTTTTAAAATCTTTTCTTTTGGCACCATCTGCTTAGTAAACGCTCGGCATGCGACCCTTTTTCGAATTGCCTCATATAAGTCCATAATGTTGTGAATATTTTCGGTTGGATAAAAAGTTTAAAAAGGTTTAACTAGAGAATGTGGTGTTAGTAGGATGGCAGTTTGTTGGAGGAGAACCGAATTCTCGTGGTACGTACTCTTGAATCGCCATTATTAGCTGTTGGTTCACCCAAGGTTGGCATGGGTAATTGAACGGCCCTAAGGCCTTTAAAGCTTGTAGCTCGAAGTATCCGTTTATTACGCCATAAGGCTTAACTGATGAGTTGGATAATGGTTGTGAAATCACGCCGTTGATTATCATGAATTTGTTTGTGTTTTCAAAGATATTTTGTATAGAAAGTGGCCCAAGCAGGTTAAAGTTACCATAAGGCCAGTAAGTCATGTGTTGAGGATAGAAGTACATCACATACTGGATTTCAGAAGGCGGTGTTAGCGGTAGCTGTTGTTCTTCGTACTTTATAGCAAAGTTCGGATGTAAAATGAAGTATCTCTGCGCTTCGTAGATCGCTTCGATAAACTTGATTAGCACCTGCTGGTTGTGTGGATTACTCAACCAATCATCTCTTGCTGCGTAGCACACTGAAAGCACGTTTATCGGAGTGTAAAACAGCACATGAAATGGTCCATTGTGAGCTGTGTTGTTCACAGATGGTGAGGAAAGATCTGAAAGAATAAAGTCATCCACCGTTATCGCTTGTACCACATTTGTTTCAAGATCGTGAACTCTTGCGATGTTACCTCCAGAAGCTCTAAGATAAACAGAGTTTGGATTCGGCCCTACGGAGTTATAAGGAACGCCTGAAATGTTAAGCCAGTACTGGTCGAGTGCGCGTGTTTCCGAACCTGGACCAAAATCGTCTACGGCCTTTCCTATCAATTGTTGTGGTTTTGTTATATTTTGACCAGCAATCATCAAAAACGTGCCACCGATTGCATAGCAAGCGACTACCGTTGTTTGCTCTCCCTGTGCTACACCTTCCCATTCAGACGTTGCGCTAACAAGAGCTATGTCTTGCTGACCCGATACAAGACCCTTATAAGACAAAGGAGGTGCATCGTAGTACGTAGGAATAACGTTTATTCCTTCTTGCGCTAGGATATGGCTATACGCGTATAAGTCGGAGACGTCACTTTCGTCCAAAGAATCTGGATAGCCTACCCTTAAGGTTATTGTTTGGGGCGTGTAAACAGCCGATTTTGCTGAAGTTGCGGCCAACGCCACGATGATTATCGCTAAAACAACTGCAACACTAATTGGAATAAATCTAGTATACGCCATCGGTAACTGTCTAATATTTGATCAATTTATACTTTTCGGTAACCTTATAAGAAAATTTATATCTTAGTTTCAAAAATATATCATCGTGCCTAGAACCATCGCAATTATCGGATTAGTGATTCTTTTAATCGGTGCAATTATCGGCTTTGTTGGTGCGGTTTCACCTGTTTCTGCAGTTGCTCAGAAGCCTGTAACGATTTATAACAACGTGCTAACAATAGACCCAAACGATTATCAGTCACACAGCGTTGTTCTGACAAAGGGTCAGACAATCAACGTCACCTTCTATCGTTGACAACCAAACGAT
>NEXD01000125.1 GCA_003019595.1 Candidatus Marsarchaeota G1 archaeon BE_D
GGGATCTACATCAAAACCAAGTCTTTTACCAGCTTCAGGCCACCATTTTGTCCTGTCGTAACTTGTGCTCGCATTCATCTCTTCTTCAATTGTGTAGAGCTCTTCGACAATTTTTTCTAGCCCCAAAGCGGTTTGTGTGTCCCTTTTTAAGATGTGTGCCACTCTTATAAGCGCGGCTCTTTTCCCTGCGGACGAATCAGAAATCGTGTCATCGAAGTCGAACAAAACCGCGCGATATGATTTGGACACATCTTTCTTCACAACTGTGATTGCTTTAAGCGTTATCCGTGAACTATGGACGAAAATGCTTTTGTAAACGATGCTACGGCAAAAATCTGAACAGAATTTCAAATGTTTGAAATAAAAATAAAAGAAATAAACAAAATATTGAATGCTTTTAAAAAACATAAGATATAAATTACTGACAATACAGCGGGTATTATGGCGCAATTTGACGTAATTGTTGTAGGTGCTGGTCACAACGGGCTTGTTTGCGCTTGTTATTTGGCTAAAGCTGGTTTTAACGTGTGCGTCTTAGAAAGGCGTAATGTTGTTGGCGGCGCGGCTGTTACAGAAGAGTTATGGCCAGGTTACAAGATTTCACGAGCAAGTTATTTTCCGCACCTACGCAAAGAAATAATTGAAGAACTCAATCTTGAAAAGTATGGGTATAAGCACGGCTCAATCGAACCGCGCAACTTTTTCCCTTTTAAATCTAAGCATCTATTTCTCTACTCAAATCCTGAAAAGACTGCTCATGAAATCTCGAAATTTTCTACTTTTGACGCAAAACAATACTTGAAGTTTTATGATTTGGCAAAAAGCTTTGCACAAACAGTCGACCCACTGATGCTTATGCCACCTCCGCCAGTTTCCGAGCTACTAAAAATGATGGAAGGCGCTGATGTTGAATGGATAATTCGAGATTTCTTACTCACAAGCGCAAAACAACTTGTTGACGAATTATTTGAATCAGAAGAAGTAAAGGTGGCGTTATGTCTGAATAGTGTGGGAAATACGAGCATGAGTCCAGAAGATGTCGGAACGTCTTATTTGCTTGCGCTTTCTGAGGGATCGGCGGGATACAGTTATGCAATAGGCGGTTCAGGCGCAGTCTCTAAGGCTTTAGAAAAGGCCGCAAAAGACTTGGGTGTAAAAATTTTCCTTAATACAGAAGTCGAAAAGATAATAATTGAAAACGACCGTGCGCGCGCTGTGAAACTTAAAGACGGTAAAGTGTTAGAAGCAAGAGCGATCGTATCAAACGCCGACCCCAAAACTACGATTTTAAAGCTTGTAGGCCAAGACTTCTTTGAAAAGGAATTTATTCACCGTGTCAAAAACCTAAAAAATGAGGGGGGCCAGGCCAAAATCAACCTTACTTTAAAAGGCTTACCTCGCTTTAGCTGTATAGACTCCACAAATATTGGGGAAGAACACAAAGCGTATGTTGGAATGGCTGAGTCTGTGGACGAAATCGTGAAAGCCTATTTCAGATGGCGATTTCACGAAATACCAGAAAGGCCACCGGTGTACAGCTTTATCCAATCAGCTTGGGACCATTCGGTTGCTCCTCCAAATCATCACACGATGTCTGTTTTACTAAGGTACGTTCCGTATACTCTTAACAAAGGTAACTGGAATGAAAGAAGAGATGAACTTATGCAACTGTTTGTATCGATCTACGAAGAACACGCACCAAACATTAAGCAATTGATAGAAAATTATGAAATATTAAGCCCTTGGGACCTTGAACGACTTTTTGGAATAAATTCTGGTCATGTGTCCCACCTTGAACAGACTCTAAATCAACTACTGTCCTTTAGACCGCTTGTTGGTCTCTCAAATTACAGGCTTCCAATCAGTGGTCTGTACATTTGTGGTGCGGGAACACATCCAGGAGGTGGTGTCACAGGAGCAGCGGGGCACAACGCAGCCATGATCATAATAGAAGATTTAAAAAAGTCGAACTAATTATATCATTTTGAATCTGTAAAAGACGTGAATCTTTCAACATATTTTGAAAAAATATCTCATATTTTGTCTAAAACAATGAAAAGATTTATAAGGTATTGATAATTTCTAGAATAATGTCCGCTCAAGGATCAAATGCACGTCCTAAAGTGTTTTTAAGAGAAGCCACAGGACTAGTTAGAGAGATTTCGTGGTTAAGTGTGTTTATTTACGTAATGACCGTAATGGGTTTTCAGTTTACATTTTATTATATTGCAAGCCTTGCACCAATTGTTGGAGGTAATCTTGCATTCGGTTTTCTAATTTACAGCCTAGCAAGCGTGATTAGTATTTTGGTGTACTACACTTTTACAACAATCATGCCACGCAGTGGTGGTGATTACGTATTTATTAGCCGCACTTTAAACCCGCTTATAGGTTTTGTGGGAAACATTTCATTAGGAATAATTCTTCTCTTGTTCGCCGCTATTAACGGTGTTACAATTGAAACGACGGCACTAAGCACATTGTTCGCTTATATAGGAACGATTTACAAAAATCAGACATTAATCGGAATGGCTTCTTCAATTAGTCAATCAATGTGGATCATTATCTTGGGACTAATTTGGATAATTGGAAGTTCTTTTTTTGCACTAAGGTCTACGAGGTTTTATTTAAAAGCGCAAAACTACATGTTTATAGTGGTAATGATCGGAGCTGTGTCCATGTTGTTAGCGCTTGCACTGGTTTCTCACAGTGGATTCATAAACGCGTTTAATTCTTTTGTGGATAAATACAAAGGACAACCTAGTGATTATTACTCAAATGTAATATCAACAGCAACTTCTGACGGCTGGTCAATGCCGTCTTTTTCTATTTTTGCTGGTCTTTTAATTTATCCTTTATTAGCGGTGGGCGCAATATGGGGTGGAACATCTGCTCAAGTGAGCGGTGAGATTCGTAACCCTCGCAGATCTTATTTGACAGGAACACTACTAGGTAGTTTTCTTTATATAATCCTTACTGCCATTACGCTTTTGTTGACTTATCACACAATCGGATTTAAGTTTCTTTCTGCGATAGACTACTTACTTTACAACAACCCAAGCCAAGTCCCTTTACCAGCTCTACCGTACGTCGACCTATTAATAGCCGTTGCCACAAATCCCATTTTAGCTACGATCATAATTCTAGCAGGCTTTGTGCAACTCATAATTTACATTCCTTCTGCTTATATTTTCATGTCGCGCGGACTCTTCGCATATTCTTTTGATGGAGTATTACCAAAAATATTTGGCCAAGTGTCTGATAGAACACATGGTCCTGTATACGCTGTGATAGCGTCTACTCTTATCACAGTTTTGCTTTTTGCTATTATAAACATTCCAGCTTCAGCAACGTATGCTTATTTGTTTGGTTCAGTGGCCACTTGGTGGACCGCGATTTTTCCAACTTTCTTTGTAGGACTTTCTGCTGTGCTACTTCCAATACTAAAACCTGATTTACACAAAGTGGCGCCAATTAAAGCACCGTTGTTAACTGTACTTGGTTTGTGTATGATGGCGTTTATGACATTACTGGTGTATCTTATGCTCACAAACTCTGTATACGGTGCAAACACCCCTATAGGAATTGAGCTTATGATAGGGTTATTCGTGGTACTAATCGTAGTTTATCTGGCTTCATGGATACGTAAACGAGCTTTGTTAAAGCTTGCTTTTCAGGAAATTCCTCCAGAATGACCGTTAAGATTGTGGTTTAAAGAACCAACGCTCTTTTGGCATGTTGAGCGTTTTGGCCGAGTACTCTCCTTCTTCCACCACGTTTAATCCTTTGATGAGCGCGACAGGAATTTTTTCTGTGGCTTGACCTATTACGAGTTCGGCCGCACTCGCAATTTCGTCCGCAACCGCAATGAGTTTTACACGAAGAACGTATCCTTTCATATCCGCTTTTCCTCTGTAGTCCCTGAATGGGTTAAGCCCACTCAGACCTATTGCCACATTAATCTGACCTTCCCTGAGCGTCCTACCATGAGTGTCCGAAATTATAACCGCGACGTTTTTACCAGTTTTGTTTTTGATGTACTCCTTGAGCTTTTTTGCGGATAGGTCTGGGTCTTTGGGCAATAAGAGCACGGTGTTCTGCGTTC
>NEXD01000126.1 GCA_003019595.1 Candidatus Marsarchaeota G1 archaeon BE_D
TGCGATTGCACCGACTACGTGTTATTTACTGACAGAAATTTACCTTTTTAGAAAAAACGCTTTCTTTAAATTGCTTTGCCACACTTTTTGAGTCAAACTCCTGCGCTTTCTTTGTGGCAAGTTGTTGTGCCCCATCATACAGCCTTTGGTCGTTGAGCGCATTTTTTATTGCGCGTGCTAATGATATAACATCGTTCGGTGGGACAAGCATTCCCCACTCTTTTTTAACGAGCTCTAGCACCCCTCCCACCCCACTTGCGACAACAGGCGTTCCGCAAGCCATTGCTTCTAAAACGGGTAGCCCAAAAGTTTCATAGCGTGAAGGTAAAACCAGAATTTTTGCGCTTCTATACACTTCAGGCATTTGCTCTCTATTCACAAAACCTGAAAACGTGAGCATGGCTGATGTTCCCACGAGTTTTTCACACCACTGCTTTTCTTGTGGGTTTTCTATGCCAACTATGTTCACCTTTAGTCTAAGGTTCAAAATTTTCAGAGCTTTTAACAAAATGTCTAATCCTTTTACCTTTTGAAACCTTCCTACGAACACGATGTCAAAACGCTTTTCTTCTTCCTTTTTGTAAAAAAGGGTTGTGTCGACACAGTTTGGTACGTAAATCAAATTTTTTTGTGATTCAAGTTTGTGTTCTAACGCCTTTTCCTTTAAAAAACGACTTACGCAAACTGTTAAAACACCGCTCAACCTTTTTTCAGCTTCTCTTTCTCTTTTTCTCAAAATGTAGCATTTTGCGTATTCAATCGGCGTAGCGTTTAAGCTCACATATGTGTCAAGCGTTCTATCACTTGCTATCGTGTGAAGAACACGTACTACATTTGTAAGCTTTTTTATCTTTGAAATAGCCTTTGAGCCGAAATTGTTCACGCTGACTACACAGTCATAATCAGAGAAAACGGAAAGTTGTTGAACATCCTTGTCTAAAGCGAGTAGTCTAATAGCCTCACATTCCTTTGCTTTGTCATTGAAAGCAAATCCGGGAGGAACAAGAACTTCTAGCTTTACGCCTTGTCTTGCCAAGTTTTGCGACATCTCCCAAATCCAAACGGATAGCCCTCCAATTGTTTTGTGAAATGGTGGAAATCTGTACCAAGGAAGCGCAACCCTAAAGCTTTTTGGCATACAAATCCTCTCTTTTTAAAGTGTACACGCTTCTTCTTTCACCCCATCCTGACGACGTTGTTTACTCCGCTTTTTTCTATCTAAAGCACGACCAAAAAAGGGTTTGCGTCACACTTTTTAACGTCTCCTCTTTTAACAAGTGGCGTTTACAATCTAAATTTTTGACAACTACATTAAGAACACTTGAAGACAAACTCGTTTTGTCTCTCTTACGCTGTAAGAGTGTGCACCTTTATTTGGAGGACTCTTCAGTAAGGGTTTGTCGAAAACCAAACCCAAGCTTATGGGTAAAAGAGAGTCCTTCAATCATCGTGGCCCCAGCGGCCATAGGCTCACACATAGACCATCTTGTAACACGTGAGCTTGCGATAAAGTTGTTCGAAGAGATCAAAAATTGCGAACTTGTTTTGTATCAAGATTTGCCTTATGCGGCAAAAATTTCGGATCTTAAAAAGGAAGAAGATGCGCTGAGCGGTGTAATAGGCAACATCAAAGAACGCGTGTTACCTCTAACGAAAGAAGAAATTAAGAAGAAAGTAAAGATGGCTAAGCTTTACTTTTCTCAAACAGATTACACAGCGCTAATTGTTGAACACGCAAAAAGGGTTGGGAAGGAAGCGGGTTTTGAGTACGCCGAAAAGTACTACCTTACAAGCTTTACGCGGTAAAGCCTCTGCCAGTTGTAAACTATCTTTTGTATGTCGTACCCACAAATTTCAACTATTCCAGGGTAAGGGTCTGTGGTTGGCGCAATTTTTATTCCAGTATAGTACACGGACAAAAAGAAAAACACCGCCCTGCTTTTAAAGGTTATAGAAAAGAGAATTCCTGAGCGCTCGATAAGTAGCTTAAACATGGTTCTTTGGGTTATGAGCTTCAAACGCGCCTCCTCCTTTCAAGCCTTCGCCATTTTAAAGGGTTTGCAAATCCTCGAAGAAACTTTAGGTAAAAAATAGGAGTGTACGCGATGTTTTTGATGTCACGGCTGTTTAAGCTCATAAGTAAAACAACCTTTGCCACAAAAACAAGCTCCTTCAATGCCGAAGAGTTTAACAACCTTGTGTTTGCGCCTTCCCACTCTGGTTTGTGCTTGCGGTAGCGCGAGCGGTGAATCATCGAATCAAAAAGGTAAACCGTCTGAAGCCCAAGCTTTTCAAGCCTTTTTTGAATAAAGTAAGTTTCGCGTGCGTCGATATACGCTGGTATAATTTTTCCTTGAAAGTTTTCCATTCTTAAAACAAGCAAACTCGCTGGCAAGCCATACGCAAAGCGGTGGCCAACCGAAAGTCCCACAACCGCACCCACTTTCGGGTTTTTCGATAGTATAAGCAACGCTTTTTTAAAGAAATCTTTGTCGACGATTTGTACATCACTATCTACAAAAGAGATAAAGGGTGTGCGCACAAGCTCAAAGCATAGCTGTCTTGCATAGCCAAGCCCTATTCTTTCTGTGTAAATTTCGGCACCCATTTTCTTTGCAACTTCGAGCGTCTCATCGGAGCTTTCGTGGTCCACTACAATCAAACGCGCTCGCGGTAGCGCTCTTTTTATGCTCGTAAGGCAGCTTTCGATCGTCTCTCCTGAGTTGTACGTGCAAACGCAAACCGTAATTAGATCGTTCTCATCCATTTAGCGCACTTTCCTCATTACAATTAGAAAGTGATCGCCGAGTCTATTAAACGGAAATGCTCTGCCAAGTGTCAAATCCAATTTCTTTAAAAATTCGTGCCTTTTTGGTAAATACTTGGTAAGGTTAGACGGTGGAACAACAACTACAACGCCCAACACTCTTTCAATTTCAAAACCGCAGAACATCTTAGAAATCTCAGAAGGTGTGTAGGAGTAAGTGGTCACACAAAATCTGCTCTTTCCAATCGGAACTGGGTTTTTGAATCTCGCAACCGCCATTCTTGGTTTAAACCTTAAAGTGTAACCAAGAATTTCCGTAGCGCAATAACGATTCCAAACGCCCAAAACAAGCGCACCGCCAGTTTTTATCATCGTTCGAAGGTCTTTTGCGAGCTTTGGAAGTTTGGGTTCTGTGTTTATTGCACCGTAATTTGAGTAAGCTCCATCAAACTTTTCATAACCCAAACCTGACAAAACTTCTTTCACTTCGCTTGCGCGCGCGTGAACTGGTACGACCATATCAGATAGTCCCATAAGTTCCGCTTTTCTTTTTAACACATCAAGCATTTTACGAGAAATGTCCGTGGCAACCACTTTAATTCCTGAGCTTGCAAGGCTAAGCGTCTCAGTCCCGGTTCCACAACCAATTTCTAAAACAGTGTCTCCAGATTTAAACACTTGTTTCATCAAGCCAACAGACACCGCTCTGAGCCATGAGTTCACAGGATTTCCGAAAATGTGCTCGTCATAGTGCTCAGCGACTGTGTCAAAGGCGGCTTCTAAGTCCCCATAATAAAGCTCTTCGGGATTAGAGTTGCCCAGTTTGTTCTGAATCGTTATTTCGACGTATTTTGTTTGTCCCCAGTATCTCTTTTTTATTTCGTCGATTCCGTACTTTCTCGTAAAAATCGAAAGTATTGGGTGGTTAACGCCTTGAATGCGTTTGAGTTTAGCGATCCCCAAAAAAATCCCAAAATTTGTGTAGAGCTTAACATTCGGGTTGAACAAAACATTGGCAACCCAGTCCTGCTTTTTGTCATTGTGAGGAAACACGATAACCTTGTTGTCAAGCGCAATGTACCTTACGACAACTTGGTGCGTCTTTCCGCTTTTTCTACCAATTGTTTCAAGCCTTAAATACTGCGCACCGTCCACATTGAATAAAGTAATAAAGAGTGCCAATAATCTTTCGGTAACTTTGAGAAAAATTTACTCAATAGTGCATTAACTTTTATGAATAAGATTTTTTAATTAGTAGAAATGTTCCAATAAAGCTTATTAATTTCCTTGTTTGC
>NEXD01000127.1 GCA_003019595.1 Candidatus Marsarchaeota G1 archaeon BE_D
GGTCGACCGCCTCAACCGGGTACATTCCGTGAGGGCTTTCCTGCACCTTTACATCGTCCCATCTCACGCTGTCGTCCCATCCGCTCTCAAGAGGGTCGTGGTACGAGCAAAGCAAGTCGAAATCTTCATCTCTTTTTTTGTTCCACCACTCGTCGTACTTTAAAAGAACCTTGAACGCCTTTTTCGCAAAGCCTTCGTCCCAGCTTGTTTCGAGTATTCTTTCTACACTTACCGCTAAAACAGGTGGTTGGGTGGTCCAAGGCGAAAAATCGTCAACACCCCAAAACCTTTTACACGCGCTTTTTGAAAGAAAGATTTCGTGAGGTATTCTTCCATCTTGCTTTTGCGCAAGAAAAAGGTTTTCAAGCTCTTCTTTTGCGAGTTTCACGTCGTAAAGCGACAGCACAATCGAGTGAAAGCACGAATCCCAAAGCCACTGGTGTCTGAAAGAGTACTTGCTTGGCATAGTAAAGCGCTTTTTTAGCACTGGGTGTTTTGTCTTTACGCCGTTGCTCAACAAGACGTACCAGCAGTACAGCTTAAAGCGATCGCGCGTTTTGGTTTTTCGTAAGAGCGCACGAAACTTCATCTCTCTTAGGGTGCTAAGCGTTTCATGGGAGTGTAAGTAGCGTTTTGCGTTTTCGAGCGCGCTTTTTTTGTGGCTATCGCCCACAATACACAGCTCAAACAAACCTCTTGATTTCTCAAAAAGAATGCAAAGCCACCATCCCTCGCTCTGTAAAAGCAGTGCACGCTCCAATTTTCTTGCGTCGCTTGGTGGGTTGAGCTCGATTTTTGCGTGGTAGCCTGAAAGCGAATAGTGCAAAACGTCTTCGTAGATCGTGAGCCTTTCGGTCACCCCTTCCTCAAAATTTCTTGTGATCCCAGAAAGCTCCCATCGAGAGTTTTTGCACGCGGTAGCTTCGCCACTCACCAAATTGTCTAGAAAGAAAAACTCACCAAAATAGTATCGCTCTATTCCGATAGCGTCTTTTCGCAAAACGCACGCCGTGAGATTACCCGCAAGCTCAAGCTTTTCCTTGATCATCGCGCTTTGTTTTTTGTGGCCAGCTTTTTATATCTTTTGATTTTCTTCATTATTTGATTACTATATTAAAGTAGTAAGGTTTAGAAAAAGTTTAAATAGTTTATTATTAAAAGGTAGTTGGGTGGTTCGTTTGATTGATAAACCGCCCTTAAATAAGCGTCGAAAAGCAAACAAAAATAGAGCAATATCAACATTAGCATATATCGTAATAATTGTTCTCGTGATCGCTGTGATCGCTGGTGTGATCATTCTTACAAGAACACCATCTTCTTCTTCGAGTTTAACGACCACAAGTTCCACATCACCTCCTACAAGCGCCCAGGCGCCTGTGCAAATCGTGTTCGCAGGCTGGGTGTCCTCTGGTGCCGAGTACCAGTTTGACCAAGAAATGGTGAACGCTTTTAACGCGCAACACACGGATGTACACGTTGTTTTTCAACCAATAACTTCGGATTACGACACCAAACTCAAAACCGAAATCGCCGCGGGTGATGCGCCTGACGTTTTTTACGTCGACAGCTCCGAAGCTTATTCGTACATTCAAAACGGTCTTCTTTTACCCTTAAATCAGTACATAAACTCTGATCCCACATACAACATCTCTGATTTCATACCCGAAACGCTTCAAGCGTTTACGTACAACGGCAACATCTACGCAATCCCTAAAGACTGGTCTCCACTCGGTCTGTTCTATAACGTAAAGATGTTTGAGCAAGCGGGAATAACATCTCCACCGACAACTTGGCAACAGCTTTACCAGGATGCGCAAAAGCTCACAATAAAGTCTAACGGAAAGGTTGTGACTTACGGCCTTGCGTTACCACCTGACATGGCGCGAATTCTCGCTTTTGTGTATCTGGCGGAGAATGGATAACTCCCAATGGAACGAGCGTTGCCACAAACACCACTGAATTTTTAGAAGCGCTTAATTACACTTATCAGTTGATACAGCAGGGTTACGCGGTAATGCCCAGTGCAGTTGGCGCTGGTTGGGACAGTCAGGCGTTTGGCGAAGGGCTTGCGGCGATGACGATAGAAGGAAACTGGATGATTCCTTATATGAACCAAACCTATCCCAACGTGACGTATTCGGTCGCCCCCTTACCCGCAGGACCTGCTGGAAGAGCAACGCTACTTTTCACAGTTGGGCTGGCGATTCCTTACAACGACAAGCATCCACAGCAAGCGTGGGAGTTCTTAAAGTTCTTTACAAGCGTTCAAGGTCAAACACAATGGGTTGAGCTTGGACTTGCACTTCCCACACGCATGTCGCTTTTCAATTTGCCGTACTACCAGAACAACCCTGACGCAAAGGCGCTGATGAGCGAGTTCTCTTACGCGCACCCATGGTCCTTCCCAACCGCAAACTTCGCCAAAGTTTACAACGACGCAAACGCGATTCTACAAAACCTCTTCTTAAACAAGATAACGCTTGAACAAGCGATAGAGCAACTCACGATGAGCGGAGACTCAGACCTAAGCTCGAGCACATAGAGGGCAAAAAAATGAGCGTCTTTAGAAAGAGGTCTTTTTTTGCTTACCTCTTTATTTTTCCTGCGCTCGTTGTTCTTTTGACTTTCGTTTACTTTCCCGCTTTTTACTCGTTTTATCTGAGCTTTACGAACTATAACCTTCTTTCCCGCCATTACAGCTTTGTGGGTTTTGAAAACTACTGGAAGCTTTTGCACGACCCTTTGTTTTTGGACTCTTTAAAGCACACCGCGATTTACACCGCTGGTGTAGTTCCAATCCAAACGCTCGTGGCGCTTGGGCTTGGACTTGTTTATAGCTCTAGTAACAGGTTCGTAAAGCTAATGAGAGCGTTGGTTTTTGTGCCCGCTATCACCTCTTCCGTGATCGTTTCGCTCATCTTTATCTGGATTTTTTCACCAAGCGGGTTTGTCAACTCCGTGCTTTCGCTTTTCGGCGTTAAACCCGAAAACTGGCTGATCGTTCCTTCAGCGGCGCTTCCTGCGATAATGAGCGTTGCGATTTGGGGAACGTCCGCGTACTTTATGGTTGTATTCATCGCGGGGATCAACTCTATTCCGGAAAACCTGTACGAAGCATCATTGATTGACGGCGCAAAGAGCGCATGGCAAAGATTTAGGTACATAACGCTACCTCTTTTAAAACCTAGCGTGTTCATCGCAACGGTTCTTGGCATGATCGGCGCGCTACAGATTTTCGACCTTTCTTACGTCATGACCAACGGCGGCCCAGGTTACGCCACGTACACCGCGCTTCTTTACATTTACGACTACGCCTTTTCGTACAACGAAATGGGGTATGCCGCCGCTGCGTCGTTCTTGCTTTTTGTCTTAATCTTTGTAGTAAGCTTGATCTTAAGAAGGTACTTAGAGGTAAAGAGGTGGTACTAGTTGAAGCCAAAGAACCTGGCTTTGCTTGTGCTTTCGTTTGTTCTTGCAATTCCTTACGTGATTCCGTTTTACTGGATGGTGCTTGCGTCCTTTAGGGACGCGGCGATGTCACAGCAACCAATTCTTTACCCTTTTATTCAAACGCTTTCAAACTATGTGTACGTCATCAAAACGAGCGGTTTTCTCACTTGGTACGCAAACAGCTTGCTAATTTCTGTCGTGACCACCACGCTTTCGGTTTTTATCAGCGCGCTGAGCGGTTACGCTTTTTCTCGTATAAGCTTTGCACTACGAGATCAGCTTTTTCTTCTCGTTTTGGGAACGCTCATGATACCATTTCCGATAACCATCGTTCCGAACTTTATTCTGATTCTAAAACTCCACTGGGTGAACACCTACCAAGGAATAATCGTTCCTTCGCTCGCTTTTGTGGTGGGAATCTTTTTGATGAGGGAGTTCTTTAAGACCATACCCTATGAGCTTGAAGAAGCGGCGATTCTTGACGGCGCAACGCCTTTTAACGCTTTTCTCAAAGTGAGCCTTCCGCTTGCAAAACCAGCGCTCAGCGCGGTTGCGATTTACACGTTTATAAGCGTGTGGAACAACTTTCTTTGGCCGCTCATCGTCGCT
>NEXD01000128.1 GCA_003019595.1 Candidatus Marsarchaeota G1 archaeon BE_D
TTAAACGTGAACTCTATGCCAAATCACATGTTCTAATTGCTCCATCAAGATATGAAACTTTCATGCTCACAGGTCTTGAAGCTATGGCCTCTGGAACGCCCGTTGTCACGTTTGACGAAATGGTTGAAAAGGTGAACAAGCTTTACTCACTTTGGAAGAGCGGTTCACAAGAATACTGGGAAATGTGCAAAAACGCGCGCAAAACAGCAGAAAGATTTGACTGGGCAGTTATAATACCAAAACTCGAACACATGTTCCACACCGTGGTTAAGGAACACGGTAATAACCAAATGCAATCCCACTAAATCTAAAATAGGCTTATGAAAACAAGGGATTTATTGTGTGTGAAAATTGAGGATAGGTGTTTTATCATGCCCTAGCATTTGGGGGGGTCATGGTGTAGAGCATTGGTTGGATAAAGTAACGAGCAGATTACATGATCGTCACGAGTTTTTTGTTGTAACGTCGTTTTATGGACCTAAACTGTGGTCGCCTGCTGATCACTTTAAAAGCTGTAGGATCATGGAAATCAACACATCGTTATTCAACACACCCAATATATCGGGGTTAGTTAAAATGAAAGCGCTATTTGATTATTGTGATCTGGTTTACTTCGTTTACTGGCCGGCTTCTTGGAAATTCATTTGCTTATTTCTACAAGAAATAACTAAAACACCAGTGATTGCTGGACACCACTTGAGTTTTGATTTGGCTCCCAATGTTAAGTATGGATTTTCAATGCTGGGACCGCACGGTTTAATGATAGGAAAAAGACTTGCGGCTCATCACGCTCTTACTCTAGAAGCGAAAAGTGCGCTAATTTCTTTAGGCGTTGGCAATGTATATTATATACCAAACGGCGTTGATACAAAAGAATTTTCTTTTCGTGAAAAAGAAGAACCTTTTAAGCTACTTTTTATAGGAAGGCTTGATGAGAATAAAGGCGCGGATCTTTTACCAAAATTGGTGCAACTACTCAATCAAAAGATGAATTCAGATTTTGAGTTTAACATAGCAGGCAATGGAAAATTAAATTATTTGGTAAAAGCATTAGAAAAGACTTATACTAATGTTAAATACTTGGGATACATTTCTGAGTCGCAGAAAAGAGAATTGTATGAGAAGTGTCACGTTTTGGTGATTTTGTCAAAAAAGGAAACTTTTTCTTTAGTGGGTTTAGAGGCTATGGCCGCGTATACACCAGTGATATCAACAAACGTGTCGGGATTACGAGAATACATTAAAAGTGGTTATAATGGGTTTTTGTGTAATAATTTCCAGGAAATAATTGAAAAAATTCTCCATGTTTACAGGATGTGGAAACAAAATGACTGCTATGAGGAGCTTAGGTTTAACGCGCGCAAAACAGCGGAAAGATTTGACTTGAGCAATGTATCAAAAAAAAATTGAAGCGATGTTTTTAGAAGTTGTGAAAAATGCAAGATAATCGTTCACAGTTTATGCATTATTTTAGACCAAGTATATTCAGAAATTTGCTTTCAAATTTTTCTTCTGTAAATTGTAACGCTTTAACCTTAATTTTGTCCTCGATTGCTTTATCTTCAAACGCGTGTAATACACTTTCAACGGCCGAGTCTATATCGGAATATCCATAACCAAACTTACCTCTTTCTATTATGTCTTCCCACACCCCCCATCCATATATACCACAGGTACAACTCCAGCCAACATCGCCTCAGCTACCGCTAAGCCGAAATGTTCACCATGGAATGTGTGCAAAAGCACTTTACTTTTACAAAGCAATTTAATTTTTTCTTGTTCAGTTGGATTTGCTATTATAGTGACAACATCTTTACCTAAAAGTTTTATTTTTTCGTAATACGACCTATAAAAGTCTTGAGAGTAAACAACTTTTCCTGCGATTATAAACTTAACATTTATTTTTGTTTCACTCTTTTAGCTATTTTTATAAACTCTTCCCAGTTCTTGTCTGGAGCTATTCTTCCTAAGCCTAAAACAATATTTTCTTTTTCGTGACACGAGCAAGTGAAAGTCTTAATCGGTGGATGCAAAACTTCGCATTTTATTCGAAACTCTTGTTCGACCAATTTAGCGGTCCAAGAAGAGTTTGCGACAACCTTTCTTGCTCTGATAAGCAACCGATCAAAACTAAATGTCTGAGCAACATTGAATTTTTTTAAGATATCTTTAAATGAGCATCTGCTTGGTACATGAACGTACCCCAGGTCGCAAAATCCTATCAGCGAATTGTAAACGGCGTCAATGATTAAATCGTAATCGAGCTTATGAATGAAGTAAAAAATGGACTCCACGATACCTGCCAATCTTTGTCTTTTTGATAGTCTATAAGGAAATGCTTTAAATATCTTATCTGGTGGCAAACCAAATTCTTCAATAGGCCATATAGAATCGTAAGGCGTGCCGAAAACACCCAAGTGAACCAAAATGTCCTGCTTTTGTAGCGAATGAGTCATGGCAGACACCACTCTTCCGAAACCCGCGAAAGGATATCCATAAATTGGTAATAGGATCAGTGCTTTCATTAAAATGTTTAATTATCATAGATTATTATAATGTTTCACACGTTAAATTCATATTAAAAATTAATGAGCATATTTTTAATCCTAGCAACGTTTGTTAGAGTCGTTCAATTAGCTTTAAGAATATTTAGTATTATGCGGGCTTCGCTATTTATAATGTCTTGCCAAGTGATTTTTTGTTGCAAAAATTCAAAAAGAATGCGTTCGTTCATGATTTCTTGTAAGTTTTCTATAGGTGTGTTTAAAATATTCACTACCTCGCAAGCAAGACTCTTTCTGTCAAATTCTCTTACCGTCTTTACCGCCTTAAATTTGCCATATACTATTTTCATCGCAGGAATATCGTAAGTTACAACTGGTGTGCCTAGGCATAATGATTCAAAAACAACATTTGAAAAAGAATCAAAATGACTTGGGTAAACTAAGAGCTTAGCCTTACTAATTAATCTGTAGAGTTCTTTTTGAGGTTTGTAACCCATGTAAAATGTCGTATTTGATATATTAACTCTATTGCACAATTTGCAAAAGATTTTTGTTAGTTGTTGTGTACCAGGTCCAGTAATGTATAACTTTGCGGAAGGAATTTCTTTAATCACATATTTCCAAATTTCTGGGAGTTCAAACAATCCTTTTTCAGGCACAAGCCTAGAGACAAAGATCGAATATTCTTCTTTATTTTTACTTCTATAAGAGAGAAGCTCAGGATTTGTTATAGAAGGGGCGTCAAGAACAAATCTATTGGAAAAATCACGAATATTTGCATCGAAATACGGTGCCTCAGTAACGCCTATTAAGAAGGCAAGAAACTTGTCGGAGATGACTCTTTTGAAATTATAAGCCTTTGAAAGGTTTCTCAAAAATTCTGAAAAAACAACATTTCTGATTTCCTTTATACTTAAGAATTTTAGTGGAGCGAATCTTATTGGTTTCAAATAATCTGCCCAAAATGGAGGACCCTTTAAAAGACATCCGTATTTTGTTTCAGTTAGTTTTGCTATGTACTGTGTAAGGTGACAAGTAGTTGAATTTTCATCGTAAGCATAAAGGATTGAGGGTTTTCCATTTCTTTGTAGATAATCCGCATAAATTCTTCCAAGTTTCCTTGTAGTACTCATAAGAATGTCTTCTTTAATCCAACCTTCGATAAATTCGGTGGATAAGTCTTTTAATGATACAATTGGGATTTCTAAACCTGCTTGTTCAAAACCTTTTAAAGCCCTTTGGGCTTGTTCATCGTTTCTGCTTAGCGATTTTAAGAAATTTGTTTCTGGAAGAAACACTATATCGAAGTATTTTTTCAGACCAATGATTGTGTTGTAATCACGAAACGGCCCTCCACCACCAATAGTTGAAGGAATTGCAGAACCTAAAATAGCGATTTTCAATTATAACCCTCGTAGGTTGTTGTCAGAAGCATCTTTCGAAGTGAATAACAAACTCTTTCCTGTTCTTCTTCCGTGATAAATGGATCAAGTGGGAGGGAGAGAATTCTTTGA
>NEXD01000129.1 GCA_003019595.1 Candidatus Marsarchaeota G1 archaeon BE_D
CTGAGTCGCGCCCACGTATAGTCCTTCCTTTAAAGCCGCTGCGAATTCTTCTACAACTGACTGTTCGCCGGTGACTTCAAACGCAAAGTGACAACCTGGAGCTATAGCCTGAATATGAGCTAGTAAGCCCTCTTTTTCTTTGGTGTAAACCGTGAGAGTTTTGTCATCAAGCGTCAAAAGTGTCTGTTGTATTATGTCGGGTCCACTAACTCTCTCAATCTTGTTGTCTTCGATTTTCCAAAAGCGCGGGCCTTTTTTCAGTCTTATATTTTGATACCCAACTGGTTTTTTACCGGTAATATATTCGACAATTGGCTTCGTTGCGTCGACAATTTTTTCCAAACCGTTGGTATACTTGGTAGAAAGTGTGATCAAACTTGGTGGATTCAGTTCGTTAGTCATTTTATCCACAGGAGTGGCATCGGTGACGCTTAATCCTGACTCTATTTTGTATTTTTCTTTGTTAAACAAATTCGCAGGAATCTTCGTTGAAAGAATCGCTCCAATAATAGATGAAGCGGGTATATAATCAGCGGACTTTAAGTAGTTTCCAGAGCCGCGGTTTACAACCAACGGAGAAAGGTTCACGACCTCAAACATGTAAATACTTCTGAAGTCTGGCATCAAGCTCCACCTCTTTTATCAGCCCCAAACCGCGCGAGTTGCCCCAGCCTATACTCGAATATTTTAAAGAGGCTATGGATTTTGCCAAAAGCTCCTTTTCATCGTCCTTTAGCGGGACTAAGGCTATCGAATCAAAAGTGATTCTTATCGGCTTTTCTCCTCTTAAAAATTCGTAGGAGTACAGCGCATTTGCTTCCACAGTTCCCAGCTGGTTTATTTTTATTCCATACCTTTTGTTGTGGGTTTTATTCGTCAAATCTTCGGCTCTCGCAAAACTAAATATCAGTTTTCCCGCTTTGGGTTCACTGCCCGAAATGATGTCATTCCCAAAAAGCTCTTCAACAAGCGCTTTATCGTATCTCTCGGCCCATCTTCTTACGACCCCCCTTATCGAAGAGCCCGGAATTACAAGCGTGTGTCTATTCTGCGCATCATTCACATCGATTATCAGCGACCTTAAGTCTATTTCGAAGTCTTCTTTTATTAGTGAAAAAGAAGGAGACTCCGTATTTGCACGGAGGGACTCTACAAACAAATGGTTTGTGTATTTTTCCAAATCTATCACCCCTCGGCCAAATAAAGAAGGTAATACAACAAAAACGTGTCAATTTTTGTTTTCCTGCCTTTTTCAATTAGTTTTAGAACAGCATTAAGATCGTAATCGTTTCTAGCGACGTGATAAGAAATCGTAAGCTCATACTCTCTTCGGCTTTTGTTAAGCTGGAAGTATTTTCGGCTCTTATTAGCGGTTAGCTTTGAGGCTAACAGCTTGTCCATATAGTTTTTTAATTCCACAAGTTCTGAACCATTAAGAGTAAGCCTGTAATCGTCTTTTGCTCCGGAAGCAAAAGAAAAGGTTTTTTCATCCGCAATAGTAAACGTAAAGTGGGGTGTTAAATCGCCTTCTTGCTCTAGCTTCTCGCGTTCTTTGATGCTGGATTTTGCGTATTTTTTGGAAATGCCTTCAAGCGCTCTGGCATTTTCTGTTGCCAAAAACACCGGGTATTTCACGTCTTTTGTGAGGTACAAGCCGGCTGATACACCGAGTCTTTTGTATAAATAACCCTTTCTCAATTTCCTCAAGTCTGCATCTCCCTCTTGAGCTTCGTAAGCGAGCATATTCCTTATAGCGCTTTCCATGTGTATCAAAAATTCTTTGAGGTGTTTTGTCGGAATTATAATAAGCACGTCATCACCACCGATGTAACAAGGCACAAACTTAAGCCCTGTCTTTTGTTCTGCTATTTTTTTGAGGGAGTACAACAATGGGAAGTAAATCATGTCGGTGAGTGTTGTTACGATAGAAAGATAGTGCGTTACTGTGCTAGCCGAAGATTTCATCATTCCGAAATTGTCGCCGTCAGCGGTGACATATACGATGTATTCTTTTTGTTGTACAGGTGAACCATCTCGTCCTGCCCATTCATCAAGTGTTTCTGGTATATCAATGTTGACACCCACTTCTTTTTTCAAATCTTCAACAAGCCTTACTGACCTTAATTCTCTTAAAATTTTAAACTCACTAGTAACATTTTCTCCTTTAATAACGAGCTTTCTAAAGTTTTTGTACCATTGTTCGGCTTTAGAACATTGTTCGCACAGTTCGCTCCCATTAATTCTTTCGTTTGTTTTACACTCCAAACACATGTTTTTGATTTCTTTTTCTTGATAATCTTCTTCGGGAACGCTTTTTGCCCGAAAACTTGATTCAAAAATCAGTTTAGAAACTAGAGTGCCGAAAGTCCTCATAGAGTCCCGCTTTAACACGTTTGCTTCCTGACGGACCCAATAACCCCAATACTCCTCTGGTCCTAGAAATGCTTCACCAAATTTTATAGGCATTTCGTAATACGCGAACCTTATATGCTTAGCCTCACTGATTTCGTTTATAATCTTATTAGCGAGCTTATCGCCGTACCCTACGGGTACAAGTGCTAGTAGTGAACCACCTTCTTTAGAAAGTATTACTTCTTTTCCGATTTGCTCTTCAATTATTTTGGCGATCTTGTGGATAAAGGCGTCAATCATTAATGAGTATCCAACCGATACCGCAAGAGACCTGCCACGTGCGATGTAAGACTGAATCGATGGAACGTCTATATGTAACAGTGCGAGTAACCTTGTTTCCTTATCCGTAGAACCACCGCTCTCTAATATTTTCTCTTCCGCGTTTATTAGCGCTTTATTTACCACATAAACGCGTTCAGGATCCTTACTGAGAAACCCAAAAAGAAACTTTTCGGCGTCGTCATCATTTTCTTCGGAGGTCTCATCTCCCTTTAAAGCTTGTTGTATGCGGTTCAATCTTTGTTTACCCAAATCATAGCCCGGATTTAAATCGATGAAATGTTGGATTATTTTCTCGAACATTTCAGGTTCGTCCTTTGGTATGAATCCTCTTGAGCCGGCGCTCGCCTTATCCGCGAAAGCCACTATCCACTCTAAAACGTTTCTTGGTTTGTTTTGGTAGTCTCTTCCGTAATGATGTCTTGCAACGATGGTGGAAAGCGCTTGAGCGACATCTTCACCCAGCTCTTGCTTGAGCGACTCGATAAACTCACGGCTACGCTCGACGTGGCCTTGTGGTGGAGGCTTACCTATGTCATGAAAGAGAGCGGCGAGCCTTACAAGACCTCGTAAAAACTCGCGATCTTGTAACTCGTCCTTAATATTTTGATATTCTTCTTCTTTTATCGAAACTTTGCCGTACTTTTCTAGGTAAGAGAGAAGTGCAACCACCGCGAAAGCGGACGTTGTGATAAGATGCTCGCCTAAACTATTTGTGTTTCCTGGGAATCTTGTGTCAGCGGGTGTGTAAACGAATACCTCCTTTGCACTATGCCTTCCGAATATCTTATTTTGGTGGTATTGTTGTAGTTCGCTGAAAATTTCCGAAACCAATTCGTCTGCTATGGAATTTAATAGCCGACCGTCTCTGCTTGTGCCTGTCGACTTTTTTATAATTTCTTGCACTCTCTCTTTTATTTTTTCGCTGACACCATCGTCGACTTCTCTCCACACAGAGAAGTTTACCGGATCAATTCTGTAGTATATCATCGATGTACTACACCTTATCTTATTTATATACTTTATTGGTATTTGACAAGTGTAAATACTAGACTATTGCTTTACATGTTAAAAACCGCTTTTCATTTTTTCCAAGTATTTTTTGATCCATTCTCTTAAGATGTATCCGCTTGGTGTTTCTTTGATGTATCCTAGGTCTTTTAGCTCTGAGAGGTCGTAGGGTGTGAGCATCCATTGGTCGGCAACGCTTTTTGGTACGTACTGCCCGAATTTTTCGAGTTCGTTTAGGAGTGTGGTGTCTATTCTGAGTTTGAGTGCGGGTAGCGCGACTACTCTTTGGAAGCTTTCGTGTCTGTAG
>NEXD01000130.1 GCA_003019595.1 Candidatus Marsarchaeota G1 archaeon BE_D
GAATTTAACAGGAAAAGATATATATTTTGTTGCAAGTAACTATCGAAATGTCATGTGAGTGTGGCGGTTTGCTCGAAGTGAACAGCTGGGGCGAACTCGTCTGCTCGTCGTGCGGCGAAGTGAAGGAACTGGCGGAGCTCAAACCTTCTGTTGTGATAAAGAAGAAGGACGGAACGATCGTCGTGAACCACTCTTCGGCGAGGCTCACGAAAACGAAGGACGGGTCTCTTTCACTGCCTGGAACGAGGCCAAAGACGCCGAGGGATAACCTGCTTTCCTATGAGGAAAAGAAGCTTCAGGAAGCAGAAAGGGAAATCGAGAGGCTCTGCGGTTTGATAAGGGCGCCACGACCGATTGTGGAACAAACAAAGACGTGCTACTTCGCGCTTTTTTCCAAAAACCTTTTGCCCAAAAAAAGCAACACCTACTTCCTTCTCGGCGTGATTTACAACGTCCTCCGGATGAACGAGTGCGTCATTCCGGAGTTTGCTGACGCGTTCGGAGCGAAAGAAAAAGAACTCAAAAAGCAGCTCAACAAAGCGCAGAGGGAGGCTTTCGAACTCATGCGGAAGGCGGGGATCAGCATTGAGCCTGGCTCACTTGAAAAGACCGTTCCACTGAACATTAAAGCGTTCGCCTCTGCGCTCAGGTTTCCGATTCTCGAGAACGTCGTGGTCGCAAAGGCGAACGAGCTCTTTCGTTTGACAAAGGTAACGGGAAAGCCTTCGCTCATTGCGGCAGCGCTTATGTGCGCCGTCCTCGAAACTCTCGGGTTTGAACCCTTCAAACTCTTCGAAGAGCAGGTGGAGAAGGTTTCTGGAGAGAAGAAGATTTTCGGAGTGAGCGAGCAGGCGGTGAAGGCGAAGAAGAAGGAGATTTACTGTGAAGCTGGCTTTGCGCCCATCTCCGCTACGCCTTCTTTCAACGGCTTTCGCAGATGCCTCAGGTGCGACGGGCTCTTCCAGGGCAGCGCGTGCGACTGCGGAATGGTTTATTTATCTTAGTTTTCCCTTTTTTTATGTGGTTCTCGCTTTCTCCCGTTTCGTTTTCCCTTCTTTCGGACGAAGAAGCGGACCAGGAAGAAAGCAGGTTTGTTTTGCTTCTCAACACGGTTGAAAACGGGATAATACTCGCAAGAAGCGAGCCTTTTTCTTTCGAAGGAAAGCAGTTCATACGAAGGCGCTTCTTCCTTTTTTCGAAGGAAGAGCCTCCGAGCGTGTTTTCGGTGGCCGCATGCGAGGCGCCAAAGCGGCCGGGCGTGAAAAAGGAGGCGCCTGACTACCTCGTTTTGGAAAACGGCAGGTTCGCAAGGTGCTCGCTCTTCGTCAAGTTCCCTGACTACCTTTTGGAAGGTTTTCTCCACGAGTATTCGCTCGCATGCGACGAAACCGTTATTCTCTTCAGGGCGCTCGAAACGTCGCACGCCGCTTCGATTGTTGATAAACTCAGACGGACTTACGAAGGCCTCTCTACGGATAGAAGGGCGACGTCTTCAGTGCTTCAGAAGGCGAAGAAGCTTCAGGAGCTTGCTTTTTCTGTGGGAAGCACGAACAAGCTCTTCGAAATCTTTGTTTATCTGATTTACTCGGCGCCGACGCTCGAAGCGCTCGACGAACTGGAAAAACAGATAAAAAAACACGCAAGGGGGAGGCTGTGCGACCTGCAGACCCCGCGCTTCTTTCAGGGCGCGCTTTACAGCTTTAAAACCGGGTTCTTCGGCGCTTCCTTAAGACCGCGCTACACGCCGGGTAGCTCGCTACGCGCGTTCTTTCCTTTGATAGAGGAAAACGTTTTCGATGAGGACGGGGTTCTTTTAGGGTACTCGACGACGAACGCGCCTGTGTTCTTCAACCCCTTCGCAAGAAACAACTACAACGTGGTGATTCTCGGCGAAACTGGAAGCGGAAAGTCGCTCACCGCGAAAATACTCGTATCTGGGTTGAGAAAGAAGGGCATCAGAGTCCTCGGGCTCGACCCTGAGGACGAATACGTGAGGGTTGCGGACGTCCTCGGGACAGAGGCGAAAAGGATAACGAGGGAAGAAAGCCTTGGGCTTGACCCTTTCAAGATGATGAGGGAGGGGCTCCTCGCACTCGACGAGGTGGCGGACATCCTCTCCGAGTTCTATCTTGAGAAAAACGAGTTCGTGCCGCTCTCAAACCAGCTCAGGCTCGCGATAGCGGACTTGAAACCACAGGACGTCGAAAGCTTCGTAAAGCAGTTAAACATATACTCGAAGAAGCTTTACGAGTATATATCGCCGGCGATCGCGGAGCCGGACGTGAGGATATTCAGCGGGAACCCGCCAACGGTCGGCGGAAACTACGTTTTCGGCGTCAAGGAGCTTTCGGGGGCGGTCGGAGGTTCGAGGTACAAAATACTCGCAAGCACGCTCCTTACTGTTTACTTACAGAAGGAGCTCTTCGGGAACTACGAGCGCGGGCTGTTCTTCGTCGACGAAGCGTGGCAGTTCCTCAACTTTCCTGTTACGATGCAGGTGTTCGAGGCGGTCGCAAGAAAGGCGAGAAAGTACAACAAAGCGTTTGTGTTCATAACGCAGAAGCCGGCGGACGTTGCGAGCAACCAATCAGGCCGCACGATACTCGAACAGTCGGCGACTTCAATTCTTTTCAGGCAGAGGCAGGCGGCGATACCTATTCTAAAGGAGATTTACAGGTTGAGGGAAGAAGAGGCGCGCGCGCTGATAGAAGCGGATACGGGAGAGGGAGTGATGAGGAGCGGAAACTTCCTTTTAAAGTTAAGGGTGACGCCGACGGAGGAGCAGCTCAGGGTGTTTTCGACGACTGGGGAGTGGATGAGGACTTAGGAAGAAAGAACAGCGAACGCTGCGTCTCCCTGTCCCTTCCCACCAAAAAACAACCGCGCTTTGCGAGATTCTTAAGAAGAAAAGCGAGCCTGTCTTTCTCTTTCTCAAGACCGAACTCGTGCTTTTTCTGCATGTTCTGCAGCGTTTCGATAAGCTCGGGGATTGTCGTCCCGCCTCCCGCGGCTTTTAAGGCGTTCGTCAGGTTTTCGAGGAAGTTGGAAAAGGGTTCGTACTGCTTGCACTTAAGACAGAAGAGGTAGCTCTTCGCCTCCTTTTCTGTAAGGAGGAACTTCACGCCGTTTACTTCGTAAGACATGTGTTTGGGCATGTCAAATATGAAGAAAAAAGCTAAAAACCTCAAACACGCCGAAGTGCGCGCGGCTGCACCGATTGGTTCGGAACGCCTCGAAAGGTGCGAAGCGGTTCGCGCGCGCACAATGGTTCGGAGTGCACAAAAAGGGTCAAAGTGCCGCAGGAGGCTCCGAGTGGCGTGAAAGGTTCGCGGTGGTTCTCTTTTGTCGAGAGCGGCGTGAAAGGTTAGGGATGATTGACGTGGTTCGGGCGCTGCGGAACCCGCGGGCGCCGCGGAAGGTTCAACATGACAAACATAAATCGGCGCTTTACCCCTTTCTCCTCATCAAAAAGAAAAATGATGGTTTTCGACCCAAAACCTTCAAGCCCTCTCTCTCTCTTTACAAACCTTAAAGCTTTCTTCTTCCCTCCTTATCCCACACCGAGAATTTGAGCGCCTTAAAGCTTTCTTCTTCCTCCGATAAGAACGACCTCCCGTCCGAACGCCGACTGAACCGGGCTCCATGGCTCCGCTTCTCCTCTATCCCTTTCCCGTTTCTCCCGTTCTAGTTCTTCTCCTATCCCGATTCTCCGCACCCGCTCCTCCTTTTTCCAGCAATTGTTTCTGCTTCTACCGAGCTGTGGGAGCGCAAGGCGGTAAACGGGCGCGTTTGTGCCAGATCTCGATTCTGCACCGGGTGCGTGAGACGCTGAAGTGTGAGAAGCCTTTAAGGCGCCTGTGTGGTTTTAGCGGTGGTGGAAGCGGTTGTAGTGGTTTTAGCGGTTTTTAGCGACCCCAATTATCCTGTGATGGAACCCCAACCTGTACGGCGGTGGAAGCGGTAGAAGCGGAACAGAGTGGCTACACGAACCCTGTA
>NEXD01000131.1 GCA_003019595.1 Candidatus Marsarchaeota G1 archaeon BE_D
AATATGTTTCTTTGCTTACCTCTGAAGTCATAACCTCTTTTTTCCACCCTTTTTCCCCCCTAGTACTTACGCTCCTGTGGTTGCCACTTTGTTATTTTCACAGGTATATATGAGATGCGTGGTTCTTCAGGTGTTCTAAAAGCGAGCGTGTGTTTTAAGAAGTTCTTGTCGTCGCGGTTTGGATACTCCACCATAGCGTGCGCACCCCTTGTCTCTTTGCGGTTCAGCGCGCAAACCACGATCACCTGCGCAAGCTCAAGCATGTTACCAAGCTCCAAAACGTCCCTTAAATTCGTGTTGTAAACCCTTGTTTTGTCTTCGAGTCTTACGTTTGAAAATCTCGCTTTTAGCTCTGCGATCTTTTGTCTTGCTTTTTGTAGACCTTCCACTGTTCTATAAACGTACACGAGGTTGTCCATCGTGTCCCACATTTCTTTTCTAATTTGATAAGGATTTTCAGAACCGTCAGAAGAAAACAGCGCGTCTATCCTTTTTGCTTCTTCTTCAGCCTTTGAAACGACAGCTGTGTTTTGCTTTTCAAGCGAGTTGTTGAGCGCAAACTGCGCCGCTTGCTCGCCGGTCATTCTACCCCAAATCACGCACTGGCTGAGAGAGTTGCTACCAAGCCTGTTTGCACCGTGCACACTCACACAACCGCACTCACCAGCTGCCCAAAGCCCTTTTACCGGCTTATCTTCGTTTATCAAAACTTGCCCGAGAATGTTTGTGTGAATACCTCCCATAGTAAAGTGTGTTGCCGGTCGCACGGGCAAAGGCTCTTTTGCGGGGTTAATTCCGAGCATTTTGAGCGAAATTTCTTTTATCATCGGTAGTCTTTCGTCTATCTTGTCTTCACCAAGGTGACGAAGGTCCAAAAGAACATGACTCATTCCAGATGCTTGGTGAACAAACCCCCTACCTTGGTTTATTTCGCTTATTATCGCGCGCGACACAATATCGCGAGGAGCAAGCTCCATTTTGCTTTTTGCGTAATCTTCCATAAACCTTCTACCTTGAGAATTAATGAGGTAACCTCCTTCACCTCTTGCAGCTTCTGTAATAAGAATCCCACTTGGAACTAGCGCGGTCGGGTGGAACTGAACAAACTCCATGTCCTTTAGTGGTATACCAGCTTTGTACGCGATCGCAATTCCGTCACCAGTGCTAGAATACGCGGTTGTGGTGAACCCGTAAACGCGCCCACAACCACCCGTTGCGATTATTCCCGCTTTTGTCGCAAACACTTTGTAGTTGCCAGTCGCAAGGTCTATCGCAAAAAATCCTCGAAAAGTTTCGCCATCGAGAATAAGGCTTGTCACAAAGTGTTCGTGGAATATGTCAACGTTTTTGAAACTAAGCAGGTTGTCGTAAAGCGCGTTGAGCATAAAGAATCCCGTTTTGTCAGCGGCAAAGGCCGTTCGAGGAACGCTCATTCCGCCAAAAGGCCTTAACACAATTTTTCCGTTTTCGTCTCTATTCCATGGAACACCCAAGTGGTCAAAAAACCTTATTTCTTTGGGTGCTTCCTGAACGAGAAGCTCGGCGGCGTCTTGGTCCGCTAAGTAATCCGAGCCTTTTATTGTGTCAAAAGCGTGTAGCTCTATTGAGTCGCCATTTTCACCAGGATAGAGAACGCCTGATATGCCACCTTCAGCCGACACAGAGTGGCTTCTCATTGCGTGAAGCTTTGACACAAGCGCGATTCTGAGTTTATCAGACTTTCTTGCGGCGGCTAGTGCGGCGCGCATCCCCGCAAGCCCGCTACCCACAATCACTATGTCATAGTCAAGAAGTTCCATTTCAGTGTGCGATAACGTTTAAGTTAGTATAAGTCTTTCTGGTTAAATGTTTGAAGCTCTTCCACGTGAATTTGGCACACGATTCTCAATTCGGCCACCTTTGAACATTTAGTGGTGTGTCCTAAAGTTTTTAAAGCAACGCGCCTTTTGTGTGCGAATTGAAACGACTTCTCATAAAAAACTTGGAAAATCTATTGGAAACACAAGACGCTACACTCAGAGAGCTCCGAAGGGATTGTTTAGAGGCTATACAAGTAGGAATTCGTGCGGTCACACCTTCTTCGTTGTTTCGAAAGCTGAGAATTAGTGGCTCGTCGCTGATTTTTGGAGAAAAAAAGCTTGACCTTAAATCGTTTTCCAAAATCTATGTGATAGGTGCGGGTAAGGCGTCACTTGGCATGGTCAAAGCCTTGAACAAGCTTATTGGCGAATGGATTTCAGAAGGTGAGGTGTTGAGCAATGAAATCCGAAAAACAAGAAAACTTGGTAAAATCACACTAAACCCAGCGACTCATCCTCTGCCATCAGCGCTATCTATTAAAGCCACAGAAAGGGTGCTTTCGCTAATTTCCAAAAGAAAGGAAGAAGACCTTTTTGTCGTGCTTTTGTCTGGCGGTGCCTCCTCAATGCTCGTAAAGCCAAGACCCCCTCTTACACTCAAAGAAAAGAGCGCGCTTGTCAAGCGTCTTTTGAAAGCGGGCGCGACAATTGAAGAACTAAACGCGGTAAGAAAACACATGTCAACGGTTAAAGGCGGTTTTTTGCAAAGATTGATTTATCCTGCGACTTCCCTTACTCTTGTGATTTCAGACGTTGTCGGAGATAGGCTTGACGTAATCGGCTCTGGTCCGACCTATCCTGATGTCTCCACTTTTTCCGATGCCCTTCGTGTGCTTAAAAAATACGGAATAAAACCTTCTGAAAAGCTTTTGAACTACTTTGAGCGTGGCGTAAATGGTGAAATCGCGGAAACGCCAAAGCCACAAGACGAGTGTTTCAAAAGCGCTTATTATTTTCTTTTGGGTTCGGTGAAAGACGCGTGTAAAGCCACAAAAAACTTCTTAGAAAAAAGAGGTAGGAGAACGCTTTTTTTGACCGATATGATGAAAGGAGAGGCTCGCGAAGTGGGCAAACTTATTGCGGGTATTGCGCTGAGCGACAAAAACTATTTTGAGTGTTTTGTTTTGGGTGGAGAAACAACTGTGAATGTAAGAGGTAGGGGAAGAGGAGGAAGAAATCAAGAACTCTGTCTTTCTGCTCTTTTGGAAATTAAGCAAAACAAAAGAGTGGTTATCGCAAGCGTTGGCACCGATGGCATCGACGGAACAACAAACGCCGCAGGTGCGATAGTCGATTGTGAGGTTTACCGTAAAGCGCTAAGCCTAGGGCTAGACCCCGCTTCGCATCTACTCGAAAACGATTCAGGAAGCTTCTTTGAAAAAACTCGCTTTCAAATATTAACAGGAAAAACGGGAACAAACGTCTCTGATCTAGTGGTTGTCGTAAGGTCTTTATGATTTTGGTGTTTGCCTAATCGAAACTTGTGTTATCTGAGTGACATACGATTTAGCCAAAATCAAAAACACGCGCTGGATTGAATTAAAAACTTCCAAATAGTCCTTGAGACGTGAAGATTACAAAGATCTGACTTCCTCCCCGCCCTGAAGGGCGAGGGTTCCCCTCATCTGTTCGGGACTACATCCCTCATTTGAGGGGCAGACGAGAGGGCCAGAGACCCCCTCCCGTTTAAATTAACTATTGCAACAACATCCCTATCATTCTCATAACCACATGAACACTTAAACCAACGATGGGAAACTTCCCTCATTTTTTGCCCACACTTAGGGCAAGAAACGGAAGAATACTTGGGGTTAACAAACTCAACAACCATCTCGTGTTTCTTAGCTTGCCAGGAAATCCAGTACTGCAAACGACGGTATTGCATAAGATACAGCTTATCCCTAAACTCCCTAGGCAATTTATCAACGTTCTTAATGAGGTTCTTGAGACTCTCCAACTTAATGACATTAGCACCAAAATCTTCAGCAATTTCAACGACCCACTTCCCAACCTTCCTAGCGAAATCCTCCATGACTCTCTTAGCCTTTAGATGAAAAGAGCGAACCCTGTGAAGGATCCTCTTATTCCCCCTCCACCTCTTTGAATACTTCCTCTGCAAATTCTC
>NEXD01000132.1 GCA_003019595.1 Candidatus Marsarchaeota G1 archaeon BE_D
GTAACTCATCAAACAAAACCATTTCTTTCAAATATCCTGTAGTTGACCCTTCAATTTTTAAAATAGAAAACAACTTTTGTAACGCTTTTACCGTGACTCTTATGGCTGAACCTGGAAAAATTATCAAGTTATAACCAAATTCTTCTAAAACTTTAGAAGATAAAAGGGGACTTTTGCCACCTTCTACCATGTTTACCATTTTAAGGCCTTTTACGTTTTGAGCAATAGTTTTTATATCTTTGATGTTTTGCGGCGCTTCAACAAAAGCAATATCAGCACCATTTTTTAAATAAAGATTAGCGCGTTTAATTGCTTCTTTTAAACCCAATACACTATACGCATCGGTCCTCGCAATTATTAGTGCCTCTTTTCTTGTTTGTAAAGCTGCTTTTATTTTTAATATCATTTCTTCTTCTGTTATAACTCTTTTATCTTCTAAATGGCCGCATTTTTTTGGAAACACTTGATCTTCAATTTGAATTGCATTAGCACCTGCCATTTCAAGAACTTTTACTGTATGTTTAACGTTCACATCATTTCCGTAACCCGTGTCTGCATCGCAAATTATAGGTAATGAGGTTGTGTTACGTATTTTCAAAACACATCTTTGCATATCCTCCAATCCTATAAAACCTAAATCAGGTAGTGCAAATTCAGAATAAGAAATGCTTGCACCCCCAACATAAATTGCTTCAAAGCCAGCGTTTTCTATCAACTTTGCGCAAAGCGCATTATACGCGCCTGGGGCAATTAAGATTGGTTTTCTCCGTAATCTAGAAAGTAAAATATCAGCTAAACTTTCCACGTTTTGAATATTATACTAAGATGTTTTTAAAGTTGATTTGTCGAATGCGTTCCAGCTATAAAACCTAGAACAGTGGCACATAATAGACCGTTTCCAGTCAAATACCCCGAAGCTCCATGACCTGATATGCCTTCTGCCGCATCGCCAACCGCATATAAATTAGGAATAATTGAACTATTATTAGATAATACACGTGCATTTATATCTATTGCGAGACCACCTTGTGTATGAAATAAAGCTGGATAAACTTCTACTCCAAAAAAGGGAGGTATTAATTTCTTTCTGATTATTCTGCCAAATTTATCAGGAACGCCAGAAGCATAACTATTATATTCTTCTATTGTTTTAATAACATTCTTTTCATTTAGACCCAATGCTCTCGCAAGCCCCTCTGCACTTTCTGAAGAAATCACGGCTCCAATATGTACCGCTTTTCTATATTCTTCGAATTTCATGGTATCATAATGGATTTCTTTATCGTAGATTTCGAAGCCTCTTTTATTTGGTTGTTTTATCAGATATCTTGCAAAGGAGGAGTAACTCATGGTCTCATCTGCAAATCTTTCACCAATTTCGTTAACCATGATTCCACCATTCATCATGGTTTTCCAAGTTATTAGTATACCATACTTTGAGACTGCTGAATGTGCTTGATAAGAATCCATGTAACGTAAACCAGCACCAATCTTTTCGCCCCATATTACTGCATCACCTCGATGCTCTGCATTGCCAAAATAGTCCATTTCTTTCGCTTCTTTACAGTACTTTTCAAGTAGTTTCCTATTTGCACCATAACCACCGGAAGCCAAAATAACTTTTTTTGCTCTGATTTCCTCAGTATCTTTCCCATAAAGAACTTTTATTCCTTTCACCTCATGTTCGTCGATAATAAGATCGATAACTCGTCTACCGCTAAGTAGATATATATTACCCATCGAATTAATTTTATTCACGATTTTTTGAATAAGTTGTCCTCCTGTTCTATTTTGTGTAGAGTGCATTCTATGACGACTATGACCAGGATAGAGAAAGTCCGTAACTAGCTCAAAGTCAATGTTACAAAAATCAGAAAGCCATTCCACGACAGTTGCACTTTTTTCGCATAACGTGCGTACAAGTTCACGATTACAATCACCACCGTTTGCCCTAAGAATGTCGTTAAACATTATCCAAGGGGAATCTTCTATACCATTTTCTTTTTGAAATTTTGAGGCTGCTGCAGGAATCATAGATTCTGTCATTAAAGTATGACCACCGAATCTCTGTGTAGATTCAAAAACCGCTATACTCGAAGCCTTTTGTGAAGCTGCAAGTGCTGCAATTAAACCTGAACCTCCACCGCCTACTATTGCAATATCAATATCAGTATTCGACAATTTACTCAAAAAATCACGTAATAAGACGCTGATAAACTTTTTGAAGCTCCATGGATGGTGTCTGGACAACGATTTTCTACGCTTGGCACCTGCTCACACCCCTAATCTGGACACCATCGGTAAAAACCATAAAAAATATATTATCGATCCAAAAAGTGAACAGGGAGAAAAATTGAGTGAGAAAAAAGGAAATCTCTTGATTAAAGATGGTTTGGTTGTTTTCCCAGGAAAATTTACAAGAAAAGCGTCGTTACTTATTGAAAACGGAAAAATATCGCATATCGCAATTAATTCTGACACTTTAAAAGCTGATCAAGTTATAGATGCAGAAGGAAAAGTGGTTTTTCCTGGTATAATTGATTCACATTTTCATGTAGGAATTTATAAGCCTTTAAGTGAGGATGCAAAAAGTGAATCAAAAAGCGCTATTGCTGGTGGTGTCACTACTATTCTTAGTTACTTTAGAGCAGGAAAAAATTACCTTAATAAAAATGAACCTTACACGAAACTTTTTGAAGAAGTTATTCGTTTATCACAAGGTAACTTTTACTGTGATTATGGATATAATTTAGCGCCAATAACATCTGTGCATATCGAAGAAATTCCATTCTTAACAAAAGAATGGGGAGTTACAACCTATAAGTATTATATGTTTTACAAAGGGCTTAATCTTAAAAGCGAAGTTAGAAGAGGTTCTGTCGAAAAAGAGTATTTGTTATCTGATGAACCTTACGATCTTGGTCACTTATTTAAGATTATGAAAAAGATTAGTGAATTAAACAAAAATGATAAAAAGGTTAGACTAAGCATACATGCGGAAGATGCAGAATTAATTAGGATCCATCTAGAAGATGTAAAAAGAAAATGAACGAACTTAATTTAAATCCTCTCCAAGCTTATAACATGGCGCGCCCACCCATCGCAGAGCGAATGGCAATAATTGAGGCGTTTGAACTTGCAAGTCAAACGGGTTGTCCGATTAATATTCTCCACATAACTAGTAAACTTGCGCTTCAAACAATTAAAGACCTAAAACGCTATTATCCTGATGTCGATTGTAAAACCGAAGTTACTGCTGCACATCTAACCTTAACCACAGAATCGAATGCAGGTGTTTTGGGAAAAGTTAATCCCCCAATAAGAACTGCTGATGATAAAGAAGCATTATGGCATGGAATTTTAAGCAATGAAATTTTTACAGTTGTATCTGACCATGCAGGAATCACGAAAGCGATGAAAGGTTCCGAGCTTTGGAGCGCAGAAAATGGTTTTGGGGCGACCGAACTATTGCTTCCTGCGCTATTGACAGAAGGTTATTATAAACGAGGAATTTCGCTAGAAAAAATTGCTGAATTGTTAACCACAAACCCAGCTAAATTACACAATTTAAGTAATAGAAAGGGAGATATCTCGATAGGTTTAGATGGCGATTTTGTTATCGTGAATTTAAATAAAGAGAGACTCGTTCGTGCAGACAAACTTCACTCGGCTCAGGACTTTACACCGTTTGAAGGATTGACTCTTAAAGGATGGCCAGAGCTTACTATTCTAAAGGGTAACGTAGTTTTCCAAGATAATGACATTACAAGTAAACCGAATGGTGAATATTTAAAAAGATTCTAATACTCGCAGTATTAAGTTTTACACCATGCAATAATCACAGAGGAGGCTTTAAGTGCGTCAAAAGTTTCTGAGTGGTGTCTAGATAAGTTGACCACTTTAAGTGTGATTCCTACTATATCATTAATCTCCAACTACAGACAAACAAC
>NEXD01000133.1 GCA_003019595.1 Candidatus Marsarchaeota G1 archaeon BE_D
TACCATATACAGAGTAAATGAAACAGTCGAAATACCCCTCATAGCAGGATACCTACCAGAAGAAAATCACTAAAACAAAAATGACGTCAAAATTATATTCTCCTGCTGTTCTACTTAATGATTCCCTCCTATTCGGTGTATTACACCGTAAACAGTTGTACAAAGTTGGGAATAGATTCGAAGTTTTCTTCAAGCGTTATCATAAAGCTTTTCATTACACACCAAAGATTCAACGGATTTCATCAATCCAAGCGGTTTTGGAAATTCTAACAGCAGCCTCCATGGTATCACAACTTTGTGTGTAGCTACTTCACCCAAGTGGCTTTACCTTGCAAAGAAACTTGAGTTTTTGTGATTACACATGGAGCCAACTTCCCCGTTTACGCGTAAACGTGTGTGCAATTATGAGTGCGTAGCGATTGTGCCCGTGTTTTTTCTTGCCATTCTGCTCAATCGCTCTTTAGTTTAAAGCTCTAACTTTGAGTTTGAGATCTGTGATTCCAAAGGCGTTGAGCAAAACTTTAAGCTCAAATTTTTGAAGTGGGTGTTGAATATCACGCTTTGGATTTGGTAAACGTGGCGCAACCACAAGCTTTAGTTAGACAGCGTACTTATGTGACCAAAGTCCACAAATAACCATAGTTCTGGAAAAAAGATTTAAATTTATAAAATGCTACAAAAACAATCTTTGAGTATGAGAAAAATACCAAGCAGTATGGCCACACAACACCCTGATAACGCAAATATGCCACCATGGTCAAATGGTGATATCATTCAAGGTGACGACGAAGTTTACGAAGCGTATTTTTCCTATAAAGAGCTTGGAATTGAAGAAGTGATGTGGGACGCAGAGGGAAAAGACGTAGACGCTCACGTGGTAAGGAAGCTACTTTCAGGTTACCCCGAGTATTTCAAGGAAAGAAAACTTGGGGAAGACATCTTCTTAACCTATAGAATTCCAAATCCGCGTGTGGAATATTCGGAAAGAAAACTCGTTTCAGAGATTCTCGAAAGTATAGCAACTAGCTATGATGTCGCAAAAGAGTTCCATGGTTACGGAGCACCGCCCATATTCGAAGTGATACTACCGCTCACCTCGTCTTTCAAAGAGTTAATCCTTGTAAAGCGCTACTACGAGCGCGTTGTTTGCGGAAAAGATTCTATAAAGCTTTTCGAAGACACGAGTGTGCTTGAATGGCTCGGAGAGACCAATCCAAAATCGATTGAAGTAATTCCTTTGATAGAAGACAAAGAGTCTCTTTATCGCGTTGAAGAAATTATAAGCGGGTACGTGCGTGTCACCAAATCCAAGCTTTTAAGGGTTTTTATTGCGCGCTCTGATCCAGCGCTTAATTATGGATTAATTTCGGCGGTACTTTTAGCGAAATACGCGCTTGCAAAGCTTTCTCAACTAGAAGAAAAGCTAGACGTGGAAATTTTTCCGATAATTGGTGTTGGTCCACCAACCTTTAGAGGAAATTTCAATCCAGAAAATGTCGACAACGTTTTAAACGAATACCCAAGTGCCTTTACTTTTACTGTTCAGTCTGCTTTTAGGTACGATTATTCTGTCCAAACAGTGAAAAAGGCTGTTACAAAAATTAACTCTTTGAAACGTTCAAGGATAGAAGAGTTAGAGCTTTCGTGCCAAAAATAGTTGAAAGTGTTACACGACGCTACCAACCAATAGCTGAAGCGCTTGCGGATTTGGTAAACAAAGTTGCGACTCTTCTACCAAAAAGAAGGGCAAGGAAACTACATGTTGGTTTGTACGGGTATAGCAGAGGCGTTGGGCGAGTGAAATTACCGCGTGCCATTCCGTTTACCGCCGCTCTTTACTCACTTGGATTGCCTCCTGAAATTTTTGGGGCTAGCGCACTTTCTCATTTAGGTGAAAAAGATTGGAAAATGCTTGAAGACGTGTACAAAAACATTCTTTTTGATTTAAAGTGTGCCGCGTCGTACTTTAGCTGGGACACGTTTGAAGCTCTTCTCTCAAAAAAGCTCATAAAACGAACTCTTGCAAAAAGTTTAAAGCACGATCTTGAATTTCTTTCAGAAAATTTGTGTGTGAAAGTGGGTCCAACCAACTACGAACAGAAGAAACACTCCTTGCTTTCAACTCTCTTTGTTCACGCGCTTATTAATGAAAATCTTTCGGAAGCCAAACTCTATCTCATGGAAATGGCTAAAACACGTAGGTTTTTGGGCTAAAAAGTAGCAATTAGTGAATGAACAGATCTTAACACGAAATCTGCAAAGAACTTTTTAGAGCGCATCGATCACCACACATTAGATACACCACTAAACTTTTTTAAAAGCGTGTAAAAAAGTATTGAATTGCTCATCTTAAGCAAGCAAACGCTTGAAAGGTTGTTTAACGCCGAAGAGGTGCTAAATGCGCTCAGTTTAGGATACGAACATTTCGAAATGGGATTGGTGAGCAATCCAGAGCGTAGCGTGATCACCAAAGAGAACGACTGGTGGGGTGTTATGCTCGCTCATAGCTACGAAACAGGCGTGTGCGTCAAAGTGGTCAGCGTGCTACCAAACAACGCAAAAAAAGGAGCACCAGCGACTCAAGCGCTTGTGATCTATCACAACGCACTAAATGGCGAACCGCTTGCACTCATTGAAGGAACCACTTTTACCGCCTTAAGAACCGCTTGTGTTAGCGCGCTAGCTTTAAAGCTTTTGATAAAACCCGAAGACGTTTTCTTTGTTGGCACCGGCCTACAAGCCAGATACCACGCATTCGTGTTAAAAGAGCTATTTGACATTAAAGAAGTGAACGCGCGCTCTAAAACCACCCAATCTAGGGAATCCTTTCTCTCGTATTGCGCAAACTTGGGTTTAAAGGTCAATTCTTCTCTCAAGGAAGAGGACGCGCAAACGGTCATCGTTGCTACGACATCGAATGTGCCTGTGATTGAGCGCTTTGGTGAAAAGAACAAAATCATAGTTTCGATTGGCGCTCCCACACCGAGTGCAAGGGAGCTCTCAGACCAGGTGTTAAAAAAAGCGGATTATATAGTCGTGGATTCTTATGAAGGCTGTTTAAAGGAGGCCGGTGACATAATCCAACCGTTCAACGCAGGTTTTATCAAAAGAGAAAAAATTGTGTCGTTGGGTGAGCTTGTCACATCAAAGAAAAGCGCGTCGGGTAAAATCGTTTACAAGTCGGTAGGAATTGCTTTTCAAGATCTTTATATTGCGAAATACTTTTTCGACAAAGCGCAAAAAGAAGGTGTAGGGCAAAACGTATCACTTGTATAGTAAAGCTAATACTCTTTCATACGCTTTGGCTTCGTGGCGTCTGCATTGAAAGTGGGTTTTGCTCTTAGGTCCGAAGTTTTCCACCCGGCTACGATCCAAAAGGCTGTATCCATTCTTGATGATTTGGGTGTGGAAAGCGTTTGGTTTCCTGATATAGCGTTTGATGCGCTAGAGCTTTCGGCGATTGCGCTAGGCGCCACCCGAAAAATAAAAGTGGGAACGGGTGTGATTCGAATTTTTGAACACTCGCCTGAGCAGCTTGTAAAAAGAGTTTACACGCTCAACCAAGCCTCTGGAAAAAGGTTTACGCTTGGTGTGGGCACTGGCGCAAGGACTGGAGAAAGGGCGATAGAGGATTTTCTAAAGCACTATAAGCAGTTCGTTCAAATTTATCCAGAAAAGAACGAGCTTAGCGTTTACTTTTCGGCTTTAAGAAAGCGCATGCTCAACTTGGCTTTGAAAGAGGCAAATGGCGTGATTTTTAACTTCTGCTCACCAAGCTATGTTTCAAAG
>NEXD01000134.1 GCA_003019595.1 Candidatus Marsarchaeota G1 archaeon BE_D
AGAACGTTTGAGCTTTCAAAAATCGCGACGCGCGCGCCAGCTGAAGCAAGTTTTCTTGCACAGCTTAAGCCGTTGTTTCCCGCGCCGATTACTATAGCGTCAAACTCCATAAGCAACAAAAAGATTTCTATGTTTTAAACTTTATTCGTAAAGTTTTTAGTTCCGGTGCGGAACTTAGTTCCGGTGCGGAACTTGCTATTCGACCCAAGACCCAAGTCGTCAAGAAAAGAGCTTTTTGACAGGGAAAAACAGCTTGAGGCGCTCGACCGCTCAATTGGCAAACCGCTCATCCTCGTGCTTGGCATAAGGCGAATCGGAAAATCTTCTTTGCTACTGAGTTTTTTAGAAAACTGGAAAGGCGTGTACATCGACCTTAGAGGTGTGAGAAACACCGCTGATCTTTACCGCAAAATCTCAGAGGGGCTTACAGGTTCTCTTGCAAAACTAAGGGATGTGATAAAAGGAATAAGCGGAGTGAAAATCGCAGGTGTTGAAGTCACCCTGAAATGGAGAGGCGTTGATTCCATCAGTTTGCCGCGCCTAATCGAACAGCTTACGAAAAAGCAAACCGTGGTTTTCGTTCTTGATGAAATACAAGAGCTACGACCACCTCTTTCTTTCGAACTCAAGAACACGATAGCGTACGCTTACGACAACCTGCCAAACTGCACGTTCGTTCTGAGCGGCTCACAAATAGGTTTGCTCAAGGATTTTGTTGGGGTTGATAACCCAGAATCCCCGCTTTTCGGCAGGTACTACACCGAGGTTCGTGTTGAAAGGTTCACAAAAGAGCAATCACGCGAGTTTTTGCAAAGAGGCTTCGGTGAACTAAAGCAAAGTGTTGAGCGAAGTGTAATAGAAAAGGGTGTGGCGCTTTTTGACGGAATACCAGGCTGGCTTGTGCACTACGGCATGAGCTACGTCGAAAGAAAAAACTACGACGAAATCCTAGAAATCGCAATTAACACCGCAAGAAACGAGCTTTTAAAGCTAAACCAAAGGGAAAAACAAGTGGCAAAAGCGATCGCAAACGGCGCAAAAAGCTGGTCGAGCGTTAGAAAGCTAATTGAAGAAAAAAGCGGAGAAATAATTCCCAAATCGACGCTAACGCGTACGATTAAGGCATTGGAAAAACTGAGCATAATACAAGACTACCGTTTTCTTGACCCGGTGTATCAGTTGGCCGCAAAGCTACTTTAAGCTTTAACTGAAAGCGCTCGTAAAAGCTCGGACTTTCGATTTTGCGTTGTTCGAAGCTTTTAAAATTGTTCATGTTGCAAAAGCAAGGTTTATTTGTAAGAGTGGGCTACTCGTAACATGTCGACTAAGAATTGCCCAACGTGTGGCGTAAGTGTTCCAGAAAACGCCGCGTTTTGTCCAAATTGTGGAGCAAACCTCACCTCTTTTCAGCCGCAGACACCTCCTACATACCAAAGCCAAGCGCCTCCACAACCTCCCACACCTCCTCAGCCACCCCAGAGACCCACTGGTGTGGTTGTGCTTGCGGTGCTTGAGGTGATCGGTGGGTTATACTCTATATTGGCTGGTGCTGCCGCAGGAACAATTTTGGGCGCGATAGCGCCTTTTCTTGCGGCTTTTGGCGCTTTGTTCATTGTGATAGGAATCATAAACCTCGTTTTGGCTTGGGGGCTTTACAACGGAAAGAGTTGGGCGCGAATCGTCGCGATGGTTTTTGCGGTGATAAGCCTTATTTCAATTCCGATTGGAACGATCATAGGAATCATCATACTTTACTATCTCACTAGGCCACACGTCAAGGCTTTCTTTGGTGCGACCTAGATTTTTCCAAGAACATACTTTGATGTGAGCTCATTTTTTTGGCGCGTCAAACTCAGCGGTAAGCATATAGTCCGCAAAGCCTCGAAAAGAAGGGTTTTTCCAAGCGGTGTTCGGCGAGTCTCTTTTTGGTTTTCTGAAACCTCCAAGGCAAGCGAAGTGCTGGTAGCCAATGCCTTCTTCTTTGAGTTTCGCCTCTAAAACCTCTGAGTTGTACTGCGGATTCGTTTTTGAACGAGGAAACCTCCTAATGTCCACAACGAGATTCACTTGGTTTAGTTTGAGTGGCTTTACGAATCAAAGGGTTGTGAAGAGTGTCCAATTGTGAAAAGCGTTTGCGCCACAAGCAAAATACGTAAAAGCTTTTTTAAGCTTTTAAAAACTAAGCTTATGACGGTTTACGTGATTTCTGGTCCGCCCGCTTCAGGAAAGTCAAGCGTTTCACAAAGAGTTGCTCAAAAAACCAATCCTTGCGCGCTGATATCCGGCGATTTGGTGCACCACATGATCTTTTTCAGAAACCCTCCTTGGGTTGACAAGGGGCAGTTTGAGCTCACTTGGAGGAACATCGCTTGCCTTGTAAGAAATTTCGTAACCTCTGGGTATAACGTCATTCTGGATTACGTTTGCTACCCACACGAAGCAAAGTGGCTCTGACCTCCTCCCCGCCTCTCAAGGGCGAGGGTTCCCTGAGGTCTCAAGGGTTACACCCCTTTACGGGTGCTACTCCGTTATGCAGTACTAAGAATGACAACGGTTTTTTCATTGTTGAAACTACAGTGCCGATAGCCTTCTTCAGGATGTTCAACGCACTGTTTAAGTCGCTGTGCAGTTTATGCCCCTTAGGGCAACTTACTACTCCTCTTGGATGCCTATTGACTTCAACGTCGTGATAAGCACAGTATCTCGATGTGTTATACTCAACAACTTCGTACACTTTCATACCGTACTCTTGAGCCTTTAATTCAATCGCGTTTACTAGCTTGCGATATGACCACAAGTTCACGGTGAACTTATTACCCTTCTCTTGGGCAATATTGTACGGGTAGCCCAAGTAGATGGTTGAAACTCCTTGGTCGTGAAGCTGCTTTAACAGATGGGAAGCTAAGTTTCTGTACAAGTGAAGGAGACGTCTGGTTAACTTCTTAAAGAGTTTCCTCTTCTCTCTATTGAGTTCTTCTTGAGCCTCATATTCACCTATGTTCCTTGCCTCGTCCGCTTGGGACTGTACTTCAGCTATCTTCTTTTGAAAGTAGAAGTAATCTTCCTTAGCCCTAACACCCTTGTATAGCAACCATGTCCCGTCATCTACTACAACGCTTGCTAAAACGTTGATGCCTAAGTCGATGGATGCTACCTTGATTTCCTTTGGTGCTTTAACTTGAATGGACTTCCTCTCTCCTCTCACAACCCACTTACTCTTCTTTCCCGTTCTAGTGACCTCAACACCTACCTCAACTGGGATTGAAGCATAGCAGGCGTTCTCAGTGTCGTCGTAGTATATTTCCAGCCTACCTTGTTTGCCGTACCATCTAAGCCTACCAACAAATTCAATTTCTAGACCGAAGTCCTTGAGGATGAGCTTGTGGTTCTGCTCATCCACAACATAACGGTCTTGTCTAATAACCAAGAGTAGCTTCCTCTTTTTTGTCTCTCTGTCTTTCCAGTAACGGGGTGGTGAAACGTGATTCATATGAGGTGGCAATTTCCCTTGTTTCTTCAGCTTAAGGAGTGAGAAGAACGATGACCAAGCCTCATTGTTCTTGTTGATTACTTGTTGTGCATTAACACCTAGTATGTCCTTGTACTTCTCATAGTACTTCTTACATGTACCTTGAAAGTCTACTTGATGTTGTTGAAAGAATTGTTGTCTTCTCTCATAGTTAACTTCGTTGAACAACTTGGCAGAGGCATCAGCTAACTTCCTTAACTTCCTTTCTTGATAACCGTTTGGAAGAAGTCTAA
>NEXD01000135.1 GCA_003019595.1 Candidatus Marsarchaeota G1 archaeon BE_D
CTAGCGGCGAATTGGTGGATCTTGTTTTTTTAGCGGGTTTTCTACACGATTGTGGAAAGTCTAGGGAAATATTTCAAGCTGCAGCAAGTTCACACTTAGCAGGCGAGCGTGTTCCGAGCACACATTATTCGCACCAAATGCCTTCTGAGGTGTCTAAAAAATTAGAAAAGCTAAAGGAATACTTAATACAAAACGGTTATTCACGTAGCGATCAGTTTTGGGAAGGTATCAAGTACTGCATATCTGTTCTCGGTGAAATCGACAACCCAGAATCAGCCTCTTATAACCTCCAAACAAGACCACCGATTTATTCGCAGTTTGTGACAGACATAGTACACTCTGCGGACGTTTTGCTTTCAAAAACCCTTGACGAAATCGTGTCATCCAAAAGCCTGCTTGACGGTGAATACACCAGCTGTTTGGACGTTTGGTTCACCAGAGTTTCCGTTATAAGAGGAATAACCACCCAGATACTGCTTCTTTCACTTGAAGAGTTAATCAAAGAAAAAGGGTATGAGCCAGTGGCGTGGCATCAAGACGGAACGGTGTACTGCCTTAGGAAAGGAAGTCCCAAGCTCACACTCGAACAAGACATTGTCACAAGGGTTGTTCAAAAACTAAAGCAAATCGTTTTTGCTGATTCAAGTAAACTCGCAAAGGCGAGTTTTGGCGAAATTGGACAACAAGCGATAACCGAACCAGTTTTTCTCTTCTACTCCGACGAAGTGATAAAACAATTCTGGAAACAGCGTTTTAAAGAGTTCCGTATGGATTTGTACACCGAAAAGAGCGCAAAGACCGACTATTTTGAAAGGGAACAGCTAGAACAACAGGACAAGGAAAAATTGACAGAAGAACTGGGGATCAATGAAAAAGAATTGCACGATAGACTTCGCCGATTCAAAGAGTTTGACTTTAAAGTCTTCAATATACTTATGGGAATAGAAAAGCAAGTAAGAGAAAATGTAAAGCAAAATAAAAAATAGCCGAAATTATTCAGAGTGTTTATTCGAAACTCGGTGTTCAACCACCAAGTGAAAAACCCACACATACAATGCAAAAGAAAAGCAGGTTGGAGTTTGCAAAGTCGCTTTGGAAAAGCGAGTATTACGTCAATCCAAATCAATGGGAAGAAAAATTGTACGATGCGGTGTTACAAGCCACACTTGAGCTTAAAGAGCTGTTTCGCGAAGCTCAAGACCCAGAAAAGTTTTTGGAGCACATTGCTCGCTTACTCGTCAATGAAATCACAGAGCCCACTACACCCGATGCCCTCACAAGAATAAGGCAATCCCATAGCGACTACCTTAAAGGAAAGAAAAGAGGAACTCCACTTTGTGTGATTTGTAATGGCCCGGCAGAGTTGACGGCGCAAGCAAAAGTACTCGGTGAGTCCGAGATTTATCACGACTCTCTTCCAGCTGGTAGTAAAATAGAAGGCGAAAACAAGTTACGCATCTGCGAGCTCTGCGATTTTGAGTACAAAGTGAGACGGCTTTTGCTAGTTGACTTCGAAAACGCCTACGCCTTTGCAATCGCCCCTCACATTGCGATTAGTAGAGAGTCTTATCTTTACTGGAGAACGCTCGCGGATAGTTTGGCACAAGAAAATTTTGCTCCAGTTAATCTTGATGACCCAGAATTTTTAGAGCAAATTCTAGAATCGGAAGACGCCTTTATGAAAATCGTTCAAGAAGTTTGGCTTTCTTACTTAATGCCTCTACGAAATTTTGACGTTAAAAGCTTGTTTAAGGACAAACGTTTCAAGGATTCCCTGCAAACTTTGATTTCGCGTTTAGGAGACCCATCTCCTCTCCTCGAAGAAGTTCCAAAAGATGTTGACATTTCAAACATGGATGAAGAACAGCTCATTAAGTTGCTAGAACAAGGAAAGGTTCGCCTTACAAACGAGCGTTTACATGAAATTTTAGGGCTGATGAGGCGAGTTCAAGCCGTTTGCTATACAGGTAACTACGTTTTGATCTTTACTGAACCGGTTTGGGGAGAGGGTGCCACGGGACAACTAAAGTGGTTGCTTTATCGTACAATTCTTGCAAAGCTCTTTCTTGCGACGGTTTTCGATGTCACAACTTCTATAGTTTTTAACGAAAGCAAAAAAGGGTACACCAAGTTTCCGTCGGACGTGCTATTCAAAGACTATTCGCGTAAGCTTTCTGTGAAAGAGGGATGGATTGCAATTGACGGTTTAGAAAACGCATTGACCAAACTTTGTTCGCTAGTTTTGGTTGAAAGAGTTCTTTCAAGGGCAAAGGCGGATTACGGAAAGGACACTCTGCTCAGGATCTTAGCAGCGGAACCTGGTGAAGTGGTTGCGCGCTATGTTCAACATTCAGATCCAGAAAAATCGTCTAAGTATATGAAACAGCTCATTCGCGCGTTAGAGCTCTGGAGTGATGGGTGACAAAAAATGAGAAAACCTGTTCTTCTTAAAGTGGGTTGGGAAAAGGTCGAGTGGCCAACACAACAGATAGCCGAGGCGATTGAGAACCTTTTCGGCTATCTTGGAGACTACAAACCCGAGCAACTCGGCTATAGCAAGACAGCGATCATGGGACCTGTCGGAAAGCTTCTTTCAATGATAGAAGCAAGTCAATTCGGTGAAAGTGTTGAAAGCTATGTGGGACATATCATCAACATACACAACCAATCAAGTAAAAAGCTAATCACGCAGGCGGGCATCGAGCGTTTGCGAAAGGGTGTGGAAATTCTTGTAGACTTAAAGAGACGCTTTACTGATCGTGACTTTCACAGAATAGTGCGAAGCGTGGACTACGGCGTGTACTTTAGAAAAGCCAAGGAAATAGCAGAAAGACACGAAAGGAAGCAAGAAGAAGCTAAAAAAGAGGGTGAACAAAGTGAGTGAAACTGCTCAGAAAATAAAAAGCAGACTTCCTGAAACAGTTCCGTTTTACAGAACCCCTGTGACCGTTCAAATTCTTCTTTTGAGGCAAACACACGACTATGCAGTGTTCAGGACTGAGGAGACGCGCGAGCTAAACATAGCGGTCACGCCTGCATCGATCTCTGATCCGACACAGGTGACACGCGTGGTGTTTCTTGCGTCAAAGCAAAAGGCACCAGAAAGTAGGGAGTTTGCGGCAACTATCAAGTATTACTTTAACACACACGGAATAGACCTTACCACTTTAAACGTGAATTGGGATTTAACTAAGGAGAAAAAGAAGGGTAAGTTTCAGCCTGACTTCAATCAGCTTCGCAGCTCTATCCTTGAGTGTGAACTCAAAGACCGGTTGTGTAGGGCTTGTCCGAGATGCTCGCTTTTTGGCGCGGTCGAGACGGGAAACAAGGGTATTTGGGAAAAAAGGTGGAACATCAAACACAGAATCGAATATAGCAGCGCATTCTCTTTAGAGCCTTACGAGGAGTTGAGCGAGAATCTGACCTTTAATGCGGTCGCCGAGACAACGCAAAGCACAGGTCAAGCGCTAAACGTCACAGAAAATGTGGTTCCTTTGGCAAACTTCCCTTCTATAGTAACGCTTGTCTCGCCAACTTGGGAAGAGCTTGTTCTTGTTATAAAGAATTTGCTCAAGTGTAAAAGCTATGGCGCAGAAAGTAGAACCAAGGGCGACACTGTGAACTATATAATGGGTTTGGTCGTTGGAAACGAAGAGATAATCACGTCGCTTGAGTACACGTTGGAGCTCAGCGATAAAAAGAGCGTCGATTTGGAAACAACGAAACAAA
>NEXD01000136.1 GCA_003019595.1 Candidatus Marsarchaeota G1 archaeon BE_D
GCATTAAAAAAAAGGTTGGAAGAGCAAAAAGAAAAAAAGAATTTAATGATTTAATTGAAATGATTTCTAAGGTATTAAGTTGGTATAAAAAAGATCCACAGCAACTAGAAATCAAAAAAGAGTATTGGAAAGATTCGCTTTACACAATTGTTATTAAGACTAACGGTAATATGGTGGAACTCGCGAAGCATCCAGCATATTTGGATTTATTAAAGCAAGAATTTACTACAGGGGGACAAGAAATTTATGAAGGAAAAGCAAGTTGTCAATTTTGTGGTTCTCAAAAGGTTCTCAAAGACCCTAGCTATCCCGCAGGAAAAGTTTTAAAGATATATAATGTTGACAAAAAAGGATTTATTTCAAGATTTGGCGGAACTGTAGATTCCTATCTTAGCACTCATACGATTTGTCCAAGTTGTAGAAATAAGATCTATGCGGGACTAAATTATATTGAAAAAAAATTGCAAATCACAACTGGGAAGTTGAACGCTTTTATCTTTCCATACGCTGTTAATTTGGATAGAAAAAGTTTACAAAAACTCGAATTAGATGGAAATGGTTGGTTTATACAAGAGGATAAAATAAAAGAGTTGCAAGAAACACTAAAGGATTTATTTGAAAAATTTCAGTTTACGGTAGTATATGGAAAGCGAGAACAAAATAAGTTCAGATATTATAAATCGATCGTGGATGTGCCAGTTACACGCTTGGTTGAAATAGCTAAAATTGCAAATAAAATAAAGAACGAGTTTTCTGCTAGCTTTAGGATCAAAATAGATTTAAACTTAGGTTCACTTTATCGTGTTTTACCTCTAAAATTAGAAAATCCTCAAAGATTTTTGGAAGCTGTAGAATCGATGGTTGATAGCATCCCCATAAAAAAAGATAATTTGCTTCGAGAATTTTTAAGCATGTTAAAGTGTATTAGATATGCATCATGCGAAGCACGTTACGATAATGCACCACATAACTTAGATGATTTTACTTTGGTCCAAACTACACTAATACAAGTAGGATTTATTAAACTGTTATACGAGCTTGGCTTAATGGAAACGGTAAAGGTCAGTTCTGCGTTAAGTAATTCGATTGATAAAGATATTGTAAGATTTATGGAGTATACACAGCTGACCGATAAACAGAAGGCATTGTTTCTTCTAGGTGTTTTAATAGCAGAAATCGGTCGGGCGCAATATAAAAAGGGCGATCACAAAAAATCAATTCTCGATAAAATAAATTTCGAAGGAATGCCGAGAGAGAAAGTTATGGCGTTAGCCAACAGAATTGTTCAATCTCTCAGAAACTACAATATTTTAGTTAATAATGAAGGTGTATATTCTGAAATGATGAAACTATTAACTTATGTTATAAAAGATCTTAATGACCCTGTGGAAAACACTTATTATATTCTTGCTGGTTATTCATATCAGACAAATAAAATTCTTATAGGAGGTAATCAAAATGAGCGAAGCTGAAAAGCTGGTCGGAAACAACTCCGAGATCTTATTCTTATATGAAGCCAAAAACACGAATCCTAATGGAGATCCAGATGATGAAAATAGACCGAGGATGGATTATAAGACAGGGATCAATTATGTAACAGATGTTAGGTTGAAAAGGTATTTTCGTGATTATTTGACTTTGCGATATGGAGAAAAATATGTTTGGGTGACAAAAATAAATAACCAACATGTCGATGCCACAAAAAGACTTGAACTTTTACAAGGAAAAGATGTAATTGCGCAATGCATTGATGCAAGGTTATTTGGAGCAACCATCCCAATAAAAGGAAGAGGTAAAGAAAAAGGAAAGTCAGAATCATATATAGGTCCTGTACAATTTAGCTGGGGCTTTTCTCTCCACAAAGTGGAACTAATGGATACGCAAACTATAACTTCTGTATTTACTGGAAGAACAGGAGAAGAAGAACAGGAAGGAGAAGAAACTAGGATGTACGGAAATATTGGTAAAGATTACCGGGTTTATTACTCTCTAATTGCCTTTTACGGAGCTGTAAGTGGTGAAAGAAGTAAAGTTCTTAAGCTAACCGAATATGATCTTAAAATTCTGGATAACTTTTTATGGGATGCGCTATTAAATGAGACTATAACTAGAAGTAAGATTGGCCAAAGACCAATCGCTTATCTACGGATTGAATACAAGAATAGTAGCTTTTTATTAGGGGATTTGCGAAGATTTTTAGACGTCAAGTTTAACGATCCAGTCAGAACAGAAAAAGATATAGAAGTAAATTATTCTAGGTTCATTAACGAAATAAAAACCAATAAAGATCTAATAAAAAGTGTTTATATTCGAGGTTTGAGTTCAGGCCTCTTTGGTGATGATTTGTCTAATCTCGTTAAAGTTTTACCACATAATATAAATGATGATCAAATCAAAAAATATTTAGAAAAACGTGAGACAGGTTGATGATGTGTGCTTTCGATATAAAGGGATACTTGGCTCATTTCAGGAAGGTTTATAGTACGACGTCTTCTCTGAGCTATGTGTTTCCTCCTAGAACAACCGTCATGGGCTTATTAGCCGCAATAGTCGGAAAAAATAGGGATTCTTATTATGAAGAATATTCGCAGTTAAAAATTGCAATTTCAATAAAATCTAAGATACGGAAACTAGTTTTTTCCTCTAATTATTTAGATACTGATTCAATATCGCATAGTAATCTTCGTGGAATAAAAGGAAGAGTTCCAGTGACTAGAGAAATATTAGTTGAAAATAATGGGGGAATCATATGTTACCGAATTTTTGTTGCTGGTGAAGTTGGAGAAATAGTTGAGGCATTTAAGAGAGGTCCATGTTATCCTGTAGCTTTAGGTGTGGCTAACTTTTTAGGTTGGATAGAAAGATTCAATGCAATTAATGGTTTCTCTATTTTTAATTCTTGTGAACAATTAAATATTTCAACAGTAGTTCCTAATTTAAAATCCATAACAATAAAACCTGAACCTTCAAAAAGAATTATCTTAGAAGAAAGGGTTCCTCGTACTTTTGATTCTTATAGAAGAAGTGGGGAGCTGATGAACTATCTTTATGAAGAATCTTGTGGTACTCTACAAGTTTCAGGAAAAGCTGAATTTTTCAAATGTAAAGATTTAGAAGGTGAATTGAACGGGATTTTTATGTAACAAAGCGAGGGGTGTCAATATGGAGTACTATTCACATCCGAATAAACTTCTTATTGTACATTTACGTGAAGTTGCTGAAAAAGCTAGAGAACTTTATCCTATTTTAGACGATAGAATGAAAAAAGCCGCATATATAGCAGGCGCTTATCATGACTTCGGTAAATTCACGAGTTATTTTCAGGATTACTTAAAATACCGGAAAAAGAATCCAAATAGTGATCACGCGCTACTTTCGGCAATTGTTGGAGCAAGTGTAGCAATGAAAGAACTAGATGATTTTTCATCATTGCTTATTTTTCTTGTAATTTGGTGTCATCATTCCGAACTTAAGGGATTAAAAAGTGCCCTAGAAAAAATTCACGATGTTGAAGAGAATTTAGATGATCCGAATTACTCTTTAATTCTTCAGATTAAAGACATAATGCGTAATTGGACCCTAATTGAACAACTTGTGAAAGAGAATTTAGAGTATATTGCCGAAAAACTGGATATTGAGC
>NEXD01000137.1 GCA_003019595.1 Candidatus Marsarchaeota G1 archaeon BE_D
GACGAGAGGTTGCTCGATGAATTCGAGAAAGTCGCAAATTCTATTAAATGAGGCAAAAAGAGACGCTGAAATTGGAAACTTTAACAAGGCGGCTTCTGCGCTTTACTTTTGCGTAAGAAAAGAGTTGGAGTGCGTTTTGCTAAAGCTTGGGTTAAAAATTCCAAGAAGAGATGATAAGCTCGCTAACACGCTGAAACATCTCGGATATCCAGAAGAATCACAAAAGCTACTCAGGCTTTACGAGCTCAGAAAAAAGGCGGACTACTCAGATGAAAGCGTAAGCGCTATCGAGGTAAACGAGGCAGTGGGAATTGTCGAAACAATTTTAGAAGCTCTAAAGAATATTCAATCCGATACATAAGAAGCTCAAGTCGGAGATAAGAATTAATGAGGATTTCGGATAAGGGTTGTCTCCCAATCTACAAGTAGCAAACTGTTGCTTAAATATGTTGGGTTAGCTTGCATTCAAACACCTCCATCTTTGTGTCGTTCTATGGTTACCACACATTTTTGAGCGGTTTTGTTCTTATCATCAAAGCTTCCTATCCACGCTACTACAGAGGACAACGTTTGGTGAGCGTGACGATCGTGGAAGCTTACACATCTTGCGCATAAACAAAGCTATTTATTCTGCGCTTTACCAACTTTAAATATGAAACAGTTCCCATTAACCAAAGAACAGTTGATCGTGCTTTTTGTGGCCATTCTGTTTTGGATGTTCGATGGTTACGAAACTTATGCGCTGATACTCACCATAATTCCCGCTTTGCACACACTTTTACCGCCATCACAAATTAAGCATATATCCCTCTACGCGGGTTACTTGATTGCTTCCACACTTGCGGGATGGGCAACTGGAGGTGTTGTAGGGGGTCGAATCGGTGACGCGATTGGTAGAAATAAAGACAATGGCGATCACGGTTTTTATATATAGCATTTTCACTTTTTTGAGCTCTTTTTCAATTAATGCGCAAATGCTAGGCGTTTTCCGCTTTCTTACTGGTATTGGTATAGGCGCAGAATGGAACGTTGGAACTGCTCTACTACAAGAATCTTGGCCTTCCAAACTAAGAACAAAGGGTGCGGGTGTGTTACAGAGCGGGTTCTCACTTGGTTTCTTTGTGGCGTCCGCTGTCTACATACTCATGGTGCACCTAGGACTTTCTTGGAGGTGGATGTTTAGATTGGGTGTGATTCCTATATTTGCGATCTTAGCGCTTTATAAGCGCATTCCAGAATCAGCCGCGTGGAGCAAAGCTGTGGCAAGTCCTTCACCAAAAATTTTTAAGACTTATCGCAAGTATTTGGCACTAGCTCTTCTTGTGTCAATTTCCATAACTATGGCTTGGTGGGCAATTTCCACATGGATTCCCTCCTATGTTGCCACACTAGCGACCACCGACAAGGCTTATTACTCTGGTTTGGCTGGCGCGCTCTACAGCGTGGGCGAAATAGTTGGGTGTGTCATCTTTGGACTAATCGCCGACCCGCTTGGCAGGCAAAAAACGTCCGCGATTTATTTCATTGGCTCTTTGGTGATAACTCCAATTGTTTTCCTTGTTCTTAAGAGCGCTATTTCAGTGGTATTAGCGCAAACTGTCAATGGCTTCTTCACCGGGGGTATTTACAGCTGGTTTGCTGTCCAACCCGCTGAGCTTTTTCCCACAAAAATTCGTGCAACGGCACTTGGTGTCATATTCAACTCAAGCAGGTACCTTGCAGTGATGGGAATACTAGTTTCCTCATTTTTGATACAAATCTTTCACGGATACAGTTTTGCGGCTACGGCTTTTGGAATGCTTTATATATTGGGTTTGATCGTTGTATTCTTTATACCAGAAACCGCAGGAAAACCGTTACCAGCGTGATCGATATGAAAGAAATAGTTTTTGCGACTTCGCTCACAGACAGGACGCTCAGTTTCTTTGTCAAACAAGTAGAGCTACAAGGTTTTAGACTAAAGTGTCACACCGCACCTGTCGAAGAGATTTTTCTTAAACAAGCAAGGGAGTTGGCTTTTGATGTAGCGGAGTTTTCGCTGTCTTCGTACATAATCATGAAGTCAAGAGGATATAGCTCGCTCACAGCGATTCCAGTTTTTCCCTCAAGGTCGTTTAGACATAGCAACATATACGTTAGAGCTGATAGCTCGCTCGAAAGCTTTAGCGATTTGGTGGAAAAGAGATTTGGGTTTCCTGAGTATCAGATGACCGCGGCTGTTTGGGTGCGCGCGCTATTGAGGGAAGAAGGCGGTATTTCAAACGATCAAATCAAGTGGTTCACGTATAGGGATGAGCGTATTCCAATCAAAGCTCCTGTGACGCGCGGCTCTGCGCCCGATGTGTTTTCTGGTTTGTTAACAAACGAAGTCGATGCGGTGTTTTCCGCAAGACGCCCTCCTGCAGAAATTTTTTCTCTTGACGGAAAAGGAGGAAAAATAAGAAGGCTTTTGAAGGATCCTTGGGGTGCAGAGAAAAACTACTTTTTGAAGACAAAGATTTTTCCGATAATGCACGTTATAACCATAAAGAGCGAACTACTGAATAAAGCGCCTAATCTTGCAAAAGAGCTTTTTGACCTATTTTGTGAGGCAAAAAAACAAGCGATTTCTAACGTGTTGGAAACCGCTTACTTAAGCTCGATTTTGCCTTGGTCTGTCAAAGAAGCCGAAGAAACGATAGCGCTTATGGGCGATGACTATTGGCCGTATGGTCTTAAGAAAAACGCGCACACCATAAAGAAGTTTATGGAGTACATGCAAAAAGACGGCTTGATCGATTCTCCCCTTAGTTTAGACGAGCTATTTCACGCGTCTACGCTTGACACATGAGTAGCCGATTTTCAAGATTTGTAAAATATTATTTTCCTTTATATGATTTTCAGAATCGTAAAGGGGTTTAACTAGTAAAAGATCAAAAACAACAATTCACTAAATATAGTGTGAAAACTGTATGGCTAGTAGACATTTGATGTTTATCAAGATGTTTTTCGAATAAGTGTTTGTCGGCTTTCATTATCTCTGAATAATCATTTATCCAACTACCCATAAGTAGAGCTTGTTGCGGTTGTAGACATAAACGAAAGTATGGCACAAAGCGTCGCAAAGTCGTTGCAAGTTAAGATAAAAAGATTAGCAAATGAACACACCGACTTCACGTGGTTTAACGTTAAAACAAAGAACTTAATAAAACATAGTCGTTATCTTTGTATTGGAATGAACATCATAGAAAAGATTTTAAAAGTACACTCGGTGGATGAAAAAAATGAAGTGATCCCTGGTGATATCGTTGAAGTTCGAGTCGACAAAGTTATAATGCTTGATATGGTTTCTGTTCATCCAGAATTCATGAATAACCCCCCTAAGCGACCTTTTGATGTCTCAAAAGTAGCTGTGATTTTCGATCATTACGTTCCACCACCTACTATAGAAATCGCCACAAATGTTGAAAAAAATACGTAAATTGGTTAAAACTTGGGGTGTAAAGCAGTTTTTCGATTATGGAAGAGGCGGGATCTCCCATGCCTTTGCAGCAGAAAGCGGTTGGCTACTACCTGGGCGAATTGTGATCAATAGCGATTCACATACGATAGCCG
>NEXD01000138.1 GCA_003019595.1 Candidatus Marsarchaeota G1 archaeon BE_D
ACGGATACTTGTGGGGAGGATGGATGAAGCCAGAGTGAAGGAGCTCGACCCCTACGGCTCATCCTCCTACTGCTCTAGGTGTGGGTGGGAGAACAAAGACCTGAATGGAGCAGTTTTCGAGTGTAAAGAGTGCGCGCTCCGAATTAATAGGCAACTCAATGCGGCGATAAACCTGTACATGAGGATGAGCTTCGGCTACATTGTAAAGTGGGGTGGTGGAAGGAAGCGCGTTGAACTGAGGATGGAGGGCGCTTCCCAGAGGGAGTGGTGGGACACGGTGGTTCTACCTTCTCTCTTGGGTGGGTGCGTCGAGACAGGGGAAAGCTGAAGGGGACCAGTGAACCCGTGAGGTTCCTAAATGATGCTGTGAAGCCCAAGCTCTACGCGTATGATAGGTACAATGATATGTACCTACGTACGCCTACGTAGAGTGAAACCCATCAATAGAATATCAACTGTAACAAATTATGAACTAGTTTATGTTCGATTTAATTGGTTTTTACAAAACGATATATTTACTTGCGTTAATTAGAGAAATCATTCAATCATATTTGTGAAGCCGGGGGTGGGACATTACCTTTCAAGTATAGTTTCCGTGACATTGCATTCTTGCATTACACAAGACAAAAATAAAAACCTTTCGATTCACAAATTCGTGATCTTCTTCAGAGTTTCAGCAAGATGAGACACAGCGTACGAAGAGTGAGACCCCGAAATCGCCGAAACGCTTGAAATAGTCCCATGCATCACACCCCCACCTATACTACCCAATACGCCCGAAGCAATTTTACTCCCAAGAGGATTCGCCACAGCACTCTGAACACCCCCCGTGAAAGCACCCAACCACACTGCCAAAGCCACACCCCTAGCAACCATTCCCGTTTCAGAAACGATCTGATAAGTAGCGCTCGTGTAAGGCGCAAGAATAGTCACAGCAACGAGTGACGTGAGAACCGCGGTAATTGCGACCCACTGAGGCTGAATTCCTGCGAGGCGAAACATGTTAGCGCTTGAATTCCAATTTTGAAGGAGATAAGTTGCCACAGAAAGCATCGTTGAAGACAAAATCGAAGCTGGCATTAAGCCGAACAAAGTGTCTTCAATGATCCTTCCAAGCTTTTGAGTATAGTAAAAGTCACGAAGCGCGATTGAAAGAGGGAACATCACAATCATGCTCGCTAAGAGTAAAATTCTCACAGTCCCTAGCATGTAAGACATGATCCACACAATTACCGCAACCACGAAGTATCCAAAAGCAAGAAGACTCGTTTCGAGAACCGTGATAGGCGTAATCGTGCTTGGAAAGATCATGTAAAGTTCGAGTTGATAAAGATTGTATTGCGCAATCGTCCAAAACGCTTGCTGACTTGCGATAGCGGGGTATGCGAGAATGTCAACGTTCAAGGTATTCATCAAGTACGCTATCTTATCGTAAACGAACGGGAAGATCAGCATTATGAGAATGCCTCCTGATATTTTTTCAAGAACCCCCAGTAGTGTGGTTCTTTTGCGCGCATCAGGAGTAAGAAGCTCGAGAAACGCGATAGGAATTAATACAATTATAGCAACGATCATGAGAAGGTTGGAGTAAGAACCTAAAGGCAAAGCAAGATACCCCTGAGAAGGCGCAGTTGCATAAGCTTGAAGCATTGTGTCATTAAACTGAGGCAAAGCGATGATAGTGTTAAACAAGTCAATAGGTGCCCATGCATTTCCTCCTACGCCCGTAAGTTCAGGTCCAATAGGCGTTCCGTTCGTGCTTTCGGCTATCACGTCGTAAACGTAATATGTGAAGCCATCCTTCACGCTCGGAGTCGTGAAGTTCGCAAGCTGTCCGACGTAATACACGCTCTTCGTGAATTCCATAGACACAGTTTCGTTCGACCCACCTGGATAATAGAAAGTCACGGAGCCGACAAGTTTCAAAGGCGCGGGAATTTCAGAAGACGTCGAAGCTGTGATTGTCGTGTTTGAAGTCGCAGATGCAAAAGCGGAAGCTGAAGCAGAAGCGCTCACGTTCGTTGCCCTTGCACCTCCTCCTGTCGAAGAAATTTTCGAAGCCGTTGTCTTTGAAACGACCGCTGAATTATTCACGTAATACCACGAGCCTCCTATCGAAACAAAACCGTAAGCGTAAGAAAGCGGGACTCTAGGATTCACAGCGCGCGTATTGATCTTATACATCGAAAGCAAAACCTCTCCAAAAGGACCCGAAAGCGAAGCATGAGAAGGCAAAGGCACAATAAGACCGAAGAGCAAAAGAGACAAGACTGCTAAGTAAGAAAACTTCAAGAACCCGCCTTTGAAAGAGTTTGTTCTGTTCATCAAAAAATAATGCAAACCTCACTTTTAAATCCCAAACCAGCTATCGAACGCAAGCTGTGTGATTTCGAGAAGAGCACCGTTCTGCCTGAAATACTTCGACGCATCCCCGCTCATGAAAACACGTATTTTTGAACCGTCGAAATAAACGTCCATAGCTCCCCGTCTCGGGAACGCGAGTAGTTTCAGCTCTCTCTGCTCTTTCGGGAGAAACGTGACTTCAAGAATCGCATGAGGCGCTTCTACTTCAACACCCCACGGCTTTATTTCTCCGACCTTCTCGCTTAAAAAGTTCAAAGTGCGCCCCGTAGAAGGAAGAGACAAGAAAGACGGAAGCGTGCGCGGAGTTGCGAAAAAGAACGGAGGTTCAACGCGCGTCCCGAAGTAATTAGGAAAAGCGAACGGAGGTCTTTCGTGTTTCACAAGCCAATAGAAGAGCGCGGGATTACTCGTCTCGAATACTACCACGTGATCTACCTCGTCCGAAGCAGTCGCGTGAATTTCGTAAGGATCGCCTTCCACAATCCCGAATATAGAAATCGCAAACACGTTCGAAGAAAGTAGCTCGTTCACTTTCTTCAAGCGCTCGTCCAATGTCGAAGCCCACACGAGCGGGAGCGGTTTGTATTTAAGCATGCTCTTTTCGTTAAGCAATTTCCACTTCAAAAGCTCGAGATACTGCTGAGGATGCACTTCTTGAAAGAATATTTGCACGAAAGCACGTTTGTTCGACGCTTCGATAAAGGCGATGAGCTGATCTATGAAAGGCGTGTTCGTTACAGGCAAAGACATTACGTGAGCGTCCTTCAAACCGAAGTAGAACATGCGAAACGTCGGCTCTACGGGTCTCGGCGAAACATTCGTAACGTCGCTGTTTGAAGGCGGAGGAACACACGCGTGCCCTTTACGAGGGTAAGGCAAGACTTCGACGTGAGAAGCAGAAGCGAGCATTCCTAAGAACGATGGAAGTGCGAAAACCACGACGAGCGCTCCGACGAATTGCAGTCCGAAACTTTCGAGCGACGGTAAGAATAGCGCGACGAGACTTACCACGAAACCAAAGAGAAGAAGCGCGAAACGAAACGTGTTCTTCTTCTCTCTCTTCACGTAATTCATTCCTAACGCGCGAAAGACCTCATTCCACGTCGCGCGCTTGCAAAGGTGGAAAGGGCGTGAAAGGTCGAAACGGTAGAGTAAAAAATAGCCTCCAGCAATAATGAGAACAAATATAGGGGGTTGCATGAAAAGAAGTACGATTAAAAC
>NEXD01000139.1 GCA_003019595.1 Candidatus Marsarchaeota G1 archaeon BE_D
TAGTAATGCCTTTCCAAAATCTTTGTTTTGAATCCGCATTTTTTAAGTTTTGTAACCAATTCTCTTGAGCCATATATGCCAATTATTAAGATCTGGCTAAAAGCCTTAATGGCTTCTTCTGATGAACAATTAAAGAGATCGATCTCGCATCCTACACACACAACTTTTAAAACACCATCCTTGATATCATACTCTCTAACTAGTTCGTCAAGGTTATGCACGATAATATCATATCCATTAATAATATTTTCTGATAAAGCTGTGGATATTGTGGGCGCATCGGTTTCTATTTTTGTTCTGCCAGGCTTTCCTGCTGCCCGATTTAAAAGAACAATTTTTGCATTTGAGCAGTTATTGCTTAGGTTTCTTCGAGCCAATTCATAAAACTTGGGAATTGGTTCTAGCGCAATTACACTTTTTGCCCCATGTAAAAAGAAAAAAATTGCAGTATCGCCAATATTTGCTCCTATATCCACCACAACCTTATTAACCACATTTAGTTTAGCATACCAGTTTTGAACGCCTGAAAACTTTTGAATTAAACCGACAACTTCACGTTTAGATATTCCATTAAATTCTAGCGTCAATGTCTTTCCCATAAACTCAAAAGAAATCGATTCGTTGCCAAAGTTCCTAATATTCAATCCACTCTTAATTAGTCTAAGATATCCAATAAGATAGTAGAACTCTTCTTTTTTTGAAACACTGATTTCGTGATTCCCAATAGTAATTTTGAAAGGTGATTCGATTCCAACTCTCCAAATTAAAATTTTATACCACTTTTCAACTTTCTTTATTAAAAAAAGCAATAGATTCCAGTTTTCTTTGGAAAAGACAAATCTAACTTTTTCGAATATATATCCTATTATCCATACTAAGTTATATCTAAACGAACCATAGTCGCTTTCAGAACGTTGATTCATTTTGAATTTTCAAGTTTTTGTTACTTTTTAGTTTTGGTTATATGTTTAAACAATATTCGAGTTTTGGTTAACCCGATAGGTGTTAGTGTGGAAATTGTTATCCAGACACATCAGGCGGTAATATTAATGGTGTCCAGATAAGCCTTTTTATAGTAAGGATGTCACTAAGCTAAATTTGTGACAAGCCATGGCGTCCACGATAGAGAATTAATAAGAATCTTTGTAACCAATAGCAATTGATACCTACAAAGGTAATTTTGGTATCTGCTTTACGAGTAACGCACTCGATTTTCTCGAAATTTGGAAGCGCTTTTGTGAATCGTCTTTCTGATGGTATAATACTGTGGCTCGCACTTTAAAAACTACGTTTACCGAACTTTCGGACTTGCTGAGTCTTTAGTGCTTTAAGGAACAAACATGTACTATAACGTCGAAGAAAACTCTAAACTTTACTCAAACTACCTAATTCTTGATGTTACACACCAAACGCTATGCGCGTAAAGCGCTCATCTAAATGACGAAAGAGTTACTTTAAACAATTAGTAGTACTTATTCAATAGAAAATGAATAAGAATTTTTCTATAGTCATTCCGACTCATAACAGATATAATAAGCTTAGAAACCTCCTTGAAAGCATAAAGAATGTAAACCCTTTAGGACTTGAAGAAATCATAATCGTTGACGATTCTTATCCCAAATTGAAAATAGAAAAAGATTTTCCTTCGCTAAAGATAAAAAGGATTGAGTTTGATGAGAGGTTGTTTATCTCTAAAGCAAAAAATTACGGATGGAAAAACGCAAAATCAGATCTGATTTATTTTATTGACGATGATAATGTTGTTGAAAAACACACTTTCACACCTATTATTGATAGATTAGTCGAATCAAAACAAATCGGTGCACTTGTACCTGCAGTACTATATAAAAGCCGACCAGAATTAGTATGGGTATATGCAACACCATTGTCCAAAGATCGATGGTCGCACATTCTTATTGGGCGAAATAGAACTAGAAATGCGAAACTAGAAAACAGGTTTTTAGATACGGACGCTTTAGCAAACGCCTCGATAATAAAAAGGAGTGTTTTGGAGCTCACGCAGGGTTTTGAAGAAAAATTAAAAGTAAACAGTTCAGCAGACCTTTGTTTGAGAATTAAAAAGCTTGGGTTGAAGGTATACGCGTATACGGGTAGTTTTATTTACCATGATGTTTCGCCTCCTAATTGTTTTGGCTGGTGGGCAGAGCATGGTTCACAGGATTCACAAAGAGTCTGTCATGAAATAAAAGATTGGATATTATTAATGAAATTTCTGCATTATAACGATAATCTTTTCGTTTTCCATGCTACTTTGCGGTCTCTACGCTTTTTGGTGCCAAACACGTTAGCTTATCTTTTTAAAGGAAAAAAGCCAGCTTCTCTAATCAAGAGTTTATTTGTTGGATATTTTGATGGCTTTTCACAGGCCTTTAAATTTAAGTATAATAGATATAATATAAATTAAGTTCTCACTCTTATTCTTATAGCAAGTTAATTTTATTAATTTTAATTATATGTTGTAGTTAATGGAACATCAAGAAATACGATTCAAAGAATTACCTGTGGTTTTACTAATAACCACTAACTTTAGCCTTAATGGTTACGGTTTTTATATTGCGAAATCATTTCTCGAGTTTAGTAACGTTTTTGTTTATTCACAGTCTCATGATTTGTCTCTTTTCTACTATATCCATAGTAAACCAGCAACTATGGCTACAACTAGGAAATTATTGATAAAGTTCCCAAAGCTTTCGAAAATTTTTAATCCGTCACATAAGATTAAGTTTCCGTTACTTAAACCAGAAGATGTAGATCTTGTTCTTGTTGTTGATCCAGTTATATGTAATATTGATTTACACCCTTTCAAAAAAGCGATAAAAGTGTACTGGGCTCAGGACACACATATTGAAGAACACAAATATCTCCACTTCTTTAGTATGAACCTTCAGGATTATGACGTAATTTATGTTGCGCATTTGAAAGATTTAGTTGCATACAAACAAGTTTCTGGTAAAAAAGTGGCATATTTGCCACTAGGTTACGAATCTGATATATATAGACCTTTGAATCAACTCGAGAAAAAATATGATATTAGTTTTGTTGGTTCGATAACTCAACAAAGGTTACAGTATTTAGATCATATAAAAAGAAGATTTAACCATTTAAAGATTTATTTTGGTAGTGCATATCCAAACGACGCTAACAAAATATATAATTCTTCAAAGATTGTTCTAAATATTTCTAGGCGAAATGAACTAAACTTGAGAGTGTTTGAGGTTTTAGGATCGGGTCAGTTTCTTTTGACCAACGCAGTAGAAGAGGTTCAAACATTATTCAACCCCGCTTACCATTTAGATGTTTACTCAAATGCAGATGAACTTTTAGACAAAATAGAATTTTATCTAAAAGAGGAAACTTCAAGAAATGAAATCGCTAACAACGGTTATAGAGAAGTTTTGAACAAGCACACATTGGAGAACAGAGCCTCTCAAATATTAAGAGATGCAGGATTGTATTAACGTTGATGTGTTCAACGTGCTAAAGGTTTAGAATTTAGTAGATATTTTTAACATTTGCTCTTAAAAAGTGAGATCTCTGTGAGT
>NEXD01000140.1 GCA_003019595.1 Candidatus Marsarchaeota G1 archaeon BE_D
CCACAGTCATCCCTGGTCATAATGTGTATATACGGATAAACGAATTACACATCCAGAATTTCTTACAAAACCGGCCGATTCCCTATCAACATGGTGCTTGATTTCAAAAAAGTAGTGGGCTTTAGAAGCTCTATGAGAGCATAAGTGACGATGATTCAAACTATGGCATTTCCCTTTCCTGCGTTTAAGGTGTTACGGTATTTTTTAAGACGTGTCTAGATAAGGCTTAAACACGATGGGCCTACGCTTTGGATTCGATGAAAATCCGTGGCGCCCACCCTTAACCGCGCAAGCTTGTATATCCAATCCTATTTCGGACGCGCTTTATCACATAGAAAAGCACAAAACACAATCACACCCCTTTATCCGCACAGGATTATTTTCAAAGCGGAAAGTCAAACACTCAAGGTTTTGGATTTCACGTGTGTAATGCGTGGGGGAGCCGTGGGAGTGGTAACTTTTGTGAGAGCTTCTGAAAGAAGTGCAAAGCTTTGGTATATTAAACATAACTATAGTGTATACAAAAAATCTTTGATGTCTGTTATACTTTTGACTTTTGAAATTAACCTCGTAAAATCCTGCTTGTTTCCGTATTTTTCTTTGTAAACTTCAATTAGTTGTTTATACTTTTGGGGGTGTGTCACGAACGTGCAATCTATTACGTGAAGAAGTATATAACGATTCGCGTCTATTCTGAGTTCGTCATCTTTGTCCGTGGTCACGAACACAAGTTTTATGTGCTTAGTGCTGGGCGATTTTTCCAGTTCTCTCTTCCAGAAAGCAGTCTCCGTTAATCGCTCTCTTAAGCTGGTTTTACACGAAATAATCGCCTTAACAAAGCTTTTTTCAACGATGAGAATGTCAGCATCGGGTAATATTTCACTCCAATTTTTAATAGCCACTTGCTCTTTATAGCTAGAGAGCGCCTCGTCACCCATCACCGCCATAAATTTTCGGTTTAACACGGGATCCTCCGTTAATTTTTGGTTTAGCACTTTGAACACAGCGTATTCATACAGAGACCCTTTGCAAGTTCTCCACGCTTGATCACGGCTTCTCGGTTTGTTGTAAAAGAGTTGCAAAGTGGCTCGTAATTTGTTCTCTGCTAATTCGTCAAAATTTTGAACTGCGTCCAAGTAATTCCCGTTGTATACTTTACTTACTATTTCATCGTATTTGTCTTTGAGAAGTGCTAGCACTTCTTCTTTCGGCTTAAACCCGCGCCTCATCTTTGTTACTCCATTAGCTTCTTTTGGAAGACCATGCCCTCTTTTATTAACCTCTCTTTCGCGATTTCGCAGTATTTCTCATCTATTTCAACACCTATTCCTCTTCTGTTTAGTAGCGCACACGCTATTAGCGTAGTTCCACTACCGAGAAAAGGGTCTAGCACAGTGTCATTCACAAAGCTGAAAAGCTTAATACACCTCCTTGGTAGCTCCAAAGGAAAAGGTGCGGGATGTCCAACTTTTGCCCTATTTTCTCCAGCAAAGCTCCACACACCGTTTGTCCACTCTATGAACTCGTGCCTTGTGATGTCTGACACGCCTACATCACTTGTCTTCTTCCATTTGCTTTTGTAGAGTAGCACTATAACCTCTACTGGAGCTATAACGTATGGAGCACTTGCGCTAAGCCAAGAACCCCACGCAGTCCTTCTTGATATGTTCTGCTCATTCCATATTATTGTGCTAAAATACTTCCAACCAACTCTCTTTGCGATGGACAGCACATCCGCGTAAACGCTTTGAAACCCCTCTTCCCTACGCCCCTTACTCTTGTCTAGTGGTATATTCAAACACATTCTGCCATCGGGCTTTAACAGCTCTAAAGCTTTTTTGAGCCACTTTTCCGTGAATTCGAGGTATTTGTCGTAAGGAATGTTGTCTCTGAAAGATTCGTAGTGTATATCCACATTATAGGGTGGAGAGGTCACTATCAAATCTATCGAGTTAAGAGGTATTAGATCTGTAGTTAGAAAATCATCGTTGATAACAACTATCCTACCATCTTTCGTTGTGAAATATATTCTTTCATCTTTTTCTGATTTTGCGTTGGACACACGATTTTTATCCACACTTACCACCATTTCTTTTAATGATTTTAAAATAACTGTGATACTGCTTTAATCTTGCGCTGAGCATTCTGAGATTCTTCATAACAACCAAGAACAATAGTTTCTAGGTATTATTAAAAGATAGCAGTAAACCGCTTAAAAATACTTTGAGTTCTGTAAACTTTTTCGGTAGAAAACTTTGATATTGTTCAAATCAGTCCGCCTTCTTGAGGTGTTCTGCTTATATCTTACGAAGATGAACCAGTTAAAGTTTCAGCGTTTGCTAAAAGTGTGTGAATCTTTCTCGCATTACAAAACACTTTTGTCCTCCTTTTCGGCAGAAGAATTTCTCGATCTTGTTTCTCTTACCGAAGGTTTTGTAATAATAATCAACTCCAAAAACTTCAAAAGCCCAGCTTTACCATCCCTGTTTACTACAAATTTTGTGCGCTTTAACGCTTTTTACAACATCGCATCAAACGCGCTCCTTTAGTCACCTTTTTAGCAATTAGCTACCTCGTGTCTCCATTACAACTTTCCACACGTACACTTTATGTTTACCTTAAGCTTCGTTTCATCGACTACAATCTCCTTTCTCTTTGCAAGGTATGTGAGAACTTCATCCAAAAGAAAGACCACGGGCTTCCCAACCGCTTCTATATTCTTCGTCACTTTATCCTTCCCGCCTCCGTCTTTAAAGAACCTCGCAATATTGGGTTGCTCCTCGAAGAGGAGGCTGGGGTCGGCGTTCATCCCGTCGAAAACAACCACTTCGGCATCCGGGACACCCTCAAGCTCCTCATCCCTGAGAATCTCCCTCAACTCTGGCCTTGAGTTGGCCAGCGACCTCTTCTGGAAAAGAAAGTAGAGATAAACCAGTGTGTGGGACTTTCCGCCGCCCATGACGGTGTCAAGGATGTACACTGCATTACCCGAACCCTGGGAAACCCGGCGTAGCACTTGGCGCACAAGCGTCTCAAGGTTTTTCACAAGCTCGGTTCTATCGAAGAACTCAGCGGCGTCAAGCGCGTCCGCTTTGGATAGGTCCACCGCGAACAGCCTATCATCCAGTGCGCCAGTCTGCGCGGCTCTCTCAACGTAGTCTCTGAGTTTAACGCTTCCGTCCTTCAAAGCATCGCCGAAAGACTTCACTCCGACTTCACCACCTCGGTGGCTAGCGCGCGCTTCAAAAGCTCGTCGGCGTAAGCGGAAAGCGTCTTACCCCTTCTCGCGGCGGACGCCTTAAGCTCTCTGTGCACGTCTTCCGACACGCGGATGATTTTGCGCATGGTTGTAACAAATGTCACAAAATATATAACATTTGCGTGGAAGTTTACAACACCGATCGGTCTCACATGAGACGCGTTCTCGCAAAGTGAGAGATAAGAAGTTCTGCGCATTAAATGAGTTGAGCTATATGAAAAGCGTAGTGTTGCTTTTCCTTATCGGGGTGGCTCTCGTGCTTTTCGGCGTAATCCTGTGGCCGTTAGCGCAGTAC
>NEXD01000141.1 GCA_003019595.1 Candidatus Marsarchaeota G1 archaeon BE_D
AGACTCAGGATTAGACGTATTAATATTATTCGCCACGAATAATTTCTTTTGTGTAATCTCTTCTATTCTTTTGAAAGCTTTTTTAGTGTTAATACAAACTCGGAGTTGACGGCAAACCGCTACTCTTCCTTCTTCAAAAACTCATCGAGGCGCTTGGAGCGCTCCGCCTCAATCCAATAGTCGAGGAGAGAATAGATCACGTCCCTTGGTTGTTTGCTTTTCTCCTCTTTGATCTTTTCTGCGAGCTGTTTCGCGGTGGGTAACCCAGAGGCGTAGCGCTTCAACCGTTCCTTCTCAAGTTCCTTCTCCATCCACTTGTCCAGTGTCGTCTTTAAACACCAGTACGGTTCTTAGCTGGCTAAGAAGGTGGGTTGTTGTTGGAGGCCATTAAGTAGTAGTACCCTGCCTCGGTTGGTGTGAACTCCCAGCTCGCCTGCCCGCTTGAGTCGGTTGTCGCAGAGGACACAAGTGTGAAGCTTGTGGAGGGTATGCTCGAAGCGTTCACAGGGTTAGGCGAGTAGTAGGAAAATAAGTAAAGCGTGGCTCCGCTCACAGGGTTGCCATTTGAAGTGTAGGTCGCAGTCACAGTTATAGGGTTACCAACAGTGTCCGTGCTTGGTGCAGAAAGCGTAATCTGTTGTGTAGTTGTTGGTTGTGGAGTTGGTGAAGGAGTAACCGCCACAGCTTTCTTGCTGAGCGCGAGCGCGCCAACCAAAACAGCTAAGCCCGCGACTGCACCACCGATCAGTATCTTTTCCTCTTTGGAAACCATGAATACTAAACGCTTTGGTAACAAATATAGTTTTTTGCTAAAAAAAGGGGGAGGGAAGAAAGAGGGAGTGCTCAGTCTACCTCGAAGTATTCGCTAGCAGTTGCGCCTCCAGTTGCGCCTCCACCTTTTTCAAAGAGCTTGGTGCCCTTGAACGGTTGGGCGCATATTTTGGCGACACCGTGCACCTGTTTACCACTGTATCCGTGCGTGCCGGGGAGTATGGTGTTCCTCACACATTTACCCACGTTGTGGCCGATTTTATCTGTGAACGCTTTTTGAACTTTGCCTTCCCTCACAACTCTGCTCACGAAGGGTCTCAGGTTCTTGCTTATTTTTATTCTTCTACCTGGCTTTTTGAAACTCTGTTTTACCGCCTGTTTTAGCCTCTCAGCCGCCTCTGGTGATGCGCCTTCAGGTATATATATTGCTTCAGTGCGTGCAGACATTTTCTGTCAAGTATACTTAGTGGGAAGAAGCTTATTAACCTGGGTGGAAAAAGTGGAATCATGCCAAAGAGTTACAGAAGTCTCAAAGTACCTGAGGAAACATGGGTTAAAATCGTTGAGGTGAGAGGCTACTTAGAGAGAAGCAACCACACACGGGTCACGCTGTGGGAAGCAGTGGACACAGTGATGGACGAAGTTCTCAAGCAGATCAAAAGAGTGGAAAGGAAGAGAACTGTTTATTCAAGAAGCTGACAAAACAACAAGCCTCGCCGAAGCGGGGAGGAAGTCAGGTGTGACAAACCCCAGCAAAACACATATTAGTAACTGAAACATTAAAAATGTATGGTTTCTGCGAAAGACGTCGCTTTGGGTTTAGGCGGTTTTGCACTGGGTTTTGCAGGCGGATACTTTCTTCCCTCTTTTCTAGGCACTCGGCCTACGGCTACGGGAAACTTTGCTGTTTTGTTAATCAACACTGGTTCTTCTCCTGGGCTTGTCGCGCCGTCTTACCAGTTTCAAGCAGGAGCAACAGTGGAGGCAACAGTGTTTGCGGCTTCAAACAAACCCAATGTTCAACCCGCTTCTGTCACAGGTTACTACTCGCAGAACGCGGCAGGTCCCTTTAACCCAGGTCAAACCTTTACTTGGGACGTTTCACAGACAGGTAACGCTTTCACATTCAACTATGGACAGATAAACCAGCAGTCCTCGGTTTACGTGTATGCCGTTGTGCAATTCAGTGACGGAACAACCGCTACCACGAACACTGTGTTAATACAAGTAGCATGAAGAGGTGAATAATTGTACCTCGATGTGTTATTTGTGGGTCAACAGAGGACGTAGAGTACTGTGAAATCTGCAAAGAATACATGTGCAGGCGGTGTGAGAGAGACCCGTCAAAGTGGCCTCTCAGGATAAAGATGGCTTTTGAGAAGCTTCTCAAAGGTGGTTGAGAGTTGTCCTCTGGGCAGTGCACTCCTTGTATGAGGCGGCTTGAAGAGTACAAAAAGTGGAAGTCTAATCAGGGTTCAGCTCTTATTCTCTTAGGTGTGGGAGGCGCAATCTTTTTGTTTGGCTTGCTTCTTCTTTTACAAGGTGGGCAAAGCTGACCGACCCCTCTACAATCATCTCGGCTTTAAGTCTTGCCGGCGTGATCACGCTCGGCATTCTTCAGGTGTATTATGCACGTAACAGAGTGACCTTCCTTCAGCTCTCAGAGGAAAGAAAGAAAATAGAGGAAGAAGTGCACAACCTCATTAACCAGTCTATACTAGAAGGAAATATAGGACGCGCGCTTGACAGCAAACTCGAACCGATAAAGCAGGACATTCTGGAAATCAAGAACACGCTCGCTAAGATTGATGACAGGTTGCGCAACCTAGAGGCAAAGGGGAAGTAGAGTCTTGGGGTTTAAAAGGAAACTAAGGTGGTGGCTCGCTTTTTTAGCAGGCACTCTCACACTTTCTTTTACTGGAGATTTGGAAACCGCGGATCATGTTTTTCTCTACTTGAGAAAACTTTTTGAGAAAGGTAGCGATTATACTAATGAATGACAATGTCTGAGAAAAAAGAAGAGGAAGCTGTGCTTTCGTGTAACCTTGAAAACCTAAAGAAGATAAGCGAAGCCTCGGAGAAAGGTGTTCTTGTTGTTTTCACAGCTGAGGGATGCCCGCACTGTCCTCCTTTTTTGGAGGAAGCTGAGAAGGCTCTTGGGGACGATGTGCCAATAGTTGAAGCTGGGGTTGAGGACGCAGAGTGTTTGGGGCTTGCTGAACAACTTGGTGTGAAGGGTACACCCACCGCTTTTTACTATGTGAAAGGCGAACAGAAGAAGATGATTGTGCCAGAGGGTAAAACTTGGGAGGAAATCAGGAAAGAACTAGAAGAATTAAAAAAAGGAGAGTGAACCAGGTGGGTGGTGGGTTGTCAAGAGAAGAAGTTGAGTCTGCGTTAGGCTTCGACGTGGTGAGTGTTGTTCACACTGCGAAAAGAGTGGCCAACACCAACCAAAGAGTAAGAATAATGTTTCTCACGCCGGCATCCGAGATTGGCACAAGAGCCCACGCGTACCACGATGAAGCGGGAACGTGTGTTATAGAGCTTCCGAAAAGAGAGGTTATAATGCAAAGAAGGATGCTCGACGAAGTGGGAGCTAAAGCCAAGCTTAAGTCGGCTATTTGCGAGGAAGTTGCGCACTGCTCTGAGCACGAGACTCTTCACACTGATGCGGTTGTGCGCAAAACCCTAGCGTGCATGGACGAGGTGTTGACAGAAGAGGAAAAGAAGCACCCCTACATTCAGGAGAAGATAAGGAGACTTGAGAGA
>NEXD01000142.1 GCA_003019595.1 Candidatus Marsarchaeota G1 archaeon BE_D
ACTCGTCCCCCCTCTCTCTTCTCTCCATTTGTGCCGTTGAGAAGAAGCACGAATCCAGCACGTCAGCAAGAAGCATAAGCTTCTGTTCTGCGTCCTTTTCTATCGGCATCTTCTCCACTTCGCTTCTTGCGGAAAAGATGGTCTTCTCGTCGATAAGAGGCGGAACGTCCTTAAGAATTTCGAGTTTTCTTATCGTCTCTTCGACCGACCTCGAATCCGGCGTCGAAACAAAGGCGCATATGGTAAAGCGGTCGAGCGTCGCCATATTTCTGAGGTTCGGGTTCGTCTGGTAGTTCTCGTTCACCGGGTTGGTCGCAGCCGCAAAAAGCAGGTAGTCAGTTCTTATCGTCCCGAGACCAGGGTAGTGGATCTCCTTTTCATTGATGAATGTGTGCATCGCGGCTGCGAGCTTTGGGTTCACGAACATCTCGTCGAGAAGAATAAAGGGAGCGTGCGCTATGCTGTTTTCCTTCTCAAGGTGAGGAGGCCAGTCGCCCCTCACGACCTTCGACGTGACCGGATGCCCGACGTAGTCCTGTATTTCATCGGAAGGGGAAACGAGCATCACGAAAGAAGGCAGGCGCCTCACTTCCTCCTTCACCGAGAAGCCGCACTCTTTGAGCCTGGGCGCCTCTTCGTGGTAAGCTTCGTCGATTTCAAGCGTGAGCTTCTTCACGCCGAAGGCGTCGCCGTACTTCATGTTTACGCCGTACACCAGGTTCCTTTCGAGCTCCTCAAGGTTCACCCCGAGTTTCGACGCGGCGGACGAAAGCGCTTCCTTAACCTCCCTTACATCGGAAAACTCCTTTTCGGCAACCGCGTACTTCGTCGAAATGAGAGAGGAAAGCGCCCTTATCATCGACGACTTGAAAGCGCCGTGCGCGCCGACGAGAAGAACCTTTCCGTCCGTGATAAGTGAAGCGAAAAGCGCCCTTGCCGCCACCTGCTGGCTCTTTCCCGCAAAGAGCGCTGAGAACTCCCTAAACGCCATTCTCACTTTTTCCTGATTAGGCGTGGGAGAGGATGCGCTCAACTTCCTCCTCCTCTTTTTTGAGTTCGAGCCTGAGCTGAAGCACCGCGTTGAGCGACTCCTCAACTCCTTCGCCCTTCGAAAGCGCTTCCGCCGCCCTCAGCGCGGTCTTCGCTTCTTCTTCAAAGCCAAGGTCGGCCGCCGTCGAACCTATGAGTGTGAGAGCCTCTTCCACTTTCTTAGTGCTTCTGCTTTCCCTGAGCATCTCGGCAGCCACCTTGAGCGTCTCGTAAAGCTTTTCGTCTATCTGTTTTCTTGCGGACTCAAGCATCCTTCTCTTTTCCTCTTCGGCATCCTTTTTCGTCTGCTCGATGAGTCTTTCAAGCTCCTTCCTCTTCTCCTGAGCCTCCTTTTCCACCTCTCTTTGGATTAAGTCGGCGAGGTTGAAGTTCGGCTCAAGGAACCTGATTCCCACGTCAGGAATTTCTTCTGGGTTGACGGTTCCGAAGTCCCTTCTGAACACGCTTTTCGTCGTCTCGGTCACGACCTTCCAGTCTTCGGTTTTCATGAAGTCCTTCATTGCCTTTCTTACTTCCTCCAGTCTTTCGTTCGCCGCCCTCTGAACCCTGAGTATGTACGGGACGGAAGAAGGTGTGGTAAAGCGCGACTCTTCCTCCTCCTTCAGGATGAGCGTCAGGCCTTTGAGGGTGTCGTAAACAAGACCCCTCACGCGGTTGAGCGCGTTCATCATGTTTGAAGGAAAGGGAGAAAAAGAGACGACGATCTTCGTGCGCTCCCCTCCTTCTGTGTTGAGCTTTCCGTAGGAGACGACAATCCTGTTCGACCTTCCCTTCACGGGGCCCTTTGCATACTTTTCATCCAGACGCCTGAGCACCTCCCCGAGCTTCTTTACGCCTTCCATCACCTCCTCTTCCGTCATGTCGGAGACGTCAAGGCGCACCATCATCCTTTCGGATGTGGGGACGCTCGGTTTGATGAGAAAATTTTCGGTTCCATGAGTAGGCAGCTGCCGGAAATTTTAAAAACCGCGGGCGCTCGCAAGCCACAGAAGTGGTTTATGCACTAGAAGCGGTAAGGAGTGAAGTAGAAAAACCGCGGGCTTTTAAAAGACAAGGAAGAGAAAGACTCATGGACTTAAAAAGGGAGCTTGAGGAGCTTTCGAGAAATCTGGAAATGACGCACCAAGCGCTTCAGGAAAGGATCAGGCAGATAATCAACGCGCTTTCGGAAGAGGCGACGCAGGTGGAGCTGCCCCCGGCAATCCAGAAGGAAAAGAGGATGAAGGAGGCGTTCGAGGCGCTTGAGTGGAAGTCTTCCGGAAGCTTCGACTGGGCGTTCGTCGCGGAAAGGGACGGAAATGTAAAGGAAGGCCTGAAGCCGTTCGTCAAAACGCTGGAAGAGCTTGCGGACAAAAAGGAGTGGCTCGTTCTCGGCGACTTCGAATACTCGGCGGGAAGGGGAAGGAACGGTCAGCTGATGTTTGTAAAAAGAAGGCCGAAGCGCGTTGAACCTCGCTGAAAAGCTGAAAAAACTGATGCTGAAGGCACAGGAGGAAAAAAGAAAGGAACTCAAGAACGGCGTGTACTACCCTTCTTTACTTTTTTCATGCATGAGAAGAACCTACTATCAGTACAGAAAGCAGAAGATGTTCCCGGAAGACGTGGAAAGCATACTGTATGCCGGGACGAAAATCCACGAAGTGTTCGCGCAGCTTCTCGAACAGGTGGCGCAGGAGATCAAGGCGGAGTTTTCGACCGAGGTGCCAATCAGGCTCGTCAAGCCGAGGGAAGAGGGAAACCCGGTCGTGATTTCCGGAAGGGCGGACGACGTGTTTGTCTTAGAGGGCGAAGAAACCATCGTGGTCGAGTTGAAAACAACGGCTTCCCTTGACCGGCTTCTCGAAAAAGGGCTGCTACCGAAAACGGCGCATGTGAAGCAACTCAACGTGTATCTCGCAGGCTACCCGGGGGCTCTTGGCATCCTGATTTACATCGACAGAAACACGTTCAGGTGCGTGCAGTTCGAAGTGAAGTTCGACAGCAAAATGCTCATCGAGACGTTCGAGAGGGCGGAAAGGCTTCACGAAGCGCTCACTTCGGAAAGGCTACCGCCTCCCGAAGCGAAAAACGACCCGGAAGAGCGCTGGCAGTGCAGAAACTGTCCGTATTTAGAGGAGTGCGCGCTCGACCTGGACGTCGTGCCTGAAAACCTTTCAAAAAGTTCAAACGGCTGAACCTGTAATTCAATGCTCTGAACCTTGCTGTGGCAGATGCCTAGGTCGCCCTAGGCACCTGCTCAGGGGAAAAAACCAGGATTTCAGCTTTGGGAAAAGCCGGCAGCCGCCACCTGAAAAAGCAGGCAGGTGCCTACGGAGTTCGCTTCGTTGGTTTGAGCCCGCTTCGCCGTCGCAAACAGCTTCAAAATAGTTTTATATAGGTGTCACAGTT
>NEXD01000143.1 GCA_003019595.1 Candidatus Marsarchaeota G1 archaeon BE_D
GGATTTAAACCAGCTTGCGTAGCAAATAGCTATAAGCCGAAGGCTACAAGACCCAAATAAAGAACGCGCCACTTGAATATAGGTGCAAAAAGCGGGAATTTTACACGACATAATAGCGGCTGATAGAGCGTTCACCATATATGATAACCAACCCAACGACTTTACAATTCACATCAGAATTGGAAAATTCGGAACGTCGCGGTAACAACTGCGAAGCGCTACTACTTTCCACGCTGTCTTTCGCAATCAACGTGACAGAAATGCTTTGGACACGTGGAAAACGGCCTCACAAAATAGCGCACATTATCGGCCACTCCCGCCTAACTGTGCGAGCGTAAAACGGACACAATTCGGTGACGCATTTTTGCGAGTTTTGGAATCTTCAACGCGTTTTAAACAGATTTACCATTATAAAGTGTTAAAAGCCTTCGTCGATCTCAATTATGTTCTTTCTCTCTTTTTCTTGTCTTGTTCCTATCGCCTTCTTTTCGACAAATTTTTCGTGGTACACTTCGGCTACATTGAGAAGTCTTTTCGAACTGAGTCTATAAGAAGCGTGGACAAGAGTAGCGACCGCAAGAGCATGTCCTAGCTCTGAAAGCACGTCTTTTGCGAAAAACTGTGCTTCCTCCTCGCTAAGTGCGTTAAGCGATTTCAGAGTGGACTCAGCCCTTGTGTGCGCGTGTTTATAGAGCTCCAAAGCGTGCGTTTCACACGCTTTTAAATCGATGGCCATGTCTTCGAGTTCTTTGAGTAGCGGAAGGTGAGCAGACTTTTTCACTATCGCCTCTAGCATATCGAGCGCTTGAATGTTACTCGTACCCTCCCAAATGGGCGTTATGAGCGCCTCTCTGTGCCACCTTTCAACTGGAAACTCGCTTAGAAAGCCTATACCGCCGTGTAGCTCCATCGCAAGTCTTGTGACATAAGAGCTCATATCCGCGGTTAGGTTCTTCGCTATGTGAGTAAGCAGCCTTGCATAATGGTAGCGCTCGGTATAGGGAGGTGTTTCCTTAAAGCTTTTTTGAAACTCGTGTATCGCCTTAAGGGTTATCGCCATCGTGCCCTCTATGTAAACCTCCATTTCGATAAGGTCGCGCTGAACAAGCGGGTGTTCCAGAAGCTTCTTTCCGAAGGCGCTTCTTTTTTTGCGTAGTAATACGCTTCTAAGTAGGCTTTTCTTGCTATACCCAAAGCGCCCATCGCATTCGAAAGCCTTGAGACCATAAGGTTTTCCGTGGTATAGTAGATTCCCATTTCAGGCTTGCCAATTAGAAACGCCTCAGAATTTTCGAACTCAACCTCACCGGTTGGGACGCTCAGAGTTCCGCTCTTTTGCTTTAACCTGGTTACGCGAAAGTTTCTTTTGCCATTTGAATCAAACTCTGGCACAAGAGAGAAATTCCCTTTGCACCCTCTTTAGCGCCACGCGCTCTTGCGGTGACGATCGCAAAATTCGCAACACCAGCGTTACTACAAAAGTACTTTGTGCCTTTTAGCTTCCAAATTGTGCCATCCGGACGAGCTTCGACGAGGTTTGCTCCAAGGTCGCTTCCTCCTTGAATTTCCGTGAACCAGGTAGCGCCAAACGCAAGTGTGTCGCTTTCGCCTATTAAAAAGGGGAGAAACTTCTTTGTGCTTTCGTCGCCATACTTGTATATCGCGTACGCGGTTTGATTTGTCACGGTAAGGATACACGAAATACCCGGGTCTCCGATTAAGTAGACACAGCAGAAATATTGGAACCAGTCTCCGCTGGTATAAGGCTTTTCATTCACCTTAAAGTGTTTCACAAGCCTTTCAAGAACTGCACGCTCTGCAGGCTCAAGCCAAACTCTTTCCACCCTTTCACCCGAAGAAGACCAAAAAACGAGCTTAGGCCTTGCCACTTTGTCCACATAGTCAGACACTTCGTACAGCTCTTTACCAGCAAAATCTCCAACCTCCGAAAGCTGTGAACCGTCATAGCCTCTGAGTAACTGCTTAAAAGGCCGACTCGTAATGGTTCTTTCCGTAGGCGTCTGAAATAAAGCCATAAGGCGACTGTGTCAAAGCCACTAAAACACAAGCTTTCGCTTATTTATAACTTTTGATTAAAACCCCCAAGGAAACCTTTTTTGTTCTATAGGTGATAACGCTTCGAAAGCAATCGCTAAAAAGCGGTTCGCTTAGTTTAAAGTGCACCGACGCTAGACTTCTCAGGCTTGAAGGACATGGGCTACAAAAGAACGGCTGATCTTAAGTTACAGCTTTTCAGATGACACACTGGTTGCGCGTCATGGGAATTACCGCAATTTGGTGTACAAAAGGTTTATAATGTAAGAAGTGTCTTACTGTGTGATGGACACAAAAGAAGTTTTGGTCGAGGAAGAGGAAACACTCTTACCTCTTTGCGAGGTAAACAGAAGCCTAGTGGTAGACCCGACACTTTACGTGGACCACGTTGTGTTCAGAGTTGGCTCACTTATACTGATAGACAAGGCACCGTAATGAAGTGATTGTTTTGAGCTGGGGTAGGAGTAGCAGGGACAAAGAACTTGAGAATCTAGTGGGTCAGCTACTCGTGACCTACTTTCAAAGCGCAAAGCTTGGTGAGATGATACACGAAAGGCTCAAAATAAGTGGTGGCACAAAGGAGCTCAAAACACTCATTCCCAACCCAGACCCGGGTAAACAACCTCTCATGATAACGATCAGAATTGAGTACTCAAACGAGTTTGGCTTGATTCAACAAGAGGAGGCCACACCCGGCACGAGCAAAGTTTACGTGGTGCTTGAAAGTCCTCCTCTCAACGCGAAAGATCCTTACGAAATCAAAGCGGAGGTCGAAGAGATAGTGGGAGGGAGCCTGAACTGGTGGGCGAGCCAATCTTCTTACAGCTGGCTTAAGCTATCCGACTGGAAGGCAAGGGTCTTTTTGATAAACGCTTCGGAAGATGATTACGCAAAGGAAGTTTACGACACGCTCGAAAAGCTCGAAAGACCGAAGAATAGTGGCCAATGATTCTCGTGTAACACCTGACGGGGCTATTAAGTAGCGAAATTTTATCAAGGTGTGCCAATAATACTGCACAGGACATTTCTGTAAACACCACCTGATATGAGAACAATCATAGCTCGCTTGTGTCTCATAAAATGCTTCGCTTTTGGCACACAACTCGTTATGCTCACACTGCGTGTACAACTTTTGACTGGGTAAACGAAGAGGTTTTGACAAAGTCCCACCCAACCCAATACTCCTCTATTAACTTGTGACTTTTCCGATCGGAAGGTGGCGCTCATCCGATTTTCCCTAAAGACTTATACGCGCTGGATTGAATACTTCTTAGCGCTTCTAAAATTGTTTCGACAATTCCCATTGCCTCGTTTACAAAAATTGGGGGTTAAGGGGGCGTAAAGCCTCGCCCTTGAGG
>NEXD01000144.1 GCA_003019595.1 Candidatus Marsarchaeota G1 archaeon BE_D
CGCCTCCGAATAACTATTAAGTCAAGCACATCCTCTTTTTGCGAGCCACGAAAACGCTCAACCATCCACGTGACACTCACACCCAAACGAGAAAGCCTCTTACAAACCTCCCAAAGCACAACCTCGGAGCCACCAGCCCGAGGGTGGCGAGGATCACGGTGGTTGAGCACAAGAAGATCCATACTCTACTCAAATTTACGGGCACAATAAAAAATTATGCATAGTCCAACTTCGTTATCTTTAATGTTTTAAGTAACTTCCTATGACTAAGTTTTTAGAGGATGTTATTTCTATACCATTCATGATTTTCGTATAAGATGTATTCAAATAATTCCTAACTTCGTTCCAAAGGGCTTTTGTTAATAACGGATGTCGTAACGAAAAGGCAAAACCAGTTTTAAGATAATCAATTCGTTTTAATCTCCTAAATCTGAACCCATACGGAACAAGCAGTCTATCTATATCTTGCTTTATTCCGTGTAGCTCAATCGCTATTGTTGAAATGTACTTGAAAACAGGGTGTTTCGTTAAACACTCTACAAGTTCCGTTTCTGCGCCTTCGATATCCACCTTAATAAAGCATAATCTTTGTTCCTCTGATTGTGACAATTTGACTAGTTCCCATAACGTGCTAAAGTCAACCACTTGCGCTTCAAACACCTCTCCTGCAAACTCCATGCTTGTTCTACAAACTCGCTTACCAATAGCGTAATTGAAAGGTAAAACATTCGTAATACCGTTTTGCCTAAGATTGGTTTGCAAAACCTCGAAGTCATTAGGATTAGGCTCAACAGCAATTACCTTACCTCTTTTAACTTATTTGCCACAAGAATAGTAAAGTCGCCTATCCCAGCACCAAAATCAAATACAACTGCGTCTTTTGAAATTTTATTCGCACCGTAAACATCTAAAACAAAATTTTCAACTATACCTAGCAAATCGTGCTTCTTTCTATAATGGATTACTAATTTTCCTATCTTTATACAAGACGTACTCATCTCATCGAACAATTTAGTAGAAGAATTATTAAGTTTTTTGAGGTGCGTTTATGTTATATCTTACATAAAAATAACTGCTTTTAAAGCTAATATTTCAAAAGAGTAGACAAACAGGATAACGTTGTTTAAAGATTGTTGTTAAAACCTCGATGAGTGAGAGCTGTATGTGAGTGTACAATTCCTCGAATCTAGGACGTTGCTATACCTAACTTTGAGGTGTGGATCGCGTCAGTAAGATCTTCCATATCGAGAAGGCTGAGCATTATACTTTGTATATTAATCACAAAATAGAATTGTTTTATGTATAAGTCAACAGTTTATTATATTAATATGGCATACATTTTTGAAAAACAAACATATTTACTTGTTGTCACAAAGATTTTATCTGGGATATACGCTTATCCCTTTCATAGCGCTTACTGTAAAGATAATGAGTTTGAAATTTATTGAGTCTGAGGGGTTGGTACATCAACTTTTTGAACTCAAGATTTTAATTTGTATTCTAAAAAATCGAGTAGGAAACTTAGGCCAACTTCTGTAGGGCAACATTTAATAGTAATAATAACCATGAATGGGAAGCGTATGTTCAAAAGCATTCACTTAAGCATAAAAAACTAGATCTGATTAGTGGCTGCATTAGTCGCCATTAAGTCACAACAGGGAAAAAGGAAATCCTCTTATCTTTTCTAATCGCAAAGAAACACTTATTGGTTACTAAAAAAGTTAGTCTCCAATTCGGGGGAAAATAGGTGAGAATTACATGGAAGAGTATCTTGAAATACTTTGTATTGGAAGTCTTCTTTTTAATAGTAACACTATGGTTTTACCGAGATTATTTGTATCTTTTGAACGCTAAGGCTTTCCCAGAAATTGCTCTATACAAACTTTATTTCGTTGGATCCGGTGTTCCATCAAATTACCCTGCAATATGGGGACTTCTTTCGATGATTTTTAAGCTAAGCGTGTATCAATCACAATTACTTGATGCTATCGTAGAACTAAATCTTGTGATTATTTCCACTTATTTTCTCATTACTCAAATTCAACAAACCCTTTCTCAAAGTACTAATGGGTTCTTAAAACTGATACTTAGCCTTATCCTTGCCGTTTTCTTTGCTTTAAACCCGTTCTTTCTTTTTGCCGACTACAAGTTCTTGATAACCTTTATAGCTTTTATGAACACTTTTTTTGCACTACAGTTATACGCTTTAAAGAAGTTGAGTAAAGCAAGCTACTTGGCAATACAGCTTCTTTCCATTTTCTTCTTAACGCTCGCAGTTAACGAATACCCACTTGTTTGGGTTTTTACTTTTTCATATATTTGTTGTTAATAATACCTATAGGGTATCTATCTAATAGTGGAAAAAAGGCACTGATCAGTTTATTTATGTCAATTTTGTTCCTTGCGTTCTTCTCAAACTTTATTTCGCTTTTTGAACTCATTCTATCGCCAAGTCCACCGCCTTCGCCACCTATCGAGCATCCCTTAAATCTTGTGTATATTGACCTTTTAGATAAAGTACCACAATTATCGCTTGCTTTAACCGGAGTTGACGCATGGATTCCCAAAGGAAAAATCTTAAACGAATACGTATTGCTCATCGCTACAGCTATGGTGTCATCGATTGTTTACTCGCTTTTCCTTTCAACTAAAAAATCCAAAGCAACAATTCTTTTACTCTTTTGGTTAATAGCAGTCGGGTTGAACCTTCCTGTCCACAACGATTTCAATCTTCCTGTGTTACTAACAATCAAACTGCTAGAGGAACACGTTGTTTCGAGTATAAGATTTGGTTTAATCTTTACAGTGATGGATGCAAACAGATTTTCACTTTACATATACTGGTACGGTTTTATTGTTGTTTTAAGTATAGCAGCTACATATTTTACAAGAATATTTAAAAACAACGGGAGAAAAGTCTCTTTTGTTGGAAAAATAGTTCTCTTAATGATTTTTGTATCACCCTTGATAGGAATGATCATGATTGCACCAGTATCAGACTATCCACCCCATTTCGTCGTGCCAAGCACCGTCCAGCCTTACGGATACACAGCTTTTAATGAAGTATATAACTATCTTTCAAGTGTTAATAACGTGAATTACAATCAGTGGATTTACCTGTCCAACCCATATGGATACTTTCCCACAGTCTTATTTCCAAACGGTATGGGAACACAAAATCCAAATTATCCTTTTTACGTGAACTTTCAAGAAGTTTTACAAACTCCGTATTTCGAACAGTTCTTCCAAACTATTCCAGCAGGAACATATATTTTTCCAACAAGACAAACACCCGTTTTTATTCAACCACAAAGCATCAATTCGAATCTGAGTTACGCGCAAAACTTCAATCGATCTAATGTGAAAGTGGGCTATCCGATTTTCGTTATTGGCTCGGAAACCACTTTTGAT
>NEXD01000145.1 GCA_003019595.1 Candidatus Marsarchaeota G1 archaeon BE_D
GAAGAGCTACGAAAGCGCCACCTTGACTACTTGACCGAGTGCGAAAAACAAGGGAAGTTGCTTTTGGCTGGTCGCTTTCACGATGCTGAAGGTGCGATGATCATTTGGCTCACCTCATCGTTGGAAGAAGCAAAGGCGCTTGCCGAAAAAGACCCTTATGCAAGGGAAAACTGCATAAGCTACACGCTCAGAGAGTGGCACATAACGATTGGCAGAATAACCCAATCACACTGATGTCAAATCAATTCGAAAAGTTTAAATCTTAACAATTAAGTATTTAACTTTATGGTCGAGTACAAGTGGGTGGCTCTTTCAAACACCACAATAGGTGTCCTTATGGGCTCGATAAACGGAACTATCGTTCTTATATCGCTTCCTGTGATATTTAGGGGTATTGGAATAAATCCTCTAAACTCATTTCAATACCTTCTTTGGATCCTTATGGGTTATAACGTGATCACCGCTTCTTTTCTCGTCACCTTTGGCAGGCTTTCCGATATCTTTGGAAGAGTAAGGCTTTACAACCTGGGGTTTGCGGTTTTCACTTTGGGCTCAATCCTTCTTTCTCTGACGCCAGGAAGGGGAGATCAAGGCGCGCTTGAGCTCATCCTTTTTAGGATCGTTCAAGGAATAGGCGCGTCTTTTCTCTTTGCAAACAGCGCCGCTATCATCACCGACGCCTTTCCTTCAAATGAGCGTGGAAAGGCGCTCGGAATAAACCAGATTGCCTCGCTTATAGGTTCCTTACTAGGTTTGGTGCTCGGAGGAATTCTTGCGAACTCAAACTGGCGCTACGTGTTTTTGGTGAGCGTTCCGTTTGGCGTTTTTGGCACAATTTGGAGCTACTCAAAACTCAAAGAAATAGGAAAAATCAACAGAAACCAAGGGCTTGACATCCCTGGTAACGCGCTTTTTGCTGGAGGACTCATCTTTCTACTCCTTGGCGTGACTTATGGGCTCATCCCTTACGCCTCTTACCCGTACGGCTGGTACGACCCATGGGTTATCGCCGCGCTCGTTTTGGGTGCCACAATGCTCGTCGCTTTTCCGTTCGTTGAACGAAAAGTGAAGTACCCCATGTTCAGGCTTGAGCTTTTCAGAATCAGGGCTTTTACCGCTGGTGTGTTCGCTCAGCTATTTTCTGGTATAGGTTTTGGTGGCGTGATGATCATGCTCATCATCCTTTTACAGGGTATTTGGCTACCACTACACGGGTATAGCTACGAATCCACGCCGTTTTGGGCTGGTGTGTACACGCTACCTATGATGCTCGGGTTTGTGGCAACAGGGCCTTTAAGCGGTGCGCTTGCGGACAAATACGGCGCAAGGTTTCTTGCGACGCTTGGCCTTGGAATTGTTGTGGCTAGCTTTGTCGCGCTGAGCGCCCTTCCTTACAACTTCGTGTACTGGAAGTTTGCGCTTATCATTTTCGTGATGGGAGTGGGAAACGGGCTTTTTGCCGCGCCAAACACAACGGCGATTATGAATAGCACTCCGAGGGAGCACAGAGGCGCCGCATCGGGTATGAGAAGCACCTTCCAAAACACCGCGCAAACCGCAAGCCTTGCTATTTTCTTTACGATAATAATCGAAGTTCTTACGAACAACCTACCAAGCGCGCTTTCAAGCGCGGTTGCTCAAGCGGGCGCACCAGAGCTTTCTCCAATAATTTCGAAAATACCGGTCACAGGCGCGCTTTTTTCAGCGTTTCTTGGGTACAACCCTGTAGGCGCGATCCTTTCTTCCCTTCCGTCTTCTCTTGTTCAACAAATAAGCCCAAGAACTCTTCAAATCCTCACAAGCAAGTACTGGTTTCCGCAAACCATCGCGCCTTCGTTCATGCAAGCGCTACACGTTTCGTTTTACATCGGGGCGACGCTCACCGCACTAGGGCTTGTGCTTTCCGCGCTAAGAGGTAAAAGGTTCGTTCTTGAAGAGCTTGAGCGCCCAAGAAAGGAGCTCGCAGACCCAGTTGGTGAAAAAGTTGAGCGTGGCTGATTTCGAAGACGAAGCGCTAAAGGTGATAAACCTTATTTTAAGGCTGTGGGCGACAATCAAAAAAGAAGCCACGTTTGGGCTTTCTTCGTTAGACTTGGGAATTGTGGAGTTCGTGGTTTTAAGGCTGATTTCCGAAAAGCGCTCAAGCGAAGCTGAAATCGCAAAGCAACTTGGGATAACAAAAGCGGCTATGACCTATATAACCGATAGACTAGAGCAAAAAAAGCTTGTGAAAAGAGAAAGAAGAGAAAGCGACAGGCGTTCGTTTGTTCTCTCTCTAACGCAGCACGGCGCAAGAACGCTCAAGAAGGCGCAAAGGCTGTACTTGTTAGCGCTCAAAAGAAGGCTCAAAGGAATGAGCGAGCAGGAAATGGGGGACCTAAGGATTTTGCTTGAAAAGCTTCAACAAGGGCTTGTATTGAACTATGAAGACTGACTAAGCCTTTTGTACTCTTCTAGCTCCTTAGGGGAAACAACACCCCACGCTTCGACGTAGTACGCGGTGTGCTTCCAAGGCGGTTTTTCGGAAAAAAGCTCAGGAAAATCGGTTTTGAGCGCTTCTTCGCTTTTCCACAAAACCTTCTTCATAACTCTGTGTGGTTCCACGAAAAGTGGAATTGCCATAATCACAGAAACGAACTCTGGGGAAATTGAAAGCCTGAGAACTTCCCAGCCGTACGTCCTCGCCTGTGCGTCTATTTCTTGTTTTAGCCTTTGCGCGACGCTACCTGTGAGAACGGGACCGCTAATCGTTCCCCAAGAGAACACGTAAACGTTGTACCTTCTTTTTTCGGTTTGAGAAAGCTGTCCAAAAGGCAGGTCTTTTTCCACTTCTTTAGCGGGGTAGAAACCCAAGTACCTAACAAAGTGACCTGGCATCAACACTTGCTTGAGATTCGGAAACTTCTTTTTCAAGCTCTCTTCAACATCTTCGGTTATCGTGTCCATGATATCGTCAAAACAAGTGAGAGGTGGGGTTGCGAGCATTATTATAAAAGCGTCCTTTCTGCTTTCAAAACTCACAACCCACCAGCAAAACATTTGCGCGTCTTCCAAAATGGCGTCCCTAATCGCTTCTAACAACGCGCTATCCAACTCAACTTCAGTAAAAATCCTCACGTAGTAAAGTGCAAGTAGCCTTTCGGGGTTGTTTGGCCGTTCTGCCATGCTATACTTATTTTGTCACTTTGACTTATCTGTTGCTATCCAGATCACACACCAGTAACACTAAAATGGCTTAGTTTAAGCACTTCCGTTTTGGTTGACTAAAGCGGTTTACTTGTTATTCTTTTAAATTTCAAAAAGCTTAAAGACTTTTTGTGTGGTAAACGAACAATGCAAAGCGCAAACCTTTTTGACTGGTACGCGCAAATGCGAAAAAACACCCAGTTTACTTCGACAAGTCTT
>NEXD01000146.1 GCA_003019595.1 Candidatus Marsarchaeota G1 archaeon BE_D
GAACCTTTGCTTGGTAAAATCTCTCCGCTAATTGTTGCGCAACCTGAAAGTGTAGCGCTTGAAACTCTGGGTTCTTCTTAAGTCCAAAGTGAGCTACCTGAGCTCGGTTTTGCTCATCGTGTGCTTGTTTCTTTGGTACTCCTCTTTTTCTGCGTGTAAGTGTTGTAAAGCTTACACGCAACCTCTAACTGGGTTTTCAACACGCGCTGGTCTTTGAAGTGCTCGGAAGCGGTAGGCTCACACGCACACGAGTGTTTTCTCCGTGTATTTACACCTTTGTGATCCCCGAGGTTTTGAAAAGTTTATAAGAAAAAGCGCTCGTTTAGTGGTTTGAAATGGACTTAATAGTGAGAAACGCAAGGTTGCTAGGCTTATCCTCGACGGTTGACATAGCTGTGAAAGACGGTAAGATCGCCAAAGTTTCTACTCTTATCAACGAAAAAGCGGAAAGCGAAATCGACGCACGCGGGAACCTGGTTCTTCCTAGCTTTGTCGAACCTCACGTTCACTTGGACAAAGCGCTACTTGCGCTCGTCACGGGCGAAGCAAAAAGCTTAGCAGAAGCAAGAGAGAAGGTAAAGCAAGCGAAGACGAAATTCACGAAAGACGATGTTCGAAAAAGGGCTGAAAGTGTGCTTCAGTGGTGCTTGGAAAACGGCGTCACCTTTGTGAGAACGCACGTAGACGTGGATTCGATCGTTCACACGAAATCGCTCGAAGCGTTGTTGGAACTCAAAACAAAATTCAAAGGGCTTTTGGAGCTTGACATCGTCGCCTTTCCACAAGAAGGTGTGGTGAAAGAAGACGCGAAGGAGCTTTTGATCCACGCGCTTGAGCAAGGCGCAAACGTTTTGGGAGGACTTCCTGAGGCTGAGCTCACAAGAGAAGACGGGATAACGCAAATAGAGCTACTTTTTGAGATCGCAAAGTCGAAGAACGTTGACTTGGACGTTCACCTTGACGTGTCTCCGTACACCAACTTTGTCGAGCAGTACGTTTCACACGTGATAAAACAGGGTTATCAAGGGAGGGCGACCGCGGATCACTTGATCGCGCTTTCTTACTACTCAAACAGCTACGCTTCAAGGGTGATTCAGCTACTAAAACAGGCGCAGGTGAACGTGGTTTCCAACCCGTGCACTTCAATCACTGTAGGAGCGAGCGACCCACCGCCAATCGGAAGAGGAATCACGCGCGTAAAAGAGCTGCTCGATAGCGGTGTAAACGTGTGTTTCGGGTTGGACAACGTGGTCGACCCTTACAACCCATTTGGCGACTTCGACCCTCTGAGAAACGCGTGGCTTCTTTCGTACTTGGGACAGCTAAACCGCGAAAAAGACTTTGAAGCGCTTGTGAAAATGCCGACGTACTTTGCGGCGCGCGTGTTACGCTTGAACGGCTACGGGCTTGATGTGGGGTGCAACGCTGACTTTAACGTTATTGACGCAAAGGATTTGCGGGAGGCTTTAAGGAAGGCAGCTAAGCCGAAGTTTGTGGTAAAGCAAGGAAAAATCATTCTTGAAAGAAACACAGAGCTAATTTGGCACAGATCACTTCCATAGTTCACTCTGGTGGAATTTCGCTTCAAGCTTATTGTAAAACTTTCAAAAACCCGATTGTTGGAATTTCAATAGTCACGAGCAAAAATTGGGAAGAGTTGGAAGTTTGTGGACGCACGAGGTGTTTTCTAATAGATGCTACCAGTTTGGAACAACCTTCAAAGTGTATGGCTGCCACACAAAAAAGAAGGCTATAAAAACTTACCTAAACCATACAATCGTTTTTGTAGTCTTTGAGTTGTTATCGTCGTAAACCCTTAGCCCATGACCAGTGTATAGAAAAAAATCGTGCTATTCAGTCAGCCCTGATATATCCAGGGTACTTGGTTTTGTACCATACCGCTGTGATGAGCACTGTGAGTAGCAGTAGGAATCCTGTTATAGCCACAGAGGATGGGTTAGGGCTGTAGCCATGATATGAGCCAACCGTCAACGCGGCGACAATTATTATCAGGATCGTCATAAATGTCACAAACAGCTTTACATCTCTTTCGCTTTTCCTGATCTGTTGAGGTGATGAGCGATTCATCTGGTGTTCACCTCTGTTTTTTTCCGCCGTAAAGAAGTCTCCCTGTGACTAGAAGGCTGAAGGCTACGAACGCAAAGAATTCTATACTACTCAGAGCCATCTGAAGGTCGCCGCTTAGGATGTGTCCTGATGCGCATCCACCTGCCATTCGCGCTCCGAAGAGCACTAAGTATGAGCCTAAGAAAACGCCTATATCTCTTTTCAACTCGCTTGAACCAAACCTTTTCTGCCATGTTTTCGGTATCCAAGCGTTAAAGGCTTGGAATCTTCGTGAAACGAAGATCGCAGCTAGGAAGGAGCCTAGTAGTGTTCCTATATCACTATACGGCTCCCACCCAATGGTTTTGAACACCAGTTGACTGTAACTATACGAAGGTAGCCATAAATAGCCTACGATCCAGCTGTATGTTGTGGATTCCCCGAAGATTTGGTGTAGGAACATTTCGAGCACTACGACCGCGCCTATGATCGCCCCAACGAAGGTAAGTAGCCACCTAAGGTCGCTTTTCGGCGCCCAGTGATTGTTAACTGAGTAGGCTAAGTGGTCACTTGGACCAACGGGCATCGCGGAGCCTTCCGTGAGCATTTTGGATGTTTCTTCATGTATGGATAACTCGATTTCAGTCATCTTGTAGTTCGGGTGGGTGGCCATATATATGCAGCTTTTACCATTTTGGTATCTTGGTAGATAGTAGGCGACACCGAACATGGCTACGGCCCACGCAAGCGATATGAGGAAACCGAGATCTAGGTTTGTACCAGCTTTACCAGCTAAGTATATTGGACCATAGTTTAAGGTGTTGACTAGCCATTGACCTACTGCAGTCTGATAGAGTATTGTCCACGAAGCCGCGCCTAGTAAACCACCGAAAACAGCGTAAATAGCCTCCCTGCGCCCCTCGCCTAGTGCCATCCACTCTGTTCCTGGCACATAACCTGCTATTGCCACTCCAATTCCGAAAATAAGACCGCCGAGCGCCACTCCTATTATGTATTCAGGTTTAACACCATAGTGAAAGCCTACACCCAAGGCCGCAAGGCCGTAGAGTAGCACTGCTCCTACCCCTATGGCTATGGCTATGCAGTTGATGAATAGCCTGTCCTCCCATTTCGCTAGTTTAAGTAGCACATCTGAGTTGGATATCCCCCACAATTCAGCAAGCCCGCCTATTATTACACCAAAAAATATCCCTATCCAGTCAGCAAGCCCGCCTATTATTACACCAATGAGTTGGATATCCCCCACAATAAAATATCCCTATCCAGAGGGGTGCGGTAACCGAAAAACTCACAGTGACCG
>NEXD01000147.1 GCA_003019595.1 Candidatus Marsarchaeota G1 archaeon BE_D
CTCAATTCCCGGCCTTTTTCGTAATCATCAATTTTTGTTAACGCGTATGGCATAATTCTTTTTCTCCGTTTGGGAATACGAACGAATATCCGTCTCTTTCTTCGCTCACTCTAACACCATAAGTCATCGGCTCGGATTCCAGCGCTTCAATGACACTAATGTCAACATAGTGAACGTGTAAGTCTATTGCCATATTAGTAGCTCACCTTTCTAATACCAAGGTTTGCGAGAATGTCTTGGTGATTTCTTGCGAACTCCTTGTCGTTTAGTGCGTTCACGTCAACAAAGCCAAGTTCTTTCCACGCCGGATTTTGTGGCGGTAGCTTTTCAAGCTCACCGGTATACACAAACTCCAAATCCCAATGGTTTTTTATATTAGCGCGCTCTATGTCATACACTTCAGAGTAAACAAAAGGTCCCTTTAACTCGAGATTTTGTAGACCTAGCTGTTCTTTCAAAACTCTTTTTGCCGCCTCATTAGGAGACTCGTACACGATAAAGTGGCTTGCTGGAAGCATCCACTTATCCGCTATTCTTAAAAGCCTTTCGCGATTGATCGCGCCAATATGCTCCCATTCGGCGAATTCTGGGTTCACCTTTCCCATAAGAACGAGTCCAGTTGTTTTTTGGGTTATAACAAGAAACACAGAAAGGCACATTCCGCCATCAGGAATTGTGTCCATGCAGTAGTATGGCAGGTTCTTTCCGAAATCGGCAAATTTTCTAGTGGTTGGCATAAACTCATTAATTCGGGATACTATTTTTAAACGTATCAGCCAACCAATCGAAAACTAGCGACGAAACTTCGTCAGCGTTATCGTGCTGGCTGTGTAAAGAACCTAGCTCATCTTTTTTGTACATTACAAGCTTTTTTTCACATTTTGCCTGAGAAAACACTTTTTGAGCCGCGGTAGGAGAGCAAATATAATCGTCTTCGCCGTGAATTATAAGAAGCGGACATCTTATTTTTTCGACTAATCCACTTAGGTTAAACTCGCGTAACTTTTCTTTTGCCTCATCATCGTTTTTCACACCGAGAATGGCTCTTATCCTTTCTCTGATTGGTGGAAAATAATTGTAAATGTCTGACAGAACGTCATAACACGCGCCCCACATAACCACTGCCGCAAGTCTTTCTTCAAAAGCCGCGGCTCTACCTGCAAAGTAGCCTCCAAGGCTTGTGCCCACATACGCTATCTTTTTTGAATCCACGTCTTCGCGCTTTTCTAACTCGTCGACCACAGCGGAGACAAATTTTTCGTAATCGTGTATAAGATAACGCTTTAAATGGCGTAGCGGAAAACCTTGACCAGGTCCGTCAACAAGTAAACAGTTCATTTTCCTTTTAATACACGAAAGCGCCCCACCGAAGTATTTTTCTTCTTTTACAGAGTCTGCTCCCCCCATAAGAATCACAGTGGGTGCTCTTTTCGTTTCTTTACCAGATTTAAGAAAGTACGCTGGAAAGCTTTCACCTTGAAATTTTATGTTGATTTCTTGAATGGGATGATCAAAACCCACCCATGCGTTTTTAAAACAATTCACAATTTTATCATAGGTGGGTAGTTCTCTTGGATCATCCAGTGAAAGATAAAAATCGGCCATTCTATAGTAGTTGCTCGCTTTAAGAAAAAGCGAGCTTGCGGTGTAAACATGCGCTTGTTCCAGTTCGCTTTTTGCCTGCTCTCTTTTTCTATGAGCCAAATCGTTCCAAGACTTGTACCACTCTTCTTTATCAGCTGGTTTAATCTGTGACACAGTTTTTAGTATTTCAAAAAAGTCTCCTCCACCATATTTCACTTGTCCTATAATTCTTACGATTTGATGCCGCCATGACGGATTTTCCACAAGATGCGCAATCAGCGAGTCCGCTGGCATTTGTCCCTCCCTTTTCAAGGCGAACCTTCTTTTTGACGTGTTTGGGTTGCTGTGTTAGCGCTTTGAGCTTGTGCGCTTTGTTGGGCGCTTGTTTGAAGTAGCTGCGCGCCGAATGGTAACACGTTTATCGGATAAAACGGAATGCCAAGAAACATGTTTGTGGCAGCAGGGTCAGACCTCAAGGCCATGATTTCCGCAAGCCTTGCTCTTAGCGCTGTCTGTAAATCCAGCCCAATTCCGTTAAGCTGAATCACTCTCCTCATCGTTTCGTCTTCGGGTTCTATTCTGATCACCCTGCTCAAAAGCAGGTTTATCCCAAGCTCTCGAGAGTTTGCCTGAGCGCCGCTGTCACAGCCTCGCTTATTTTGTGCAGATTTGCGTACAAATCTTTTATCGAAACGGTGTTGATCACCTGAGACACCGCTTGGTCTATTATGGGCGACATGTAAAGCGCAAGGTCGTTCACAGTGTAAAACGCGCCGTTGAGTTGCACCGCCTGTACAAGCTTTGCCGGATCTACCACTTGAAAATAGTAAGCAACCTGAAACTGTAACGGAATAAGCTCCGCAGACTGCGAAACACCCGCGCTTCTTGCTTCAAAACGAGCTAGGCTTACGAAAAGCACTTCGACAGTCCACGGAACATTTCCACCATACGCAAGGCGCGCAAAGAAGTTTGAAACTGGATTGTTGGGTGTGTTAAGGTTGTGAGAGCCTGCATCAAGAACCGTTTGAATTTGGCCTTGTATGCGAACAACCGCTTTTTGGTTGGACTCGACAATCACAATCGAACGATTCCTTATGTCTACGTTGTGATCCCTCCAAATGATCACACCTGGTGCCATCATGTCTTGACCATTTTCTTGTAAAGTTCTTACCACAGCCCTAAAGACCGACATTTCGCATCACCTGAGCTTTTCAGGCATAAAAAGCTTTTGCCTTTGAGAGAACGTGTTTCTTAGCTCCTTTACTTTGTTCTTTAGAACTTGTGGTTCCACTCCGCTACGCGCATCTTCCAAAAGAGAGTTTGCCAATGTTACGAGCTTAAAGTCAAACTCAACAATCTTTTCTAAGTCGCTTTCAAACATTTTGTACCTGTCATAAAAGAGGTACATGCCTGTGGGCGCCCCCCAAACCTCTTCCGTGAGCGTTCTAAGCTGAGACAACAAATCTTCATAATCGTGAATTTTTGGATCAAAAGGATTGCTCGATGCGATTTCGCCCTCTTTTGCGGTAATTTCCTCCTGCACCTTGAGAAGAGTGTTTCTGATTGCGCTTCTAACAAGCACATCGTCTTGGCGTATTAGATCTTTTCTCTTATAACCTTTAAATCCAGGAAGCAAGAGTTCAAGCTTTTCCAAAGGCGCAAGTGGTGAGTCAGAAATTTCGCTCATGTTTTGTTTCTATGATACGCATTTTAA
>NEXD01000148.1 GCA_003019595.1 Candidatus Marsarchaeota G1 archaeon BE_D
GCAGAAAATTAGAAAAGCTGTTAAACATTCATGGTTCCTTGCGCCTATTTTCCTGATTTTGATTATCACCTCTGTGTTCGCTTCAATACAACCAGTACAAGACCGCGATTATGGGCAATACTTCTTCTTAGGTGATTTTAACTTCAACCATGAGATAGTTCCAAAACAATATTTCGAATTACAAGACTTTTTATTACAACATAATATAAGCTTCGGATTTTCATACCATACAATTATCGTCCCAGAAACGCCAGGATATATAATCCCTTTCTATATTGGTAGTACAATGATACCTGGGTTTTTAGGATTGTTTCCACCAAAAATATTTGAGCCTTTAATTCAGCAGTTACAACAGAACAATGAAATTAACACCTTAACAATCATGTCGATTTTGGGAATAAAGTACATCGCAGTCATGCCAAACGTTAAAACAAACTGGAATGGTTGGAATGGAACGCCAAATATAGGTATGTGGGGTGACGAAGATTTCTTTAATGGCTATTGGAAATACTATTACGACATATTCGCTAATTGGACCCTCTTAAAAATGGTTTATTCTAAGGATAATTTAACCGTCTTTGAAAACACATTAATAAAAAGCCCTATTTTGCAAGTAAATGATAACGCATATCTAGAAAATCTAATAGAAGGTAATTTTACAGGAAACTATCTAATTAAACCCTTTGGTAGTAATCTTGCTAAGATAGAAAAGACAGATAATGGGAATGGATGGTACATATCTAGCTATGGTCAAGCTAGTTATGAATCTCTAAATACAACTACATTCAAAATTTTCTTCGGAACAGATGGAATTGAATTGTATCAACCTGATGTTAATCTTTATCCAAACACTTATTATCTTGTATCATTTGACTTTGTTCAATTGACACATAACACAATTTACGCGTCTAGTTTTGGTTACTGGAATAGCTTTATGGGGTTATACTGGAATAAAGGGACAGGAAGTAATATTAGTGGGGCTTGCGTTGACACATTACCCCCTGGAAACTTTTCGGGACACGTTGTATACTTATGCAAAACGCCATCCTACCCCTCTAATATTACCGCCGAATTTGCCCTATTTGCTGAACCGCCCCTCCAACAGGGAGCAGTAAACTATGTTAGCTTTTCTAATATTGTGTTGGTGGCAGTCAATGCTACGCCCAAGTTGTACACTTTTAATCAGCCAAACTTTTCATCTTCTGGAGTAACCATTCATGTATTTAATATTAAGCATATAAACAAACAAAGTCTATTACTCTTTGATGTCACATATTCGCCACTGTGGAGAGCTAGAACACAAAACGGTTTAACAATTTATCCAACAAAGACCCCTTTTGACACCTTGGCATTTAACATTACCAATTTTAATGGTCAAACATTAGTGGTATACTTCCAAGGCCAAACGATATATTATCTTACTTTAATTATTAGCTTTCTGACTTATGCTGCATTGATAGCCATGTTAATTTTAGTTACAGTGAGGAGATTTCCTCATGTCAACAGGCGATAAAAAAATTTCTGTAATAATACCTTACGCTGGAGAGAGATGTGAAGCAACTATTAGACATGATTTTACAACAACTAGGTGAGGGTGATGAGATTATTTTAGCGTGCTCTGGTAGTATACCACGATATATTGAGTCAATCAAGACAGATCCCAGAATTAGACTCGTTTTTGAAAAAGAAGTAAAAGGAGCTGCGCGAAATAGAAACTTAGGAGTTATTCATTCTAAAAATTCAATACTACTATTTTTAGACTCTGATATTAAAATATATAGAGATACAATTAATTCGATAAGACGTTTGGATTTTTCTTCTAAAATAATATATTTGCCAATTGTAGAAAGTGAGAGAACACCAATTTTTCCTTACGAAGATACGCCATATGGAATTGGTCCATTTACGCCAGCGTTTTGCTGTAGCAAAAAGGTATTTGAGGAAATTGGACTGTTCGACGAAAGATTCAAAAGAGCTTACAGAGAGGACACAGAATTTTACTATCGGGCTAAAAAAGCAGGTTATAAACTAATACCATTCATAAAGGTGTTTCATCCATTAAGGAGGAACAGTTTAAAAGGATTTCTAAAGTATTTCAAAAATGCTTCAGAGGAACCCAAATTCCATAAAGCAATACAGGGAAATTATTTAGACGCATTGTCTATACCTTACGGGTTTAATAAGAATCCATTTAAATTCGCACCTAACAAGCATGGCTTTTCCATTTTATCTTTTGTCTTTGTCTTGTTTGTTCTTTTAGAAATATTCTCAGCTATAACAGGCATCATTATATTCGTTAACTTAATTCTTATCTTCATATTACTTTCAATGCTATTTTTTGTAAAACGTGGATCCATTAAAGATAAACCAAATAGAACAGAGTTATACTTTGGATATCTACTGTACTCACTCCTTACTATGTGCGGAAGAATATATGGCTCAATAAAGTTTCGACACCTTACTATATAATTATATTATATTGATACTGTCTGGAAGGCTTGAGTGTAGATGGTTCTACAGGTTTTCACAATCTGTCAGCGGAGTACTGATTTCTTTTTAGTAATTTAACGATAGCTTTGTTTATTTGGAATCACCCAAGGAAAAAATCTTGGTTTAAGATAAGACGTCCTCGTGTGCACAAACCTAGAAAGTAGCGAATGCCTAACTCCTTCATAGGGATTCAGTTGCAGAACTTCGTATCCTAGTGAGCTAAAGGCCTTAAAATAAAAAAACTCCGCGTTATAATTCTTCTTCGCCCCAACAAGTAGTAGTTTTGACATAACAAAAACTGAAAACCCCTTACTTTATAAGTATTTTTAGCCCAAGTGGTACCACAATGCGTGCTGTTTATTGACTTATCCTAGTTAATTATAAATACAATGGTATAATACTTAACGTGTCCGGATAAGACTCCCGCGCTAGGAATATACGCTCACTAACCCGTTATCTGGATTCATTAGATGAGCGAAAACTGGACCGTATGTTATGGATAAAGTTGCGTTGATTTTGGGTTGTATCAGTTTTTGCGTGGGAAGGTGTGTTTGGGGGTAGGATGTGTGAGTTTAATGTTAGAATCTCTTGTCACCGAGGCCCGATACGGTTTGCCATAGTTATATCAAAACCCGAGCTCGTTGGAGTTAATTTTGGGACCCGCAGATGAGGATCACGTCCAAGCCTTACTTATTTCGTCAAGTTTCCATTTGGGCTATACAGTATTAAGTCGAAATATAATGGTAGACTTCAACTACATGTGCTCACTGTTGATTGGTCTGGTCACGCCT
>NEXD01000149.1 GCA_003019595.1 Candidatus Marsarchaeota G1 archaeon BE_D
ATTGGGCGAAGCTCCTCAGGCACAACGGGTGGCTCCCACCCTGACCTTTTTAGGAGAACAAGAGAAGCGTTCAGGTCGCGGTCAATAGTAAAACCGCAATATGGACAGTGAAACACCCGGTCTTCCAGTGTTAAACCCTTGTTGATTCTACCGCACAGGAAGCACTCACGTGAAGTGTTGTACGCTGGAACAGGTAAAACAAGTTTTTCTCTTTTTCGAAACTCCCACTCAAGCACCGCTCTGAGCTCTGAAAAAGAGGAGTCGTGGAGCCGCAGCCTCCTCTTTTTGGTTCCACTTTGAATTAAGCCTTGAACGTTTAAATCCTCCAGCACCAGCACATCGTACTCCTGTGCAAGTAGAACACCAAGTTTAAAGAACAGGTCACGTCTGAGATCCTTAACGTGTTCGTATTGTTTAGCTAGTCTCCGCTTTGCTTTAAGCCAGTTGTTGGAAAGAAACTTCTTCCTTGAAAGTCTCCTCTGGAGTAACCTAATTCTTTCAAGTGAACGCTCAAGCGGTTTTGGGTTCTCTAGGTACCTACCATCGGAGAGTGTTGCAAGCCTTGTAATTCCTAAGTCAACACCCACAGCTTTTTTGGGCTCCTTCGAAGACAGCTCTTGGCTCTCTGGCTCCTCCACTAGAAATATCACGTGGATTCTGCCTGAAGGGTTGAGTTTAACACACACCTGAGACACTTGGTTTTCTGGAAGCTCCCTGTGCATCACTAGGGTAAAGAAGCCGATTTTACTCAGGTAAAGTCGAGCTTTTCTCTTTTTGTTCTTTCCTTGTCCTACTTCTCTTGTATCAGAAAGCTTCCAGCCACTCTGAGGGTACACCAAGGAAAGGTAGCGATGCGGCTTCTTTTTCTTGGGCTTGTTCGCAAGCCCTTCAAAAAACCTCTGACGCGCTTGGTAAAATCTATCAGCTACTTGTTGGGTAACCTGCGAATGCAGCGCCTGAAACTCTTTGTTCTTCTTTCTCAGGTCTAAGGCGAGCTGTCGAAGCTCGGTTTTATTCATTGAGTGCTTGTTTCTTTCATACTCTTCTTTTTCGGCGTGTAAGAGCGTGTTGTACAGTTTACACGCTACTTCGAGCTGGGTTTTCAACACCCTCGCCGTGGTCTTCGATGAGTAAGCTCTGAACCTGTACGCCCTCACACGCACGCCGAATCTTCCCCCGCACCCGTATTTATGCCTTTGGGATCCCCGCTCTTCAAAGGCGAGGTTTTGGAAAACTTATAACACTTCGATAACTACCCAATTCGACTTGGGCTTTAGGTCTTGCACATCTTTTACCGCAAAGTCGTGCGCTCTTTCAACGACAACTGCTTTCATTGTGTTGTTACAGGCGAACGCAAAAAGTTTTACAAAGTTTGTTCATTAAGTATTTTCTTTACTTTTTCTTCGGAAATATTACCGCCTGTGAGCATCAAAACCACTTTTTTACCTGTTAATAATTGCTTGATCTTTAACGCCGCGGCGGTTGACGCAGCGCCCGCAAGCTCGGCAAGCTGTCCTGTGTTGAAAAGCAGAATCCTTACTGCGTGAAACATTTCGCTATCTTCAACAAGAACTATGTCATCAAGCGTTCCTCTTACTATCCTTAATGGAAATTGGTAAGCGCTTGCTGTTGCAAGACCCTCGGCTTCGGTTTTGACACCGCCAGTGTTTACGAGTTCTCCAGTTAACCAAGCCTTGTAGAAAGCCGGAGCGCCACTTGCTTGCACTCCTATCACTTTGATTTTAGAGTCGATCGTTTTGTAAACGATACACGCACCGCAAATCCCAGACCCTCCACCGATTGGGTTTATCACAACCTCCACTTCTGGCAACTCCTCGATCACTTCCCAGTGCATCGTGGCGACACCCGGATAAAGGAGCGGTTCGTTTATGCTGTGAATGTATAAGTTCGAGTTCTTTTCTGCAAGCTTCTTTGCGTATTCGTTGGCTTCATCAAAGTAGCGACCGTGAATCAAAACCTGTGCTCCGAGCGCCCTTGTCGCCTCTTGTTTTATTGCGGGAACGCCTTCTGGCATCACCACCTTTACGTCTACGCCAAACAGCGAGCCTGCGTACGCGATCGACTGTGCGTGGTTACCGGTTGAAGCGGTTACCACACCACGCTTTAAAGCTTCGTCAAGCTTTTTCACCATGAAGTAAACTCCGCCCCTTACCTTGAACGCCCTTGTTGGTTGCAAGTTTTCAAGCTTTAAGTAAGCGTCACACTCTAGCATTTTTGAAAGAGAGCGTGAGTAAATAAGCGGAGTTCGCTTCAAATATTTGTGTACGACCTGTTTTGCTTCAATTACATCCTTTAAAGTGGGAAATTCGTGTGCTGACAATTCACCTTTTAAAAACGGGCTTCGACTAAAGCTTTTTCAAAGAGGGGAATGCACACCAAGTTCTTTTTGCAGTTCTTTGTCGAAAGTTAATAACTGCGCTTTACGCCTTTTTGAGACGCTTAGCACGAGTTTGTCATTAAACCTTTCGAACGAAATGCGCTCTTTAACGATTCAAGTGCGCTCAAGACGTCTTCTTTTTCAACGGGCGCGTATTCAAACGACTCTAGCAAATCAACCACTTTTTCGTAAATGCTTTGCCCGTCCACTCCAAGTTTTGCAAGAACTGCGACGAACTCTTCGAGCACGACGCTAGGGATAACACACACTTCGATTGAATCTATAAGCGCACGTGCGGTTTTGTGATGCTCCGAATCTTGGATAGTGTCGTAAATCAGTGTGTTTGTGTCGAGCACGCACTCCATTCGATCGCTTCACTCCATGCTTTTTCTAGAACTTGATTGAGCTCGTCTTTACAAAAATTGGGGGTTAAGGGGGCGGAAAGCCTCGCCTCTTTGAGGAGCGGGGATGGATAGCCCCCTTATATTTAAATATGAGTTCTTCTATTTTTCTCTTAGTGACGCTGATGACGCTCCTCCCGAGCTCGATTGAGGGCTTAATGGGACTGTGGGAGGAGCAACCAGTATCTCTCTTAAAGGGACTAGAGCTAGGCGATGAAAGTTCCCTATTCATGTGGGGGAGCTCTGGCGCCCCCTACTGCCCACCAAATGAGAGATGTATCCCCGAATCGATGGTGGGAACGATGAACCCCTTGGGAGGGAACCCTCGCCCTTGAGAGGCGGGGAGACG
>NEXD01000150.1 GCA_003019595.1 Candidatus Marsarchaeota G1 archaeon BE_D
TCTTCTTTCAATTCCTCATTAAAGGATACTGGACATATGTTAAAACCGCCTCTCCAATTTAAATCTTTTTTGCACTTTCAAAATTTTTTAGGTTGCACGATCGTCTGGCACTTTTACGCGTGTTTTCGCCCAAATCCAAGTATTTAAGGGGGGTTGCAGTGTTTGAGATACGGGCACCTCGAGTTGCACTTTGGTGGTAGCCTTGGGTCGATCTTTTGCGCGACTATTTTTTGCGCCTGATCCCTCATTTCTATAAAACCCTGCCTCATTTCATCTGTTATTGGCGTGATTTTCGGATGAACCGTGAAGCTACCAGTTTTCCAATCGTACTCGACGTGCACGAACACGCCGTAGTTCACTGGAGAGTTGTGTTGCGCTTCGTAAGCGAGCGCGTAACCCGCAAGCGCGTACTTGTTCGCTTCAAGCGGAGGGTGCGTCTTTATCTCTACTATTATTCCCGGCGGAATGAACCCGTCCGCTCTTATCGCTTGCGTAAGCCCAACTTTCGTTCCGTCGATCGGATACTCTGTTATCACTGGTGCGACAAGCGCGATCAAAGGGTCTGGTGACTCCAAGTGTTTCGAAACGCTGAGCGCGCTGTTGAGCGCCGCGCCGTAGTTTATCGCAGCGCGCGTCCAAAGCGTGTTAACAGCCCTTTCGAGCTCTTCCTGTGGTATCAGCGTGTACTTGCTCTTTGCTTGTTCGACCACCTTTTGTTTGTCCTGAACAAAGCTTTCGTGAAAGCTTTCTGGTGTGAGCTTTCCGCGCTCCCAGTGAATTTTCAGGATGTTTCTCTTTGCCGCCTCATTCGCCTTTGAATGCATCTCGTGTAGAAGCGAGCCCTTTTGTAGCTCCTCGTTGTCCTTTTGCCTAATCCTTTCCACGTATTTCAAGTAAACATACCTAAACGAATCACAAAGCCCGTTTGTGATGTCCGAAACGCCTAGCTGAGCGCTGTACGCAGGTTGAAGCGGGTAGTCGTGCCACCTCCACCCCCTCATCTCATCAGAAACCTGAACGCTTTTTGTGTTCGCGACCCTCACCCACTCGTTCACTTGCTCCAAGCTGTAGTAAACGGACAAGCTCACCACCTCGCCTTGTAAGGCTTGTACACCTCTTTACCTCTTAAAGAAAGCGAAAGCCTTTGTGCTTGTGTGGCCACTATTTGCGTGAGCGGCGGGTTGGTCTTTGCCATGTAGTTTACGACCTCCCTCCAAACCGCGATAAAAGCCTCCCTCGACCTCTCATCTGGCTCGTCCGAACCGCTTGAGCGTAGCGTTTCGAGCGCTTCTGGTTTGCTTTTTGCGAGCGTGACGAGAGGTCTGTCCACCGCAATTGGTCTAAACTCTTCCATCAAATCGAACACAAGGCTCATTTTCCCGGTCCTTGGTGCGTGAAGGAAACCTATGTAAGGGTTGAGACCCGCGACAAAGCACGCGCGCCACACTTCTCTGAGCAAAGCGGCGTAGCCGATGTTGAGCGCCCGGTTAAACGGGTCGACCACCATGTTCGGTTCAGCCCTTATCCTCTGCTTTGTGAGCCTGAGCTCAAATCCGAGATTTTGTGGAAGTAGCGCCGCGATTGCTTCCCAGTACGCCTTTGCCGCAAGCGCTTCTTCTTGCCTCACCTCGTCCACGCTTTTACACTCAGAAAGCTTAGAAAGGTGTAGCTCAATCGTTTCCACACACCTTGTGAGCGTCGGAATGACCGAAGAGTTGCCAGAAGCCTTCGCCCTTTTTTCGTACTCGCTCAAAACCGTTCTTTGGTTTGAGAGCTTTCCTTCTGCAAAAAGCTTAGAGTACTCAAGCCTTTTTTCTGGGTTTGACGCCGCGCGTATTTGCGCAAGCCACGTTTCCTGAACCGCGGAGTAGCTCGCTGGTGAAAGGTGAGCAAGTGGTTTTGAGCCAGAAAAGAAAAAAACGTCGATTCCGTTTTTTGCGGCTAACTCGATCGCCGCGGCGGATATCGAAACGCCCTTCACCGCGACCACAATCCCTTCGACTTCGGGAGGAGAGTGGTCCCACTTTGTGACGTACTGTTTGTTCTCCCGAACAAGAAGCTTGAAGCGCCCGTCTTTTACCTTGAGCACTGCGCCGTAGTCCACGATGAGCGCAAGCTTCGGCATAACACACATTACTCTTTGAAAGTATATAAAAACATGCCCGAAGGATTGATCACGCTTGTGATTTACGACATCACAGAAGACGACGTAAGGCTACGCGTTGCCAAGTTTTTGAGGTCAAAGGGTTTGACGAGGATTCAAAAGAGCGCGTTCATCGGAAACCTCACGGTTTCGCAGAGAAAGGACGTGGAAAACGGGTTAGCAAAGCTCATCTTCGGAAAAAAGGCGAATGTTCAGATTTTTCCGCTTACTCCTGCAAGCTACTCTCAGAGGGTTGTTTTGGGTGTTGAGCTAAAATACGACGAGCAGGACAGGTTGATCGTTTAAGGGTAGCAGTACGCCTGTACCAGCAGTTTGCGCACTTCGACCAAGGTTGCCTTACGCTCGGAAATTCACCAGTTTCGATTATACTTTTTAAATCCTGTATCCCCCTTCTTACTGCGCGCTTTAACTCTTCAGTTATTTGTAAAACGTCGACCTTTTTTTGAATCGCGCTGTAAATCACCCCTCTTTTCACAACAGTTTTTGTGACGTCCTGCGTCTCGACAAGCTCCCCATCCTTTAACACGTACCCTTCTTCAAGAATGAGCGCGTAAGCCACAAGTTGCGCGACAAACTGTAGTCCCTTTTTTCCTTGCGTGTGAGGTGAGCGTTTTACCTCTGCAGGAACGATTTCGTCAAACTTTGTCACAAAAACGTAGTCGGGTGTTCCCGCTATTCCGAGCTTGTCGGATTTAAGAGCTGGTGAGCGGAACATAAATTTTGGGTTGAGCTTTCTCAAAAATGCTTGAAAAGGGTCTTCCAAGTGCGCTTCTCTTCCGGCTTCCATCGTTTCAGTGGGCGGCTCCTGTAAGTGAACCACGTAAATATAGTAAGGCTCTCTCTTACAGT
>NEXD01000151.1 GCA_003019595.1 Candidatus Marsarchaeota G1 archaeon BE_D
GATCTTCTAAGTGATTTGAGGTTTCAATAATGTTCCAGATGTTTTGTTTGGGCTTGCCAGCGGCAATTGCGATAGAAAGTTGCTTTTGTCCACCGAGAATTTCCCAAAACGCCGTTGCCAACGAAATCGCAAAGTGTAACGAAAGATAGCTCGGTATTATCGCAAGTAGGTCGTCTCCACCTGCATAAAGTATTCCAAAATACAATCTTTGCAATGCCTCGTCTGCTTCTTCTTTAGCCGATTGTTTACTTGACAAGTTTTTACGAGATTGTAGAAATGATTCATGTATATTGTTAAACGCCCTATAAATTCCCATTTTAAGCGCATAGTCAATCAATATGCTTCTTGTGAACGCCTCCGAAATGGAAAAAGCCTGCGCCATATAAGTGCCCATCATGTTACCATCGGCTTTAATGACCGCAATGTCCCAAGCTTCGTTTTCCCAGTCTTGTGCGCCACTGAGCCATTCAAGTAGTCTCTGCTTTAATTTTTCCACATCTTGTGGGGTTTTATAACCAGCATCCCTTAAAACACTCAATCGATAATAAATGTACATGTTATCGCCAAAGTTTACTACTGCTTTGCATTCATCACAGAGAAAATCATTTCCATAAGTGGTATTTACGTGTCTCCTACGACATAACTCGCACAGCTTTTCGTAACCGATTAAAGGCACAATTTTTATGGTGTCCTGTTTCGTTTGAGATTCTTCGTTAAATGTTAAAAGCTTAAACGCGTTTAACTTTACTGACAAACGTCGCATAGATTCGCCCCAATTTGTAGCAAGTTTGGTAACAGCTTTTGCCAGCTTGAGCTTAATACCACCCAATTCTCGCTCTATTTTCTGCTCAATTCTTTGTAAAAGTGTATTCATGTTTGCTAGCTCAGGAACAATAGCAAACACGGAGCCTCCGCCTGCGTAAACAATCGCTTCTGGAGGTAAATTTATGGTGTCAGAACCAACAAACCCAAATGTCTCCATGATCGTTTTTGGAATCGCATAAAAAGTAACAGCGTCGATAAGAGCGCTACCAGCTATCATTCCTCTAATCTCCTCCTTTGCTATGAATTTTTGGATGGACATTATATCGATTCCAAGCAAGCTCACGTCTTCGATATAGCTTAACTTATCATCGGCCAGTTGAACATTTGGTTTTCTTAAAACCTCTGCCGCGGTTTTTGAAAGAGTGGTGAGTGCACTATCGTCTAAACTTAGCCACTTATTCCAAGTCTCTACGCCCGTGGTTTTATAAAGAGAGTTTAGATCAATATTTATAACAGAAGTAAGCTTTGTATCTTTTGACAGCAAATCACTTAGCCTATCTATTTCCGAAGCTTTGTGATCAGCTTCTTGTAAAATTTTACCAAGCTCGCGTAAATTATCGGGAAGTTTATCAGGCAAGTGATGGTTTTCTACTAGTTCCTTAATTGCTTGGCTTATTTGTTGGCCCAACAAATCTTCTAAATTTAGGGAGTCGATAAACATAGCACCGTAAGTCGCGTGAGAGACATATTTTTGACTTTTAAGAGTTTCACACCATGCACGGGGTTTTCCTAAATCGTGTAATATTGCGGCAGCCCTTAAAATTTGTAAGTTTAGAAAATCTTTACCGTTTAATCTTCCTTGCTTTTGGGCTATGTATTTAGATGTGGCTATAGCTGATACGGCTAATAAGTGTGGAATAAGTCTTGCTGAACTTAAGCCTGGACGTGAATCTGCGGGTAGCTTTAACAAGTCTAACGCCCGCTCCTTTTGTGGAAAGAAGATTTTTTCTAGTTGTAGATAGCTAACCAACTTTTCCCAATATTCTTTAAAATCTTCGTCCCATTTTATACTAATCAAAGGTTTGTTAGTCAGGACTTCGGATACACCAGTTCTTTTATAGTATTTCTCGAAAAGCCATAGATAAAACAGGTCACCTATCCAAGGCGCAATCCTTTTTGAATTTTGTAAAGTCGGAGCTAATGGCAAAATCAGCGAACGCTTTAATGCGGCTACGACGAGATCGTTGAACAGCTCTAAATTTTTTGATGAATCTGAGTCTTTAACCCTTTTTACAGCTTCAACTACGTTTTTTAAGAGGTTTTGTAACTCGTTAGAAAGAGCCTCTAATTCAGGTGTATCTATTTCTATATCGTCCTTAAATTCTCCACGTACATATACGGGTGTGACACAAGTGACGTGTATTTTTTTCATCTAAACCACCTTGCTTATATTAATTAGAAAATCGTTGTCACGTGTTTGAATTGGCTTCAATTCATCGGAAGAATCGGAAAAATATATCAAAAAATCCTCGATTTCGGTCTTTTTTTCAAAAGCGCTTTCCCTATAAACGTCGACATACAGTTTATTGTTTTCTTTTTTAAATATTAGTGCTATGTAGTACTTTTTCGCTAGTTCCAATAACTCTTGTTCGCTTTTTCTGTAGATCTCCGAAGACAAATCTTTATGATAAAACACTCCTAGTGGCAAAGTTGTTCCCTCCTTTCTGCCTCAGAAAAACACGCATTGTTCGCTATATCCGGATAATCCTTTTTACAATCTTCTACAGCTTGATTCATTAATTGGTGTAAATCAGGATTCCATTCACTAGGTTTTTTGAACCATTCAATCCCAGAAAGAGTTATTTTCGCCTCCCCCATATCAAGGTTCGAATATTTGTGTCTTCCAATCAAAACTCGTACGGAAGTAATCTTTCCGTCTTTTTTGCAACAAACACCGAGGCCAATCAATATCAAACCAAGTTCAGAAAGTGTTTTTAATGATTTAAAAATTATTTTTCCGCTCAAAACGGTATTAGCTTTGAACACTTCAAGTGCCGTTTTGTCATTTAAAGTCTTTATTTCGACGTCAGATGGATTTCCAAGTAAATCTGAAAAAGTGACGCGTGACGACAATCCAGGCGCTCCAAAAAGATCACAAACCGCGCAAACGTTGTCGTTTTGATTTCTATCGCATGGAAAACCTCTTTCGTCTTTAATCGAATTCGACCAAATTGCTTGGTGACACCTTG
>NEXD01000152.1 GCA_003019595.1 Candidatus Marsarchaeota G1 archaeon BE_D
TTTATCGAAAACAAAAGCGGTGATGCGAAAAGTGTGCATTGTGCATAACTCGATGATCGGTGAGGCTCAATAACCCTGGGATAAATGCGTGGTTCGTTTTCAATCATGTCAATAAGTCTTTGTTAATTCTATGTATAACAGTAATTCCCATTTTTGGCAATTCCTACAATTATTCCCAGGGAAGTGTAACGGTAAACTCAACAACACCTATTCCATTTATTCGTATGAGCTTCTAAATGGCACGGTGATATCCTTATTGGGTTTTAATAATATCGCCAAAGTTTACACTTACCAGTCAACACCCAACATCTAGCACTGGCGAAAACGCCTACCGTGAAATTGGCGTAGGTCTAGTGACTTCTACAGTTTTGAGTAACTACGCAAGCTATTCTACTTGAAGCGACTCTTGAGTTGCGTATTCAACTTGTTAATAATGGTGACATGAAAAAACTATTAACGCGTAATCACGTGATGTTACTCGCTTTTTTGGTTTAAGAGTGCGAACACCGAAAACCTCTTAAAGTGGCTTTCGCTACACTGTAAATACGGAAGAATCGCAGAGTGTGAAATTCAAAGGCTTGGCAACTGCTACACCATTACGCTACACCACTTTCTCGGAAAAAAATACTCACTGTTTTTGGCAAACTGGCTTGACGAAGCGTTTCGTAGTGTGGGTGAGCGGTCTTTTCGTTTCGAAGTGAACCGAGACTCGGTGGTGTTTACGTTAGAAACTAAAAAACCAGCGTGAGATACACTATAACGAAGTAAAGCGCGATGAGAAAAACCGACTCCTTTCTTGCCATTTTTCCGTCAAACAAAATAAAAAGCGCGATCAAGTTTGACACAAGCGCCGCGATTAATTCGCTCAACGCTCTGTGTAGCGGTAGGTAGTCAAAAGAGAGCACGCCTATCAAACCTAGTAAAAGGCTTGCGTTTTCAATTTTGCTACCTATAAAGCTCACGATGGCGATAGACCCTCCTTTAAACGACATCGATGCAAGCCTTATTGCTGAAATCTTTTCTTCAAGCTCTGCGGCAAGTGGAGAGACGACGAGCGCAAGCCAAACGCTCGGAACGCCCAGTGCGCGAGAAACGCTTTCGATGTCTTCCACCAAAAACTTTGAAAGCGAAAGTAGCAACGCAGCGCCCAAAACTAGGTACAAGAGCGAGCTTTTTTTGATGGGCTTTCGTTGTTCGCTTTTTGAAAACTTTTTCAACCTGTACGCTACGTAACCCAAGTATATCGCGCAAAGCGGAATGCCTGAAAATACGTCAAGTCTTCCGTAAAAAAGAAGTGGAACAAGCGCAAGCGTGGAGAGCACAAGAAAGTTGTACTCGACCGAGTAGTCTCCAACCATTTTTAAAGGGCTTTTCCACTTCTTTACGTAAACCAATCCCACAAGCCCTATACCAAGTGTGAAGAGAATAACGTTTCCTCCAATCGCTGAGCCAAGCGCGACGTCGCCAGCGGAGTTTAACACTGCGACGACGACCACGATGGTTTCAGGAAGTGCGGTGAGGAAACCCAAAACAACGCCCCCTGCCATGCCTTGTCCGATCGCCCCCTCAAGCTCTTCCGTTCCTTTCGCGATGAGCTCTGCGGCAACAGTCAAAGCGCCCAAAACGCCTAGGAGGCTCAAAACGGTGTAGAGCATCTTTTGATTAAGCTTGCGCGCCCAATTTAAGGTGAACGCGAAAGCCACTCTTCTATTCTTGTTTGCTTTGGGTCAAGCTTTAGAAGGTTGGAAAGTCTAAGCCCCACCTTTCTTACTGGTAGGCTTCGGTCAAACTTCGGAAGAACAAGCCTTACTCCTTGGTAAATTGAGTTTTCGTCCGACCTGAAATCCAAGTAGGAGTGATCGCGCGTTGAGACCTTGAAACCTTGGTAAACAAGCTTTACGCCCACAGTTCGAAACACAAGCCCTAACTCAAGAAGTCGTGAGTGTAGCTCGGGCACCATCGCGTCTAATTCTCTTAAAACCACGGAGAAATCTGTTGTTCCAGTGTCGAGAGTGTGCTCAGTGCTAATCGACTTGTACTCTTCGACGCCGATCACAGGATCGTCATCTTCTCCGTTTGCCACCTTCCACATCCAAAGGCCAACCTTTCCAAACCTTTCGATGAGCTTGTAGGGCGACACCTTTGCAAGCTCACCAAGCGTGGTGATCCCCATTTCTTTTAGCGCGATTTCGGTTTTGGGGCCAATACCCGCAACCCTTGAAACTTCTAGTGGCGCCAAAAACGCTTTAACACTTTCAGGTGTGACTATTGTCAGGCCATCGGGTTTTTTGTAGTCTGATGCGATCTTTGCGCAGGCCTTGGTTGGCGCAATTCCCACGCTACACTTAAGCCCAACTCTTTCAAAAATCGCGCTTTTTATTGAGCGCCCGAATTGCTCTATCGACGAGTAGCTTTTGCTCTTTTTGGTCGAATCCAAGAAAGCTTCGTCGATGCTTGCTACTTCTAAAACGTCCGCAAACTCGGACAAAACATTCATCACGCTTTTTGAAATTCTTTCGTACAGCTCAAAGTTCGTCTTTAAGAAAACCGCATCGGGACAAAGCTCTTTCGCCTTTTTGTAAGACATTCCTGACTTTATGCCATAACTTCTCGCTTCGTATGAGCAGGAAGCCACAGCACCCCTTGTTATATGCTCCCCCTCTTCAGGTGTCATCACCACTACCACAGGCTTTCCGCGTAGCGAAGGGTTCACAAGCTGTTCACAAGAAGGGTAGAACGCATTCATGTCAACGTGAACGATAACCCTACCCTTCCACTCAAACAACGCGCTCTAAAAACTTTAGCACGAGGTGACTAATAAACTCGATTGCAAAACGCGAGTCTGTGATTTCCAAAACCTCGCCTACCACGTGAACTTCTGAGAGCTTGTGTAGTCCACCTTCCTTAATCAGGTGTCAAATCGACTGCGGCTTTTTTTGTGATAGGATCCGTTATCGCGTAGCTTTCGCCTTTCTTTTCTATGAATGAATATCTTATCAAGGATTTTAGCGC
>NEXD01000153.1 GCA_003019595.1 Candidatus Marsarchaeota G1 archaeon BE_D
TCCGTGTTGTGCGTTGCGACAAACGCCTTTGTGATCGCGGAGAGTATCTTTTTGAATCGAACTCAACCTTTTTCCGTCCCTTTTTATCACATACTTTGGTAGATTCACAGCTTTAATTTCGCTTAACGATGATTTTAGTTTTTATCAAACAAAAGGTGTGCGAAATAGCGTGAACGAACCAAACAACACGTAAAAAACGGAAAGAAAAAGTCGTAGTTCAGCCAAATCTTTTTTGCGAGCATCAACCCAAACTTTGTGCAAAGAGCGAACATAAGCGCGGAGAAAACCGCGTACACAAACAAAAAAGCCAAAAACGTGGTGTACCCTTCTAAAAGAAGAAGTGCGCCTAATGGAAAGCCATACCCTGCCCAAGCGGAGTTCACAACGCTCCACACAAACACTGAGCGCGTCACTTGTTTGAGGGAACCTCTGTAGTGAACGTTTGGAAACCCGAGCTTTAGCGCGCCGTGAAAAATTGAACCAAACGCGTAAATCAAAAGAAGTGCGTGGAGCATAACGCCCAAAGAGCGGGCTATAAGCGCAGGCAAAAGCATAAGAAGCGTTGTGATCGCTATCCCAAAAACGTTTGCCGCAAACGACCAAAAAGCGGCGCGCGCACCTCGAAACTCCTTTTGGTACACGCAGTAAAGCCAACCCTTTCCTGGGTCTACTCCAAGAACAGCTCCTAAAAAAATCGCAAAAAACAGAAAAAGTATTACGCAAAGCAGTAAGAGTCAGAGCTTGCGTCTCCGCCTTGCAGTCTAACCTGGTGTGCCCTTGCGTTTTTCAGGTCTACAAAGAAACGCTCATCGAGCTTTAGTCCACCGTTTGGGTCGGCGTTTAGCTTTACCACCCAGCCTGTTATTCCTTCTGGGTAAAACTGATTGTCCCAAGCGACGTAAAGCGAGTTTGTGACGTAAATCCTCTTACCGTCTCTACTCACTTCAAGCATTTGCGGCGCACCGCTGAGCTTTGCGCCAGACGGGTGATTCTTTCGATGGTATATTCCGCCAAGCTCAACCTTTCCAGTAAGTTTGGGTTTGAACGGATTTGTCACGTCGTACTGCCTTACCTCGCCAATTCCCCATAGACTCACATAAAGGAATCGGTCGTCCAAAGATAGGTCTATGTCTGTCACAAGCGGAGGAACCGCTTTAAACGGTTTTAAGATTTCAGGAAGGCCTGACTCCAAAGGTTGTGCGGGAATATCGATCACTTTTTCAGCGTTCCACTTTCCGTCTTCGTGGTACCAAAGCCAGATTGAGCTACTCAGGTCTTTCGTGCTCACCACGATGTTCACAAAACCCATGAGCTTTGTAGGGTCGTGAAAAGGTCTTAGCTCTAGCGCCATCCTGTTTTCTTCACCAAGCGTGACACTAGATATCCTCTTTCTTTTTCTCAAATCCCAAAAGTGCAACCTGTTACCGTACCTGTTTGCCAAGTTCTCCGCTTTAAGACCACCTTCTATAGTGTTGGGAACCGCCCATTCGCTTGTCACCATAACCTCACTAGGTAGGTGCCACCAAAAATCGTAGGAGTAGTACTGATCTCCTCTGTCGACCTCCCAGCGACCCAACACTTCAAGGGTGTAGTGGTCCAAAACGAGAATTCCGCCAGGCCCTTCTCCTTCAGAGTTTCCAAGCGCGCTTATAAAAATCGCATCGGGACCGCAGTGCACCGTGTGTAGCCGTGTGTATCCTGATGCTTCGACCACTTCTTTTGGTTGAATCACTTTTACAAGCTTTGGATTTTTGGGGTCGGGCTTTGTGTCAATCACGTAAATTCGGGACGACCTTAAGCCTAGAACGATCAGGTAGCGACGCTCGAGGTTTGGTTTGCCGTTTGGACAAAGAACCGAGCTACAAGCGTTCCAGCCAAAGTGGTGTAGCTCGTCGCCTTTGTAAGGAAGCTCAACTTTTGAAATGAGTTTTGAATAAGTGGGGGAGCTGGGATCGACGTCAATTACTCCCACAAAATCTGGCTTTTCTCCGTTTGCGTGTATACCCGCAACGTACGCCAAGCTTTCGGGGGGCGCCTTGGTTGCGCTTTTCGCTGAGGGGTAAAAAGTTGGGTCAACCTTAAAACTTATTTGAGCCACACCTTAAAAACACAAAAAGCAAAATAAATAGCTTTGTTTATGTGCAAAAACTGCGCTTAAAAAAACCAATTTATTTTCGGTCTTGCTTTTTGTTGTATGTCTCAAAAACAGGTTCTTTCTTTAAGAGCTGTGACAGAGCAGAGCGGGTTTCCGCTCACAGGCGAAGTTAGAGGATTTAAAGTGACAATTGATGAACCAGCGATTCTAGGTGGAACGGATCAAGCGCCAAACCCAGTGGAGTACCTCCTGCTTGCGCAAGCTGGTTGCCTCTCTATCGTGCTCAAAACGCTTGCCCAAAAGAAAAAAATTCAGCTCAAAAACATAAAGATTGAAGCTCTATCAAGCTTTGCGCTTAGCGAATTTCTAAGCGGTAAGAGCACACGACTAGAAGAAATAAAGCTACTGGTTGAGCTTGAATCTGACGCAAAACTGGAGGAGCTAAAGAAGCCTTTAAAAGAAGCCGAAAAAATTTGTCCAGTAAAGAACACGCTTTCAGCGAAGGTAAGCGTCGAGCTCAAAGAAGCAAATTTCAAGATAAAAGATTAGCTCTATAACTTTTAATGATTCACTTTTTTAGGCTAACACAAAATGGGTTTCGAAATTGGTAGAGTTGTTACTCTAATTAGAGGATGTCACAAAATCTTTGATTTGAACCTCGTAGCAAACAATTCAAAGATTGGCACATTTGTAGCCTTTTGATTAAAAATTACACACAATTGAGTCTTGCTTATAGTTTGTGTAAATAGCTTTACAATGTTTTTGTATAAACTTTGACAAGTTGGTCTTAGACAACGCTTTGAACTTTCATGAAATTACGAAAAGCTTTTAAGATTGTTCAAAAACATTTGGGATTAAGCGGGCTGAGGTTTATGAGGATTCTTGTTTTTAGTGATATCCATGCAAACATCTACGCTTT
>NEXD01000154.1 GCA_003019595.1 Candidatus Marsarchaeota G1 archaeon BE_D
GACTGTGATCGTGCCACATTTCGCGATGAGTGGGGGAACGCTGATCGCGCTTGCGGCAGACGAAATCGTAATGGACCCTCATGCGGTTCTTGGCCCAGTTGACCCTCAGTTTGTCGAAGGAAATCAGAGCTATCCTGCAGTCTCCGTTTTGAAAATCGCGCAGTACAAAAAACTCGAAAACATGGAGGATCGCACACTAATACTGTATGATCAAGCGAACAAAGCGGTTGAACAAACAGAAGCGATAGTGAGAAAAATCATGCAGGGTAAATACGACGAACGCGTGATTCAAAACGTGGTCGAAGAGTTGGTAAAAGGAAAGTACACACACGATTATCCGATAACCGCGGAAGAAGCCGCAAAAATAGGTCTGAAGGTTTCTACAAATGTTCCTGTTGAAGTGTACCAGTTGATGGCGCTTTACAGGATGGAAGTGCGTGGTAGAAGACCTGGTGTTGAGTACGTTCCCGTAATTCCTTCGACAAGAGGCGAACGCAAGTAAAGGCGGGTGTTTTTGTGGACCTTCTTGTAGTTTCCGATTGTGTGCTCGACGTTTTTATGCCCGCTAGCTTTCCACTGAAAGCGAACAGCGTGGTGGTCGCTAACTCACCCTGTGTGATTTCTCCAGGCGGAAGCTGTTACGTGGCGGTTACCGCAAAAAGGCTTGGTTTGAGCGTTCGCGTAATTGATGCGTTTGGAGAAGATTGGCAGGCAAGGATCATTCTTGATACGCTAGAACGTGAAGGTGTTGATGTGCGTTACGTGACAAAAAATTCCACATCCACTTGTGTGGTTTTGCTAGGAAAAAAGCGCCACTCTTTTGTCGGAACCTTTGGTGGGGGACTTGAAAAAATTGAACACACAAAAAGTGTGAAATCCGTGTTTTTTTCAGGTTACTTGCTTCATCCGTTAAACCCAAATCGCGTTGTTTTAAAACACATTCAACAAGCGCATGAAGAAGGAAAGATTGTTTTCTTCGATCTAGCACCTGTAAAGACCAAGAAGGAGGAGCTTTTGAGCGCGCTTAGCGTTTCGGATTTGGTCTTCGCAAACCTGCGTGAGTTTTACAACGCAAGAAAAATCTTGGGCGTTCACTCTGATATACTAAAAAAGAAAACCGTGATTCTCAAACTTGGTAAAGAGGGTTGCGCGATAGTGCAAGGTGAAAACACAAAGAAGTTTGGCGCTTTAGAGGTAAAAAAACCCGTGTGTGACGTAGGTGCGGGAGACGTTTTTGATGGAGCTTTTATGGCTTGTCACTTAAAGGGCTTAACGCTAGACGAATGCGCCATCGTGGCAAACACCGCTGCCGCCCTAAAGCTTGAAGGAATTGGGATACAAAGCGTTCCTCCACGAGAAGCCATTTTGCACCGCTTACCTCGCGACATAAAGAATGTGCGAAAGCTCTTGGAGAATTAGCGGAAGCGCCACTCTTACCGCATCTGGTGAGCCTGGAAGGCAGAAAACCGCTCTTCCTTCTATCACGCCCGCGATCGAACGCGTGGTGATTGCGGAGACGCCAACGCTTTCAAAGCTCTTTTGGCGAAAGAGTTCGGCAAAACCCGGAATTTCTTTGTCAAGCAAAGCTCTTACCGCTTCGATCGTGACATCTCTTTTTGACACGCCTGTGCCTCCTATAGTGATACAAGTGTTGCATCCCTCCTCGAATAGTTGCTTTAAAAGCGCAAGTCTTATTTGGTTTTTTTCGTCGGAAACCAGTTTGCGCGAAAGCACGCTAAAACCGCTGTTTTTTATCAAAGACTCAGCAAGGTCTCCCGATTCATCGGTGAAGCTTTCTCCTTTTTGCCTAAGCTCGTAACGAGACGTGCTCACCACGATTATTCCTATTTTTGGTTCAATGCCCGCTTTTTTTGCTTCCTCTTTGTGCTTTTGAGGGGAGCTCAAGCGTGTTCACCTTTCTTTTTGCTCAAAACCACGACGTCCTTTATCTTGGTTTGCGGATATTCCCCCTTCTCGTCCTTTTCGTACTGTTTTACCATGTCCCAAACCGTGAGCAAAGCGGTGGTGACGCAAATTAGTGCTTCCATTTCAACACCTGTTTTGTAAATCGCCTTGACGCTTGACTTTGCCCAAACCCCCTCCTCGTCGACACCGAGCTCAAGCTTTACCGAACTAAGAGGAATTTGATGGCAAAACGGAAGGATTTCCCAAGTCTTTTTTGCGGCGATTGTTCCCGCTATGCGCGCCGCGCTTAATGGGTCACCCTTTTCCACCTCACCTCTTTGAATCCTCTCAAGTGTAGTGCGCCTCAACACAAGTTTACCAAAAGCTTCAGCGCTTCTTGGAGTGTCAGGCTTATCGGTTATGTCGACCATTCCCATAATCACTGTAAGTTCGAGAACAAAATTAAGCCTTTCAAAAACGCTTTTTTAATTCCTTGAATTTTTCGCATTATGCGAGTTGTAAAGGCGCGCGTTTTGTTCGATGGCTCAGAAGAAAAAAGATCGGTTTACGTGGGTTTCGAAGCAAGCAAAATAAAGTACGTGGGAGAAAGCAAGCCTGAAGGAGAGATTCTCGCAGAAGGCGTGGTCACGCCAGCTTTTATCGATGGACATAGCCACATAGGAATGTCACGCTCTGGCGAGCCTTCTAGAGAAGACGAATCGAACGAGCAAATGGATTCGATCTACCCGCTTGTGAACGCGTTACACAGCGTTTACATGGACGACCAAGCGTTCAAGGAGTCTGTCGAAAGCGGCGTTCTTTATTCCACGGTTTTACCTGGTAGTGGAAACATAATCGCGGGAAAGGGCGTTCTCATTAGAAACTTTGCGAACAACGTCAAAGACGCGTACGTGATGGACGTGGGAATCAAGGCGGCGCTCGGCTACAATCCGCGGAGCACAACCGAGTGGAAAGGAAAAAGGCCGACCACAAGAATGGGTGCGGTGGCGCTTTTACGCGAAAACTTCATTAAAGCGATTAAAACACAAAGGCTTATTCAAATGGGTAAAAAGCTACCAGAAGAAGTTGAACCGCTCACCGAGCTATT
>NEXD01000155.1 GCA_003019595.1 Candidatus Marsarchaeota G1 archaeon BE_D
CGTTGAGAGCTCGTTCAAACTTGTGCGTTTTAGGTCGAGAAAAACCAATCCACCGTCCCAAACACGATCGGCTTGAATCTGAACCATGTGAGTGACAGAAGCGAAGTGAGAGAGAAAACCAAAAGGTGTAATCGCTTTCGCACGACTTTTTAGGGATAAAACACAGAATAAATAAGCTTTTTTAAAACTTAAACATCGAAGCCCAACGAAAAAACATAAATAGTGTGCGCATTCTTTCGCTAAAGACCAATATGAGGACACTTGGAAAAGCGAAAAAGGGTATATCGCCAGTGATAGCCACAATCATACTCATAGCGATAACAATAGTGATTGCGATCGCGGTTGCGGCTTGGGTTTTCGGGCTCTTCAAATCTTACTCTGGTAACGCAAACGGTGTGACAATCCTATCTGGTGTGTCTAGCTGTTCCAATAACCAGTGTATTATAGTTCTTTCAAACCAAGGTAGCAACTCTGTCTCTGTGATTGGCGCATCCATCAACGGAGTGGCGTTACCAGCAAATAGTATAAGTGGAACTACGAATATCGGTGCAAATACCCAAGATACAATAACTTTGAATGGTTATTCATTTACACCGGGTCAAACTCTTAATATCGCGATCGCACTAAACAACGGCGCAACAGTAACAACGACAATAATTGCTTCCTAATCTTACCCTTTTTTGTCTTTTTTAAAGATATATATCATGATTGCTATTATTGATGCTGCTAATAAAGTTGGTATATAATATTTTAATACCTCATTGATCACAATAATTAGACGATCTCGCAAAGAGGGAAGCCTTACAGAAAGGGGAGTGGCTTCTCCTCCATAAACAGGAACCACAACACTTAGGTTCGAATAACCCTTCGCTAGAAATGTTACGTTATACATACCAAAAGGCAGTGAAAGATTAAGTACACCGTTTTTTATAGTGTATCTCGTCCCGTTAACTAAAACTATGGCATTAGGTGGATAGATAGTACCTCTAATCCAACCATAAATTTTTTCAGAAATTCCAATTAAAAAAACAAGTGAAGAAGGCGTTGAGGTTTTTACTAAAATGTAATTATCACTAAAACTAAATAGACCATAATAAAAAGTTAATGTGTAATTTTGATTCTTGTAAGTATAACTATATTTTACCACTTGCCCTGCAACTGACACGTTAGAACACTCGTAATTATAACACGCTATAATCACAAAAAAGTGAGAATAATTCTCTGTTGGTAACGTATAAAAAGTTTTCCCCTCATCGAACTTTAAAATTTTCATAGAAAGTCCAGTAAAGCAACTTAAATAGCCTATTACCGCACCATTCGAATCAAAAGAATAACTCTGATTACCTGCAGTTTGAGTCCACCATACAGAATAGTTTGAGTTCGAAAAGAACAAAATGTACCCTCTAGGATTTTTGATATCAGATCCTGTAGCTACAATTACACCTTCTCCCCTTGCCAAATTTGGCACGCTAAAGTTTACTGAACCATTTTTGACACTAAAGAAAGCGTGTATGCAACTAATATTTGAATAATTTGAATTTAGACTATCCATAGAATAATTTGCATTTTGTAAGTCAAATATTTTAATATTTGAGAAAATGCCAATTTGTAAATTGGCAAGTAAGATAAGCGGTAAAACAAATAAACCGACAATTCGCATTTTATCAAGGTCTTTATCACAAAATATTAAAGATTTTTGTTGACTTGCGATTGACCATATGATAGCGATAATTAGTTGATTGTCTTTAACGTATCATAAGTTTTGAGTCGATCTAACTCTAAAGTGTCTTGTAAGACAGAACATATTCAACTGAAGTGATAGGCTTATCAAGGATTTTACACGTAATACTTACATGAGTTTGGAATGTAGCTAAGAGACGGGCTACCTCTTACATATCGACATTATCAATGGAATTAGCTTATAATAAACGCCATAATCTGATTCTTATGTCAGTTAATAAGCTAATAGAATATGTTAGCAATTATATATGAACGTAAGATGACTCCTTATTAAATGTAAAGAGAAGCTTACTTCACTCTGTTGAGGCTAAAACCGTGTGAATAAATTCGGAATGGACGTGAATTCGTGATATTAAATCACTAAAATCGACTTGACCTGTGATGTTTGGATAAACTTCATATGCGGTGGTCACTACAATTGTATTTGGCTTATGGTTGTGGAATCCGCTATGGGTACATTTACATTCTTTTAGACTTAGAACAAGAAGAAGGTCGAGTTCAAATTTGTGGCTACATAACTCAACGTTTTCGGAGACTCGGACTTCAAATCTCTTAAAAATACTCTCTGAGTAAGAAGTCGGGCGTGGAAGAGCGGACAGAGAAACTAAAATTCGACCAAAATCCACGTGAATATCTGGTTATCGCGGTAGACTGGGTAAATTATTGTGACAGATCCGTGTACGTTTGTGTCACGGTGGGCGCTGATACCAAGCAACCCGGTTGGTTTAGGATCTCGCTACACCAACTACACAAAACTCAGCTTTTTGTAGGTCAAGTTGGGCGAATTGTTAGTACTCATAGACCGAGGACCGTTGTAGTACCAGTTATTCGTGTTTTCAAAAAGCACGATTGTAAAACATTTTGGCTAAGAAACTTAGTTGAATCTTTGGTCACCTCTAAGATACGAGTTTTTATGATAACACCCAATAAAACGCTCTTTGGATCATTGTGAGATTTTCTAGAACTTTATATAGTCTATACATGAGTAAAGATGACAAGCGTGAGTTTCTTATCTAGACAGCTCAACGAAAAAACATAAATAGTGTGCGCATTCTTTCGCTAAAGACCAATATGAGGACACTTGGAAAAGCGAAAAAGGGTATATCGCCAGTGATAGCCACAATCATTCTCATAGCGATAACAATAGTGATTGCGATCGCGGTTGCGGCTTGGGTTTTCGGGCTCTTCAAATCTTACTCTGGTAACGCAAACGGTGTGACAATCCTATCTGGTGTGTCTAGCTGT
>NEXD01000156.1 GCA_003019595.1 Candidatus Marsarchaeota G1 archaeon BE_D
AATCAAATTATCTGAATATGGTATTAAATCACTAACAATTTTTATTTTTGCGCTTTCGTTACCCCAATGTACGCTTAGGTCATCTCCTTTATCTATTATCGCGGGTGAAGCTAGTATTCTTTTTCCAATCTTATTAATGTTTAACTCGATCAAGTTTATCTTAGCAGGCCTTGATTCGCCGCCAAAAGGCCCGACAAAGTTGTCTAGCTTCTTAGAGTTTTCGTCGTTAACTTCTATTAGAATTCCGTATTGTTTTGGATATTCACCTAAAATCTTTTTAGCAATGTCAACCATATTGAGCATTTTTCCTAAGTAAATATAGCCTTCCTTTGTTAATTTACTATCTCGGTGTAATGCTATTCCTATTTTATGTTCAAAATGTTCTTCTTTTATTTTAAATGAACAAATTGAGCCATTAATATTGCACAGCAAACCAAGAGGATAGTAATGTACGCATACCAATTCTTTCTTTTCTCCTTTTGCATAAAATAAAGGTCCCCTAAAAATTGGAGCATCTTCACCTAATTTGTTAATTATGTATGCATACTTTAGAAATCCATAAATTGTTGAAGGTAAAGGTAATGGTTCAAAGTAACCAGTATTCACAGAACCGCTTATTAAGATAGAGCTCACGCCTCCCCATTTAAATGCTGTAGCACCAAGAGGGGTTATTAATAGGTGCATCATGGTTCACCTTAAATAAGATGACACTAGTATTATATTCGAAAAAATTTCTCTATCCTTACAGTTTTCGCCTTCGCACACTTTCTTTGAAACTAGGTCTTTTATTGCCTGTTTTATTTCCTCCGCAATTTTATTTTCTTTTACGTTTCTATCTATCGCTCTGTACACCAAACTTTTGAAAATCATATCTTCATTTTTGTATTCAGATAAAGCTAACACGTCGTAAATTAAGCTATTGCTTATTTTCTCTTCGTCTAAAAGCTTGAGTATTTTTTCTACTATCGATAACTGAGTTAAGTTAAGGTTGGTGTTTTCGCTTAGTTTAAGTATTGCGTAGTTAAAGTTTTCTATTCCTCTGCCAGAAGAGATAAATACCGCGTCTTTTCCATCAACCCCATCTTTAAGTTCTAGTAGATAATTTGCGATAGAAAGAGATAACGACAAAGGATCTTTGTAATGAGCTACAAAAATTGAGTAACTTCTGCCATACACTCTTAAAGAATCCACAACAAATCCTCCAATTGATTTAAAGCCATCAACTTTCGAATATTTCCAATATGCTTCCCTTGTCTCATTTACAGATTTAATAATTACCAATTCGTCTTTGTACTTTATTGGTGAAAAAGCTAGGATGTCATCGCCACCCAAATACACGGGGACAGCTTTATAACTTTCTAAAAGCTTTTTGTCTATAATAGCCTGCAGGGTTAAAGACCTAGATAAAGTATAAGCATAGGAAGGCGTTAAGGGTATACTATTGTCGTCGTTACCATAAAGCTTTTTCTTAAGCCCCTTTATTTTTTGCGCTGCTTCACTAATTTTCTTTAGATCTTGGTCTTTTCTTAAGTCTTTGAATGTGTCGATGATAATATACATGTATTTGTCAATTCCTAGCGGCTTACCATTTTCATCTATAAGCTTACCACTCCAGTATCCCTTACCCATAGAATCTCCATCGGCTTTTATTATGGCGTAGTAAAGACTTCCATACTTTTCCAACAGCTCTTTATCTATAACTACACTATTACATGCATCCTTAACATCCGAATAACATCTACAGTAGTATTCAGCCATCATTGGATATGTAAACAACTTATCTCGTTCATCCCCAAACACAATATCTTGAGGTGCGGGTAAGCTCTTTTCCTTAATTACATAATGATATGCATAGTTTGACATTGCTAATTCCGATGTTGATGGATACCTAGACGGTTTTTCGGGATCTATCGTTAATCCTAGTTTATTCAACACATTATTTAATACGTCATATCTAAGGCTACGTTTAACTGCGCAATAAGGACATAATCTATCATCAGAATCGTTACTGTCGGTATCTATAGTGTCGTTTTCATGGTAATATAATACTGATGGTAGAATTCCGCAAACTGTGCAAATTTGATACTCATTTTGAGTAAATTGGTATACAGTATCACTTATCAAACTACCGTAGGCGTATTTAACCTTAGAATATTGTAGAACCCTTTTATATAAATACTCAAATAGCAATGAATACTCTATAGGGACACCCTTACTACACAGAAGTTTATCTAAACTTTCTTTTTCAGAAATCTTCTTCATGTACTCTTCGAAGACTTCCTTAACATCTATCACGTTCACAATGGGTTTTATCGGTGGTTCTTTCATAGCCTGGGCTATATAATTTATATGTTTCCAATTGGCTAAAGCCTCTTCAGCTATTGTCTTCCAACCTTCGTAAAACCCTTCAATAAGCTTGTTTTTAACAGAATCTTTGTTTTCTGGTAATATCAATATAACCTTTTCTGACATCATCGATATTTTCGGGACAGTACTTAAATCTGCAAACTTTTCGGCGTAAACCTTTACTAGATCTTTATTTTTGACATTATTATAGAGCCATGATATAAAGAAATGATTTAAACTTAGTTCTGGTCTTAAAACCACGTCTGGACCATAATCTCTAACAAAACTCTCAATAGCTTTCCAAAGCAATGCGGATGATAACCAGCTTGAAGCCCATAAATCTCTTGTCTTTCTGCTAAAAGAAATAAACTCTTGAATTGAGGGAAATTCTAATACCGCCATACTCCCCTTAAACTCTAAGTAACCATTTTTACACTCGATGATATTCGTCATCGCCGAAGTTGCGGTCGCATGGTCAAATATTGTATGAGTTGGTACTCTGGTGTCAGCTATAGGAGGGCAATTAGGAAACAATTTATACCATAAGAGCGGTGACAAGAAATACAGCAAATGATATTTTAATACTTCATTATTTACTGCTTTGACCAATTTGTCAACATATGTTAC
>NEXD01000157.1 GCA_003019595.1 Candidatus Marsarchaeota G1 archaeon BE_D
ATCGGCACAAGCTCTGACTCTGGAAAGGCGCCAAAACCCAACCAAACAAAAACTCCGAGACACTCGGAAATAAGAAGAAGCATCTTTCCGTGTATTTTGTAAAACTGGGTAAAGTGCCAAATGCGGTGCCTAAGGGAATCGTTGCCGCCAAAACACTAAATAGGTAATTTGAAAAATGCTTTTTTGTTAGTAGAGCAGGCAAGAGAAACCGAGATTGACCACGATAGCGCATCAGCTGTAAAAACTGAAAAATATCGCCAGTGCTTTACAGCGTCCTTAAAAACTGTTTTAAAGTCTTCTTTTACTAAAAGCACCACAGGTGAAGAACGAAGACCTTTAAATAAAAGTAGTAGTCCTAAGCCCTCTAAAAGAGAAGCAAGTAAGAGCAACACAACTGGCCCAGATTTTGTTGCTAGATTTCCAGCAAAAAACCCAGTGATACTCGCTGGAACCACGTTTGCAAGTAGAACAACGCTATAAACACGTGACCTTTCACTCTCTTTGACGTTATCCGCTAAAGCAGCGTCAAGCACAGGAAGTGCGAGCACACTCGCACTCCAAAGAAGATACGACACTATGATGAGAAAACTTCGGTGAATCACAAAAGCGATCGCTGCCACAAGCCAGCACAGAACAAGAAAAAAGCTACCAAGGGTGCAAAGCAGCTTTCTACCAAAACGGTCTGAGAGCCTTCCTCCAAAAAGCTGTAGCACGCTCGATAGAACACCGCTTGATCCAGAGAAGGTTTCGAGTAAGCGTATGCTCGCAAGAGAAATTCCCAAACTCAGCACAAAAGGTTGCCAAAAAATTCTGATGTAACCTGTGTAAGCGCCTTGAAGTGCGTTGTACACTATTAGAGTTTTTACGGTCAATTCAGATGGAAATACCTTTGAATTCGACGAGCTACGCACTACCCACACCTATAAACAGCCAACAAGCTGAGATAGGCGCTTCCATTCTGTTTCGTTTTCAGTGGTTTGTAATTGCATTAGCAATAGTTCATCGATACCTTCTGACAGAAGGTCGATGATGCGCTCTCTTACCTTCTGTTCGCTTCCAGAAATTGTGAGCGAATGCGCAAGCTCGTGGACTGCGGACTCTTGCGTTATATCGTAACCCGCCTCTTTGAACATGTTCTGGTAAAAAGGCAAGGCGCCGTATTGTCTTACGGTTTTCACCGCGGCTTCATGAACCGCTTTTTCGTCTTGATTCAGAGAAACAAGAACGTGCGCAACGAGTGGTGGACGTGTTCTTTTTGCGTGTCTTGCGCCAGCTTCCATTTCTGGAATCGCTCTTTTCAAAAGGTACTCTTTGGGGCACATCCAAGAAATAGCCCCATCCGATAGCTCCCCTGCAACTCTAAAAGCGTTAGGACCTAGCGCCGCAAAAAGCACTGGAACCTGCGCCTTTCTTGTAAAACTCATCGAAACCTTAAAGTGCTTTCCTCTGTGTTCCACCTTCCCCTCCCAAAGAGCGCTTCTTAAAACGCTCGCGTACTCTTTTAAGTAGCCCAAAGGTGACACCAAGGAAATACCAAAACGACCTTCCATCGTGCTTCTATGGCTTGTTCCTATACCAAGTCTTAGTCGACCAGGCGCCAAATCCCAAAAAGTGAGCGCTTGTTGCGCGGTGACCAAAGGGTGACGGGTGTAAATTTGTAGGATCGACGTTCCAAGCTTTATCGCTTGGGTTTTCGCTGCGGCAACACAGCAAAAACTCAGCGTGTCACAACCGCCTATTGAAAGAGAAGTCATCCAAAGCTGTTTTACGCCCACGCTTTCTGCGTAAACCACTTTTTCCAAGCCCTTTGCTGCGTTCTCAGCTTGAACGCTCAAGCCAACGCGATCACGATATTCGGACATGCGTATTACAACCAACCGACAAGACTTAAGGCTTTGGAAAATGTGCTTTATTTCGAAAAAGTTTATTAAATCGTTAAAAATTTTGGCATCATGTCAAACGGAAGAGAACCAAAAGCGCAGATTTTTAGAAGAGAATCTACTGGTTTGGTTAGAGAGATGAACGCTTTTGATGTGGCGTGGTGGGGAATAGCAGGAACTGGAGGTTTGTACCTTTTGTTTTACTTTATGCCATACGCTCAGTACTATCTTCCTGGGTCTAACTTGGCTCTGTCTATTGCGCTTTGTCTTCTTGTGATGTTACCGCTTTACGCGCTTTACGCAAGCCTTGCGTCAGCAATGCCACGCGCCGGTGGAGACTACGTGTATCAAAGCAGGATATTGCATCCTGCGATTGGATTTGCCTTTCCTTTTAGTTGGTTTACCGTGGTTTGGGTTTGCGTGTTTGTCGCGTTCGGAGGTTATGTTGTGGCAGCGCTTGGCTTAACCCCAATTTTCCTTTTGCTAGGTAGCCTTTATTCCAATTCGCAAATGGTGGCGCTTGCAAGCTATTTACAGTCTTCCTCTGGCACGTTTTTGGTGTCAGTTGTCGTAGCGGTGTTATCGCTTGTGATAACGGTTTACCCGATGAAATGGTGGGTTTTGGCTCAGCGATTCGTTCTTTTTCCGTTCACACTCATCTCAAATTTTGTGATAATATACCTTTTTGCGTCCTCCAATTCATTTTACTTCCACAAAATGTTTGACTTCTGGTCGAACAGGATGGGCTATCCCGATCTGTACGAAAGGATTGTTCAATCGACCACTTCTATAGGTTATACTGTACCTAGCTTTAGCCTGAGACACACGATTTTACTTATGGCCGTTTTGAGCATTTATCTTGCGTGGACCATGTGGTCCGCTCAAGGCTTAATGGGTGAAGTGAAGCGCGCTAACGATATGGGAAGGCTTTTCAAATCGTTTCTTGGCGCGGGACTCTACCTTCAGTGGATCGGTTTGTTTACTCCCATACTGCTATTTCAAAGAGTCGTCGGTTGGGATTTTATGAACAGGCTCGCCTACGCCTATTATTTA
>NEXD01000158.1 GCA_003019595.1 Candidatus Marsarchaeota G1 archaeon BE_D
CTCTTCCCATCTCCTTTTTCCCCGAGCCATACTTCATCCTAAATGTTGCTAGGCTTTCCAAATTGATAAATCATAGATCGCGAATAGTAAATGGAGTGCCTGTGTTAGCGAGCCTGAGAGCGGACGTTAAACTTGCAAGTATTGAACAAAATATCGCTTGGGGTTTAAAAGGGGTTCCCTAGTCGTGAGTGTGTAAGTTTTATACTTGGTATTGTGCTCAAAACTCCTGACGTTACTCATTTAAACGCTTTATATCTAAAGATTTAACTCCTAGATTCTTTTAATCTTTATTAAGACATATTTGTGATATTTTGTTGGAAAAAGTGATACCATTTGGGGTTATCATGTGGGTTTATCACTCAGAAAAAGTTTTCTCATAAAAAACTAATGACCATAAGTTGGCTATTGTAGGAGTTTAGAGTAATTAACACCACCGTGAGTATTGTGGCAAGTATTCCTCCCATAAAGCCATAGAAGTAGGTTCGCATGTCAGCTCTAAGCTCGGAAATTTCCTGTTTCAATTCACTTCTTACCGCGGAAATCTCCTGTTTTAGCTCACCTTTTGCGCTTTCAATATCGCGTTTTGTTGCGGCTTCTGCTATTAGCGCGTTAAGAAGTAGAACCCTGAGGTTTGTATCTTCAGAAATTGTGAGCGCAAGCCGCTCTGCGAGCTCTTTTTGTGCATTACTATCCACTTTAAGCTCGTCTATTAGCTGTCTTACTAGGGACACATGAATATTGCTTCCTCCACCAAGGATTTCTGGTATTGAAAAGATGCTTTCTGTATAAGCCACACCGGAATCAGCGTTATTGTCTGTGAAGAAACAGAAACGCTACTTTCTGGATAGGTTGCAATTAACCTTTCAAATCTTAAAGCCATAGCACGGAATCCCTTTGAACTTGTCAAACCTTTTAACGTGATAAGCTTGAAAAACGCATAGCGGATAAGCGAAACACGAAACCACGATTCTACAACTTTAAAAAAAGCTGCGCTTCGCTTTCCTTTTTAATCCACCTTAGTAATCCCACACCTTCCACGACTTGCTCGGTCTTTAAAACAAAGCGCACTCCCGAAGAAAGCGCTGGGTGCTTTATGAGTGTGGCAAGATAGTCGCCTTTTAAAGGCTCAAGCCTTACGATCACGTGCGCACTCGATGCGTGAAAGTGACCTCCAGCAGGCAACTTTTTGAATGCGCGGTTAAACACGAGCACCCATTTTCTGTGTGAAAGCGCTCTGAGCGCACTAGTCACGAGCGAAAAGTTTTGAGGTTTTGAAAAGAGAAATGGGTCGAACACGAAAACCCTCTTTTCTTTTTCAAAAAAAGCGCGCCTCAGCGCTTCAATTGTTGAAAGCAGATCAAAAGCGCGCGCCACCCTGATCTCCCTTCCAAGAAGCTGGTACGCGTTAAGCCCGCCAAAAAGCTGGGTGTAAACGAGAAGACAAGGCGTGTTTCTGGAAAGCGCAAAGTGTGCGTAGCGTAGCACGCACGGCCACTCACCGTAAAACTCCACAAAAGAGAAGCCTTCAAGCGCACGCTCAAGCGCCTCACAACCGAGAATCCAGCGCAAAAACACCAACCAAAAACACTTTCATTTATGAATATATACTCACTTTGCGCAATAGACGATCTTTGTGCGCCGCTCAATTTTTTCAAGCTTTGTGAAAAGCGCTTCGCAAGCTCAAAAGTGGTATTCCGTTTGCCGAACGGCTCAATCGCGCAAAACGATTCACGCCACGATCCAAAGGCGCTCTCAAGCTTTTCTACAGAAGCGTGAACAGTTGTCACGCATGTACGAACAAGCACAAAATCGACGAACTTAGCTTTTATCATGCAATCTAAGCCTTAATTGGCGGGCACCACGGTTCGGATTTGGTGACACATGAAACCACCACCTCGTGGACATATTTACACACTTTGGTTTAAACTTGTAAGAGGTTCTAAAGCTTTTGGTACCTCAAAGCCTTGGGGTCTTAGAACTCTAACTTCTTTAGATCTTAGAGCCTCAAAGTCGAGCATAGACGATTGCACTCAGCCAAAGCCACGAATTCGGTTATCGTAGTGGACTTGGTTCAACCAAGTGTGGGTTGCGGTTGACGCTTGCACAACCCATCTCGTTCGGTGTTTCACACAAACTCAGGTTTCTTCGTAGACTGAGAAAAGGTGTGTGGGTGAACCAGTGATCCTCACACATCATGGACCATGGTGACGTGTGTTACAAGAGCTTTAAAAAGCTCCAAACGTTTGGGTTAAGAAGTTCCGTCAAGCGCTTCTTCGGGTACCTTAAAGGACAGGGGTTTTGTATAAATCCAAAGAGAACGCTCTTTACACCCTTTCTCGACTTCTTGGAATGTGCACTGGTCCACCACTAAAGGTGATTCGAATGAACTCTTATCAGGACAGGGACGAGAAAACGAAGGTTTTAACCTTTGATTTATAAGCTGAAACCATATCCAAGTCGAAAAGGAACCTGAGAAGTGACGATGGAACACCCACCTCCTCGAACTCCCTAAGAACACAGCCAAGAGGCGTCTCCCCCCCCGCTTAAGCCTACCGCCAGTGTAGGCTATTTGACCAGACCGGGCGTCGCCCTCACCCTTAGCGCGTCTGATGAGAAGCAGCTCTCTCAGGGTGAAAATCACCAAGGCTACGTTTGACTGGTTAGTCAACCAACACAAACCCATCAGTTTAAGGTTTGCGTAGCCACAAAGTGTAGACAAGACAAAACCCCATGCCACACAGGACCCCCCGATAAGATTGCACACCCTAAGACGTAAAACACACCTACACGAAGCGTAAACCAACTTATTGGCTATCAGCCAATATGCACAGGGAGGTTGTCTCCCCATTTGTAAGACTCACACCTGAACCGTAAACCAAGCTATTATTCACCCATTCATCGAACACCAGA
>NEXD01000159.1 GCA_003019595.1 Candidatus Marsarchaeota G1 archaeon BE_D
ACAGGATAGACTTTTTCGTGCTTGCGCCTGAAAGGTGCACGAAAAACGAGAACGGCGTAAAGTGCGGAGGGACGCTCGTTCTTTCCGAGGACACCACATCCGTCCTCACGGCCACGCTCAAGGTGCAAGACGCGGTCGATTTCGCCCGCTTTGACGAAGCGCCCCTTGAGATCCCGGTGATCCTGCGCGGTGAGCTTGCGGCCGAAGAGCTCACGCAGGGCGACGCGGTCGTCGTCACGGGGGTTCTTCGCGTCTCCTCCTTTCTCAAGTCTTCCTCCGCCATACTCACGGTTTACGTCGAGGCCTTCGATGTTTCAAGGGACGTGAAGGATTACAGGGACCTGGAAATCACGGAAGAGGAAAGAAAAAGGATACAAGAGGTCGCGGCGGGCCCAGACGTAAAACAGAAGCTCATCTCCTGCATCGCGCCGAGCATAAAGGGAAGGGAGGAGGTTAAGGAGGGAATACTTCTTGCGCTCTTCGGTGCGCCGAGGGAGCAGAACCCCGACGGGACGTTTGTGAGAGGCGACATCCACGTGCTCATCGTCGGCGACCCAGGTGTCGGAAAAAGCCAGATGCTCCTTGCCGTTTCGAAGCTCGTGCCGCGCGGGGTTTACGTCTCAGGTCCCAGGGCTTCTGGCGTAGGGCTGACAGCCGCGGTCGTAAAGGACGAAATGACGGGTCGCTTCATGGTTCACGGCGGAAGCGCCGTTCTTGCAAACGGCGGCGTGCTCATCGTCGACGAGTTCGACAAAATGTCCAAGGACGACAGGGGCGCCCTTCATGAAGTGCTGGAGCAGCAGACGGTCACGGTCGCAAAAGCGGGGATACACGCGCAGCTACCGGCAAGGTGCACGCTCATCGCCGCCGCAAACCCGAAATTCGGCTCCTACCAGAGGGAGATGAGCCTCGCCGAGAACATCGACCTGCCGCCCACCATACTCTCCAGGTTCGACCTCATCTTTCTCATCCAGGACTCGGCTTCGGAAAGGGAAGATGAAGAAATAGCGCGCTTCGTCTTAAAGAAGGAGGACGAGAAGGCTCCTCCCTTCCCTCCTGAGTTCGTGAGAAAGTACATCGCGGTCGCAAAGAGCGTCAACCCGGTGCTTTCAGAAGAAGCGGCAGAGCTCCTGAGAAAGTTTTTTGTGGAAGTGAGAAAGAAGTGCGGTCAGGACGCGGCGGTGAAGGTCGGGGTGAGGCAACTGGAAGCGGCAAAGAGGCTTGCGCTCGCGCATGCCCGGATGCGCCTCTCCAGGAAGGCCGAAAAGCAGGACGTCGAGGCCGCGATTTCACTTATGAACTTCTTCCTCGAAGAGGAAGGTTTTCTCACGGAGCTTTCCCAGCTTGAAGTTGGAAAGACGACGAAGCAGGTGAAGGAGGAGGAAGCGGTGAGGGAGATTCTGAAGAAGATGAGCGCGCAGGCGGGTGCCGAAGGCGTGCTCGAAGCCGACTTCGTGATAACGTGTAAAGAAGAAGGGTATGAGGAGAGGATTGTGAGGAAGATACTCGAAGCGATGAAGAGGAACGGAGAGGTGGTCGAGCCAAAAATAGGAAGGATAAAGGCGGTTTTCTGACGCTGCGCGTCCTTGAGGAGCGGGGAGAAGGTCAGAAATTTCGGATTTTTCTTACTTTTTCCGCTTTGTTTCCATGTCCTTCGAAAACGACGAGGAGGCAGTCGACCGCCTTCTATCATCCTTTGAAAGGATGATGAGGGAGGAGGAAGAGCGGCGCAGAGAAGAAGAGAAGCGGTTAGAGGAGGTGAAAAGCTGGTTCGTCCTCGACGAAAAGGGCTTCGCCTACTACACCGCGTCGAACAAATTCGTGCCGGACACCACGACGAGAAAGGAACGGATAGAAAGGGCGATCCCCGTCGAGATGAAAGGACAACCCGCAGTCTTCGAAAGGGCCATAAAAAGCTTTGAGAGAAGGGTGCTCGACGTGAGAAAAAACGGGAGTTGCTACGAAGTGGACGTGGAGATGTCGGAGGGAAAGTGCACGGTTTTTCTCGATTTTGAGAGCAGGACGTTCTATTCGACGTGCGAAGAATACAGGAAAGCGTACGAAAACAACAACAAGAGGGACGCGCTGTGCAAACACATCATAGCCGCGCTCACGCAGCCAGAAGACGTGAGGTTTGAAATCTACGAGCAGGCGGCGAACAGAGAGCGCCTGGGGCGCCTTTCCGTTTTAAAGGATTCATGGGAAAGGGGGAGGGAAGAGCTCGGTTTCAGGGCGAACTCGGTGGTCGACCCGATGCTCGCATCCCACTGGGTGTACTTCTTCCTGAAGTACCTCGTCGTCCCGCTCAAAATGAAGGCCGTAGAGCCTGCCCACGAGCTTGTGAAGAGCCGCTGAAGGTTCTCTAGCCCTTCGTGCGCTGTTTCTTCTTTAAGCCGACTGTGAAGGAGCCGAGGCTCAGGCCGAAGAGCACGGCCTCAGCCTGCTCTTCGTTCATCTCGAAGCCCGCGTTTTTTAAGACCTGAAAGACGGCCGCGACCACGTGCTCGCACGGCTGTTCCTTTCTGCACGTGCACGACGTCATCTTTTCCTGTGGTGCGTTCAGCGAAAACTGGTCAAGGGAGACGATGACGTCGTAATCGGAGTCCTTGTCGGAAACCTTCGCTTCAAACCAGAGGTCTTTCACAGCTTCAAACCCCGGTTCCGCTTTAAGAGAAAGCGCTTTTTTGAGAAGGGAAGTGTCGGGAAGCGAAAAACCGAGCTCCCGCATGTCGGAAAACGGCACGTCCCTGTACTGAAGCAGAGCTTCGAGAAGCTTCTTTATAAAGTAACGCTCGGCGAGACGCTCATCCTCTTCGCTTTTCACCCTGCGCTCCTCTCTCTCAATCCTTTCAATTTCCTCGAAAGGACTCTTGTGGCTCACG
>NEXD01000160.1 GCA_003019595.1 Candidatus Marsarchaeota G1 archaeon BE_D
CGGGAAAGCTTCGAGGCTTCGGCGAGGAGCAGCTCACATTGTTGATTAACAAAAGTGAGCGAGTCGAGTTAAATACAGGTGTATGTTGCATACAGGTGTATTTAGCGAGAAACCAAAAACAAGGCTCGAAGACTTCTTCGGCCAGCCGTTGAAAGCAACACGCGCCCGCTATATTTAAATTTAAGAAGAAGGATGAAAAACAAGAATGGACTATACCGTTCTTGACCCTGACATTCTTCCGAAGGACTACGACTTTACCCCAACACCAATACCCGGTCTTGTCGGCAAGACCTGGAGGGAGTCGCCGATCATAGTGAACAAAAAGGAAATAGTGGCTTTTCCGAACTTCGAGCTCGACTGGGACTACCCTTCGAACGACCCCTTCGGTAACAAACACTGGAGAAACAAGTGGATATGGGAAAAGGTGATGATAAAGAGAAAGGGCGACGGCAGGCGCTTTCTCATAGGCGAAGACACGGCGTTTTCCGCGCTCGGGATAATCTACCACAAGCCGGGGCTCACGCTCGACGATTACTACTACGAGTTCGCGTTCTACTACTGCTCGCCCGACGGCACGCAGGTGGACGAAGAGTGCTCAAAGTTGTTCTTCGAAGGAGAAACGATGTTCACGTTCGTCACCGACTTCTTCTACTCAATGGCCTACGCCGCAAACGAGAGGATAATCCAGCTTTTCCGAAAGAAGGGTTAGTCTCGAGTTTTTTTATTGCAAAAACACCTTTTTTGCGTGTCAATTCCTTACCTCGACGAACTTGAGGAACAGGCGAAAAAGGCCGAAAGGGACGCCGACTTGCTTCTTTCCGAAGCGAACGAGCTTGAAGAGCTCGCAGGGACGCTTAAGAAAAAAGCCGAAAGCCTGAAGAAGCTTGCGCAAGGCTACAGAAGGGCGGCCGAAGTGATAAGGGAAAGTGTGAAGGACGTGCCTGAGGACATACTCAAGGAGCGCGCCGAGTCACTCATGGCTCAGGCGCAGAGGCTCACGGAAAGGGCGGAAAAGAAGAAGAAGGTTGAGGCGAAGGCGGAGAAGATACCCTTCATAATGAACGGGGTGACGTACGCCGAGTTTCTCGTGAATAGCGAAGCGGGAAGCCTGAGGGCGGACTTCCGCTACCCGATAACGGAGGAAACGGAGGTGTTTCAGATAATTATAAAACAGCTTCTTCCCGTTTATAAGGAGAAGGGAGCGAGCTACACCGCCGAAAGGGACAGCTCTTCGACGATAACCGCAATAGTAGCGGAAAACCTCGAAGCGTACATGGTGACCGAGCTTCTGAGAAAGCTTCAGGGCGCGGTTTCAAGCGACGTCAAAGCGGGAAAGGCCGCTGTGCCGCAAAGGGTCAAGGACTCCCCCTGAAGCGCTCTACTCTCAGCCTCGGGGAAGTGAACCACACTTCGACCGAAATGTTTTTCGCCCTGAGCCGCCGCGCAAAGGCTTCGAGCTTTCTTCGCTCCTTCGGAGACATGTAGTCCTTCTTGACCTGAATTAGGCGCGTGCCGTCGGGAAAAACCGCTGTTAAATCGAACAAACCATGCGAGCCGTAGCTCCTCACGACCCAGAGCGCGCCTTCCTCCTCAAGCTTTTTCTTAACACGGTACTCCCTCGCCCGTCCCTTCGTGTAATTGCTCATGCGTTTCTTCTTCTTTCAGGCTTTTAAATCCGCGGCCGGCCGCGGGTTCTAGAGGAAGCTGTCAGGTCCTGGTTTGAAATAAGAAAGTAAAGGATTTACACAGAGGAAGAAAAGCTTTAACTAGTAAAGTGTTTCCCTGGGAAACATATGTTAATAAAAAACAGACTTTAAAAAAACAAAATTTTTTACTTTAAAAATTAAGCTCTTTTCAGTCTTAAGCATATTTGCCACTCAGCGCTTCCCGTTCCTTCTTTCGCAAACCGCCGGCCGCGGAAGTTTGAGTGCGTCGCATATCTCCCTGTACCTGTTTCTCACGGTCACTTCCGTGACGTTCGCCGCTTTTGCGACGTCCTTCTGCGGCAGCTTCCCCCCGCAGGCGATGTAAACCGCGGCCGCCGCAACGCCTGCGGGGTCCCTTCCAGACGAAATGCCCACCTCCTTCGCGCGCTTGAGTATTTCCTCCGCTTTCTTCTCCACGCTCTTTTCAAGCCCCAGGTTTGCGGCGAGCTTTGAGAGAAAGGCGAGCGGGTCGGGTATGGGAAGCCTGAGCCCCATCTTCGTCACGAGAAGGCGGTAGGTCCTCGCCGTCCCCTTCTTTTCGAGAAGCTGGTCGAACGAAAGCGGAAGGTTCGCCTTTCTTACGGCAAGAAAGAGGCTCGCGCTCGCCACCTCGGCAAGGCTTCTTCCGTGGTGAAGTCCTCTGCTTATCACGTCGATGTAAATGATATGCGCTTCCTTTCTCACCGAATCCGGGATCTTGAGGGCGGCGCACGCCCGGTCGATCTGCTTAGAACCGAAGTAAACCGCTCTGTCAAAAGAAGGACTCATGGCGTTCGTTTTCTGAAGCTTTCTCAGGAGAAAAGCGTGCGCCCTCTGTTTTGGAGAAAGCGAGGACGCGTCCCTCCTGTTTATGTCGGTCATTAAGGAGCTGGTCAGCGCTCCTGGTCCGAGGGGGGCGCCCGTTCTCATCTTTCTCTCTTTCTCTTCGGGTGTGAAGGCAACCCACTCAGCGCCGTAGTCAAGCGCCCTCTCTTCGAGAACCGCACCACAGCTTTCGCACACGGTCTCGCCCGTGCTTTTTGCGGCGACTTCTTCGGAGCCGCAGTCGGGGCATTTCATGGGAAAAAGGAAGGAAAAACCGC
>NEXD01000161.1 GCA_003019595.1 Candidatus Marsarchaeota G1 archaeon BE_D
ACTTCTTGTACACCGCTCTGTCTCAAATATTCAAGCTGCCTCTCCAATTTCTGCGTATTAGAAGAAACTCTTGCATATCCAATAACGCTTCGTATGCCTTTTTCACCCTGCAACCTCCTGATTTCTGATTGTGGTATTCTCCTGCGACCGCCAGGTGTTCTCACAACCCTGATTTTGCCTTGCTTATCCCACTTCTGAATAGGGTGAAGGCCAAGGAGCAAACACGCCTCTTTCAAGGTGTATAATCTTTCAGGCACAAAATACTATATGACAAACACCTATAAAAAGCTATTTATTTTGAAACTGCTGACTACGGCATCGGCGTAAGCGTTATTTGTGTTTTGTAAGCGTAGCGCCTTACACAAACCTCACATCATTCGTTTTAGGACAAAGAACGTAATTCCCATCGCGACAACCGGTGCTTCGAGTAACAAAAAACCTTGTTTGAGTCCTAAGAACTCTTCAGCCAAACCCACTAAAGGCACGCTCAAAACCGTTGTCACACCAAACAAGAAGGACGAAAGCGCGTTTGCCGATGCCAGGCTTTCTTTTGTCGCGGAATCTGCGATGTAGCTCGCTGAAACAGGATAGGTGGCACCGTGTGGATAACCCAAAAGAACGAAAGCCGCCGCAAGCTCGTACAAGTTTTGCGAAAGGTAAATCGCAAAAAGACCAACCAATGTGAGAGCAATAGAAGAAGTCACCAAGTGCTCTCTTTGAATTTTGATTCTGCTTATCACAATCCTAGTAAAGAAGGACGTAACAAAAAAGCACGAAAAAAGCGCTTCAACCTGTGTGTAAGACGCACCAAACACGCTTTTTGCGGTGATTCCGCCAAACGTGGTGAGCGCGACAAACGGAATTGAATACGTTTCGTTCGCTACGATTCCTATCAAAAAATTTCTGTTTTTAAGAAAGCGCATGTCGGGTAGCGCCCCGCTTGTCACGCTTTCCGCTAGTTTTACTTCTCGAAAAAGCAAAAAACCCAAAACCACAAACGGCGTAAACGCGAGCATCGAAATCAAAAGGTTGTCTCTTGTTACAAAAAGCATGCTAGCTTGGTAAAGAGGCCCAAGAATAAGACTAAGGCTCAAAGCTGAGGTGTAAAGCGCTATGTTTCTGAATCTCGTTCTTTCATCGCTCAAAAGCACGGCTGAAGTCAGAAGAAGAGGTTGTATGGGGCCTGCGCCCACGTTTATCGCGGTGACCACAGCTACAAGCGTAAAAACGTTTTTTGTGAGAGCAAAAAGCGGAATTGTCGCGCTCATCAAACCCAAGCCAAAAGTGATCGTGCGCTTCACCCTTCTTAAAACAAGCCCCATGTAAAGCACCGCAAAAAAGCTTGCGACGTACGAAGCAACCGTGATGTAAGACACCACTAGCTCAGACGCGTCAAGGTAGTACTTCGCGAACAACGGAACGCTTGTTTGTAGCATGTTTGTGGTTGCTCGGTACAAAAAGGTTGTCGCAAGTAGCGCGGAAAAGCCAGCTAGATGCGTTCGTTTTGTCAACTCCTACAAACGAGCGCTTTCCCGAATTTAAGCGCATTCAAAGCGCTTCTTGTTTTGCGATGTCGAGTATTAGCGTGGACCAACCAAAGTCCACCGCGCCCATTGGTTCGGCGGTTGCGCTGTTATAGTTTTCTCTACAGCTAAAGCTCTTTTTCATCGCGCGAAAAACTTTCTTCGCAAGCTTCGACGCTTCTTCGTAAAAACCGTAGTTCTTTAGTCCGTGATACGCAAACCAAACGAGGTTGACCCAAGACCTTCCTCTCCAGTATCCTTCTGGGTCGTATTTCGGGTGGTCTTTGCTCACCGTGGGTAGCGGAAAAGCGGTCCAAAACTCTTCTTTATTAAAAAGGTGCTTTACGAGAGTTTTGGCTTGGGAATTGTCGGCAACGCGTGAAAAAAGCGTAAGGAAAGCGGCGGGCGTCTTTACTTTGAGCATTTTGTGTGAGCCGCTTACCAAGTCGTAGAAGAAGTCTCCGTCCCACATTTTCTTTCTCACAAGCTGTGCGCTTTGCTGCGCCAAGTTTTCGTAGTTCTTCGCAAGCTCGCCGAATCCGAGTCGTTTCGCAAGATGACTCAAAACGCTTCTTTGTTTGTAGAGCAAGCAGTTAAGGTCGACCGCCTCAACCGGGTACATTCCGTGAGGGCTTTCCTGCACCTTTACATCGTCCCATCTCACGCTGTCGTCCCATCCGCTCTCAAGAGGGTCGTGGTACGAGCAAAGCAAGTCGAAATCTTCATCTCTTTTTTTGTTCCACCACTCGTCGTACTTTAAAAGAACCTTGAACGCCTTTTTCGCAAAGCCTTCGTCCCAGCTTGTTTCGAGTATTCTTTCTACACTTACCGCTAAAACAGGTGGTTGGGTGGTCCAAGGGTTTCACTCTACGTAGGTATACATAGGTATGCATCCGCATGCCTATCATACGCATAGTAGAGCTTGGGCTTCACAGCATCATATAGCCCCCTCACGAGTTCATCGGGGTCACTCCGCTTCCCCCCTGTCTCGACGCACCCACCCACTCACACGCCGGGGAAGGCATCATGGGGAACGCCGACCATCTTCAGTCCCCTGCTTCCTGTGCACGTACCCCTCCCTCGAGAAGGAGGTCTTGGGTCTTCTCTACTACCACCCTACTGCCCGTGCACACAAATGCTCAAATCCAGAAATCTATATAAACCTATTCTGGAACTGCTGACAACGGCGCAACGCCTTTTAACGCTTTTCTCAGAGTGAGCCTTCCGCTTACAAAACCAGCGCTCAGCGCGGTTGC
>NEXD01000162.1 GCA_003019595.1 Candidatus Marsarchaeota G1 archaeon BE_D
GAGAATGATCCATTTCGCTTCAACCAGTGAGAGTGGAGTATACCACACTTCATACTGGGTGACGAGTTTGGGGAATATTTCCGAGTAGCGCTGAAGCGGTACGTCTATACCAAAGAGTGGTAGGAGATAGGTTGTGTCGAGCATCAGCGCTCTATCCATATCCCAGCCTCTCTCTGAGCCTGTTCACTCATCTGTTCGGCCTCTTCGGGTGTGAGCCGCGCAACCTTATCCTCCTTTAAAACCTCATCTAGGGTCGGCAACACCTCCAGTATGATTTTCCTACCCAGAATCGTCGCGTACACTCTACCACCAGGCTTTAAACCAACCTTCTCCCTCATCTTCTTCTTAGTGTAAATCTCACCCCTCTTACCCACCCTAAGAACAATGCCAGGCATACCAAACGATATTCTCTCGATAAATAATAAATCTTCCGACGATTTAAAGTAATACCGAAAAAGCTAAGCGAATCGGATACCCACGGCAGAGCTTTTGAACACGGATTTCTAGCGATATCATCCAACCCAGAAATGGCGCACGGAAGAGCTCGGCACACCAGAATAGCTATTACTGAGGCAAAGAGCGCACATAACACGTGGGTAAGGTGCCCGCCACTCGTAGAGGGTTGCATTAAAGCTCGCCCCCAGATGCTAAACATGTCCTCCGAGTCGATTGGCAGGAATCAGCCGTTGAGCAATGTGAATTCCACCTTACATTCGAACACGCCTCGTTAAACGCGGTCAGACCCACCAACACTGATCTCAATTCACCCACTTAAACGTGGTGGAGTCGACCCGACATTTTGTGCTTATCAGGAGTGCGGATTAGCGATTGGTGAGCGTGTTGGGGTTTTTGAGAACTCCAAAATCGGTAGAACTACAATTTTGGCCTCAAACCACTTCTTGTTCGTCACAAGTTTTGAAGAATCCATGGTCCACGTTTTTGATTTGGCGATCCCTGTGGTGACCACCGCTTAAGCCTTAATCACAAAGAGATTGTAAATATTTTCCTATGATTCGCGCTCATTCATCGTTTATGCAATTGCAAAAGTCAGTGCAACAAGTGACTAGAGTTAGCACACAGTAAATACACAACAAGTTGTTCACCACGAAAAAGTTGCGATTAGCGAAGTTCAGAAACATTATAGTGGGCGGGAAAAGTGATTGCAAGCTGTGAAAACAAAAAGTACAACTTCGAAAAAGGTGAGGTGTACAGCGTAGTCGGAAAACACAACAGCGTTCTTACGACACTCGGTAATTGCGGGGTTGATTGCGCCTGATAGCGGTGTAGTCGACGTGCCCATGCCAACGGAAATCAAAGTTGCAGACGGAAACGCAACGCTCAAAAGCTACTTGAAAGTGTACGATGCGTTCTCAAAAAATCCACAGGTTGCTTGGATTCCCAAGGGGCTAGGTGTCACTTCATCGCTTTCCCCAGTTGCGAATGTTGTAAGCATGATTTACGTGTACGGTGTCGATTGGCTTGACATCGAAGAAATAGCGCTCGGCGCTCTGAAAGAAGTGGGGATTACAGAAGAAGCGTTTACCGAAAGCTCAAAGCTAGGCGCCAAAGCGCTAAGAGCAAACTTTGCGTACCACCTTATAAGACGCGTCAAGCTGTGGGTGTTTGACGAATACTACGACTGGCTCAAAACAATGTGTAGCTGGCTCTCTGAACATTTGGAAGTGACGTGGTTTGAGCGCTTTGTGAGGGAACGCACGAAATTCAACGAAACTGTGGTGATACTCACAGACGAACAAGCGTTTCCAGATTCGAAAGTGTATTTATTGGAGTGATTGGTGTAACAAGTATGCTTTTGAAAAAAGATGATCAAAATAGTGCAGGGCAAAAAGCGCTCGACGATCAGAGAGCTCAACAGGTTCACCAGAAACATCGAAAAAGGTGATAAAATAACATTCACAGATGAGACGGAAATAGTTAATGGAAAGCATCACGCGCCAAAAGTGAAAGTACAGGTGGAAGATGTGAAGGTGTGCAAGCTAGGCGAACTCACGGACGAAGATGCGCGCGCCGAAGGGTACCAAAGCGTCGAAGAGATAAAAGCGGTGTGGTCGCTTTGGGTTGGTGGTGAGTGGGATCCAGAACAAACAGTGAAAGTGATACGGTTTAAATTGCTGTCGCACGAAGTATTGGACATGAAACCTATTTGTGAAAAGAGCTCTTCCAACTCTTACGGGGGAAAATCGGCAACACCGACCCGAAAGCACGCTTTGGAATTCTAAAGAAAAAAAGTGGTACCCTTAAAAAATCATGGTTATACGAAGAGCATTTACACTATGTGTGAACCACACGATTTACGGTTCAATTTTTAACACAAAACACGTCACGAACGAAATGATTCACTAGTAAAATATGAAAGGCGCTTTTTTGGACGGTCAAAACAATTTTTTCGAAAAGTTTTTAGTTTCTCACGCATTTCACAGGCGTGGGCCAAGGTAAAAGCTTGCTCATCACTTCCATAGGAAACCCTCTTGCATACAAACCCACGACCTATTCTTATCAAGGTAAAAGCAAGAAAGGGTGCGTGTCGAGCGTTGTTTTCGACGACGTGAACACGGTTTTCTTCGTTGGGCTTGCGAGTTTCACTGACGTTCAAACAAAAACGCAGGGTGCATGTTCTTCCTCAAAACAAAATAATGAATGCGCTACCGAAATGCTCGATGTTTTAAAGGATTATCAAGGGAAAAAGTATAACAGCTACACCCAGTTGGAAAATGACGCTGAG
>NEXD01000163.1 GCA_003019595.1 Candidatus Marsarchaeota G1 archaeon BE_D
AAAAGTGTTTGGATATGATCCAAAATTGGTGGCTGGCCATAGCGTCGCAGATGACTGTTTAATAGCCACAAAATGTAAAATACCAGTGGTCTCTTACGGTCCCTCTGGAGACATTACGTCAAATGCGAGTGCTCGAGCACATGAGGCAGATGAATATGTGTATATCGACCAAGTAATAGATGCTACAAAAATATATGCTATCACCGCTTATCGTTTGCTCAAGTGAAGTCACTATGTCTACAAAAGTAAGTTTTGGTGTTTCTTTACCACAACAGAGAGTGGACTTTGATACTGTAAAGGAAGTTGCTTTGATTTGTGAAAAATTAGGTTATGATTCGATTTGGTGTTACGATCACTTTTTTCCTTATGATGGTTCGGATAGACAACAATCCTTCTTTGAATGTCTTTCAACACTGTCCGCTCTTTCTGTAATAACAAAAAAGATAAGACTTGGATCATTAGTTCTTTGTAACGAATTCAGAAACCCAGCTCTTGTTTCTAAAATCACAAGTCAAATAGACGTAATGAGTAAGGGAAGATTAATACTTGGAATAGGCGCTGGGTGGTTTAAGGAAGAGTTCGATACGTATGGCTATCCATTCAGCGATGTAAAAACAAGAATAGAAAGATTAGAGGAAGCGATACAAATCATAAAGCTAATGTGGACTAAAGACGTAGTTAATTTTTCTGGTAAACATTATAAGATAAAAGGCGCAATAAATGAGCCAAAACCAATTCAAAAACCTCACCCACCGATCTGGATTGGAGGAAGTTTGGAAAGAATTTTGAAAATTGCCGCAAAATATGCTGATGGCTGGAATCTCGGTTTTTATGCAAGTAATACACCCGAAGGTTTTAGCAAAAAGTCCAAAAAATTAGATGAGCTTTGTTTGTTATTTGGAAGAAAACCAAGCGCTTTAAGAAGATCTTGGCATGGACTTGTGGTACTTGCAGACAATCGTTCTGTTCTTTTTGATAAGCTTAGGAAGTACTCTTGGATGGCAATGGGCTCAACCCTAATAGCATCGACTTATGAAGAATGTGAACAATCGTTTAAAAAATATATAGAAGCGGGAGTCACTGATTTTGTAATAAAATTTGCCGAAGTTCCCGAGAGCTTAGATGTTTTAGAAAAATTTTCCCAAATAATGTTACATTAATACTTTATTCTGGAGGCACTTCTGAAAAAACTGCATCTAAATCAAAACCCTTTGACCTTAGATAAGCTTTTTTGATATAGTACCATATTGGTGCTGATATTGCTATTAATAAAACCGCAACGAGTGAAACAAAAGAATTTACGCCATATTGTGAATTTGTCAAAAGATAATATGCTATGTATGTCATAAAGCCGGTGCTAATTACGCCAAAAAGTGTAATTACAGGTATCTTTCCAATAGTATAATTTATTGGCGATGATTGATACATCCTTTTGGACTTTGGTGAAAATGGAAACAATATAGCAGAAATACTAAAAACTAAGTAGCCGAACAATAATTCTCCTAGCACTGCACTCAAAGTGGAAAGAAGCGTGGCAAAAATCGTATAAATAGGAAGCGTTATTAAAGCAAGAATAGCAGTTACAATTATTGCTATATGGGGAGTATGAAATCTTTCAGATACGGAAGACAGTTTTTGTGGCATAATACTATCAAAAGAAGCGGCTAAAAAGTATCTGGGTGTAAACATATAGAACATAAGTAATAAAGCTATATTTGTAGTTACTAAACCTATATTTATGAGCCAAGCGATTAACACGTTTTTTACTAAAAGACTTGCAAAAAGATTGAAAGTGGGTGCAATAGGTAGTGAATAGTTTAAACCGTTATAATATACAAAATTGATGGCGTTGTTAAACTGTTTAGTCACAGCTTGATTTAAGCCAATGATTGGTAGTAACGCAAACAATGAAGCAACAGAAAGTGTGATCAAAGCCGCATAATACGGCGTCCTTTTTGCGTTTTTAATTTCACCGCCTACAGCTTGCATTTCCGAAACGTATAGAAATATATATGCTCCAAATGGCACTAAACTAAGAGTTTGAGACAGAGAAAATGTGTTTAATTGACTAAGTCCATTTTTCTCCGCTTCAGAGAGTATTGATGAATAATAATCAGAAGTCTTTGCATATGGTAAACTAAAGGTATTGAACGCTGTTCGAAAAGTTGCAGTGTTATTAAAAAGAAAGACCAAGCTTATTACGGCTAAGCTTAGAAAACCAATCATAATAAATAGCGTTACAAGACGGGCGGCAAGCCTTGGTTGTACTATTGCTATTACTGCGGTGACTATTATTATGAACGAACCAAAAAGTATTATTACTAGCGGTTGACTCAATGTGTTTGCAAGTGACAAATAAGCCGAATTACCTGTTATATAACCGATGACATCTAAAGATGGTGAGAGTCCTAAAGTAAAAATCCAATTTGCGAAAGCACCAGAGTAGAAAGAGAACCAAATATTTAAAGATAAAACTAGCATAAATCCTAAAGTGGGATGGAGAGTTCTGCTAATGAAAACATAATCTCCACCAGATCTTGGCATGGCCACAGTTGACATTGCATAGCAAATTGCTAGGCTTGTGAAGCCTAATATTGAGATGACCATCGCCCAAAATAAACTACCATTAGGAAACAAATAAGAAAATGCAAAATAAGTTATTAAGCCAGGAAATACCGTAAGTCCAGACCAATTTATGGCTGCCGCCTCTAAGGCAGAAAATTGGCGAACAAGAC
>NEXD01000164.1 GCA_003019595.1 Candidatus Marsarchaeota G1 archaeon BE_D
GCGGTGGCTTGCTACTTACAGAAGAAATGCCATCAATAAACAAATACTTCTCAACAAATGAAGTTGTGAGCTTTTCTGATGTAATAGAATTGAAGGAAAAGGTCAAATATTATTTAGAAAATAACAGCGAAATGGAGGAGATTAGAGAAAGGGCAATATTAAGAAGCTACAAAGAACATTCATACTTAGTCAGGGCAAAAAATCTAGTTGAAAATATATAATTATATATAACATATAGTAATCGCTACGATTTTTGCTAGATTACGATTTCAGTAGGGAATTAAACTTAAATGTACAATTCTTGTTACATTGAAAAAATAATACTTAAGTCAAAACCCTAATAAAGTAAAACATGTATAATATTATAAGGACTACAAAGTAAATTTTATACTATTATCACACGTGCAACAATCTTTGTTGTTACAAACTTATTGATTTATAATCAATATAACTTGAGATTTAAAATATATTTGCGAATTTCTATTATTTGGTTATATCCCAAAAGTTATTCAGATACATTTATGTATTTGTGTAATTCAAACAACTGAAGAAAAGGTATTACAATCAATTTTAAGTATTACCTCTTTCTACATAGAATTCACAGTAAACCGAACTTTTAAAAGTAATCAAACAGTGCTATGTGTTAAGCTTGACCATGCTTTTTGTTTGATCCATTATTTTATAAATCAACTTGATTAAAATTATTGAAATACTTTAGGTTTATACAAGTTATGTTATCTAATTCTTATAGAATTGTTTTTTATTAGAATTTCTAATTTATAGACAAGCTTAGGTAACGATTCCAACCACAAAAAATAAGTGTCAACACTTACTCCAATAATCGGCTAATCGTGAAGATTCTAATATGCGCGTATGACAAGAGTAGTTCAGGTATTTCAGCATACACTATAGAGCTGGCTAAAGTAGTAAAGGAAATAGCAAGAGTAGACTTGATGTGTTTTGATGCGATTGAAGAAGAGTTAGAAGGGGTGAAATCAATTTTAGAGACAAAAATTAATGCCCCGCGGTTCGCCCCCCTTCTTTCATTCATGCTGGCTCGAACAAAATTGAAGTCCTTAAAGGAAGAATACGATGTCGTACACGAAACCCTGCCACCGTATGGATCACTTTTTAGTAACTTAGTCACTACAAGGTGGAGTCATCTTACTTATTCTCAAATTGCGGCGTTAAGAACCCGAGAGTTGTCCTTTCCCGAAAAATTAGGAGGAATACCTGTAACACTGCAACACTACTTACTCGATTCGATGAGTTTTAAAAAAGCGAAGTATGTTATAAGAGTTTGGAGTGGCGAATTTCCAATTCCTTGTGAAATAAAAAGAATAAAAGAGTATAATAATCAAGGAAAAATAAACCTGCTCTTTGTATCGAGAGACATTTCTATGCCTCGAAAAAACCTTAAAGTTGTTGTCGAAGCTTTAAAGCACGTAAAAGTGCCAAATAGATTTGCCTTACATATCGTCGGCGGAGGTAAAATTCCCAAATACCTTAAACGTGCCAAAATAGATTATTTTATACATGGCAAGTTGCCTAGAGAAAGAGTGTTAGAACTCATGCGTAAAGTGGATGTTCTTGTATTACCTTCTACTTATGAAGAATTAGGGTATGTTGGAATAGAGGCGTATTCTGTGGGACTACCTGTTATAGTGAGTAACATTCTCCCGTTTAGAAACATCTTTAAAGTGAGCTTAAAGTTCGACCCGAAAGATCCACTCGAACTTGCAAAAATCCTTGATGGTCTAGACCATTCCCTACTCGCTGAGCTAGGACATAAAACACATGAATATATAGCAAACGAAAGAAGTCGGTTAAAGTTTAAACTCAAGTTGCTATATGAAAAGGTATCAAAACAATAAGAAGGTTGATCAAAATTTTAAGTGTCAGAATAACATTCAAGTTGTCCGCATAAAAGCTTATTTTCAAGCCTACATTGGTATTTTTGTGTTCTTAAAGGACTTAATGGATGGTTTCCGTGCATATCGCGAAATAAGAGGTTACACATTCAAAGACAGTTTTTTTCTATACCTTTGCTATTTTGAATCTGCACTAAACTTTTTATTGCGCAGAAAGAATTTTACCACAGTCGGCGCTTATCTTAGGCGTGACATATTATTAAGAAACCGTGATGGCCTTCTGCTATACGCGAGGGCTTTCAGTGAAGACCTTGGTCACTATGTAGGTATAGCCAAACCCAGCACAAAGAAGTGGTTTAAGCCAAAGGCTGGTGATACCGTCATAGACATAGGTTCTTCCGTGGGTAAATTTGCACTGTTTGCGGCTAAACTCGGAGCAAGGGTTTTCGCATTTGAGGCTAACCCAGAAACTTATGCGATTCTCATGCGAAATATCGAGTATAACAGACTTTCAAACATCGTTGCCTTCAACATAGCTTTAGGAGAAACAAAATGTAAAGCGAAGTTATTCGTTCCCGTCACTTTACTTAATAATAGAAGTCGTTATGATTTATGATGTTATAATCATTGGTGGTGGAGCATGGGGTTGTAGCGCCGCTATGAACCTATCAAAACAGGGTGTTCGAGTTACTAGTATTTGCAACCAAAAGTGTTGTCCAACTCTTCACTATATTATTGTTAACAGTCAATTAAGATATCTGAGTGGTTTATATATTCAGCGAGTCGTAACCCCCACCTGTACTTACTAGGAAGAGGGAAAAAGAATGACTCTGTATCATTCACTTATTCGGAT
>NEXD01000165.1 GCA_003019595.1 Candidatus Marsarchaeota G1 archaeon BE_D
ATTATAACATTATCGATTCGTTTTAGAAGGACACTAAGCAAATAGTGTTTACGAATTCAGATTATTATTAGTTTATAGTTCGAAGTCTAGTAATATATAAGTAAAGTTAGCCTATTGATCTTTTATGACAACAATAAAGAGACGTCCAAAAATTTTGGAGTGTGCAATTTGGAAAATTTATAAATCCTTTAATTAAATCATTCTTAAGCGGTCGTCGTCTAGTCTGGTCTAGGACAGCAGCCCTCCAAGCTGCTGATCCCGGGTTCAAATCCCGGCGACCGCATTTTTTGTGGCTTTGTGTGAACGAGCTCTTCAAAGCTCGCCTGCCTCGTGGCTTTCACGGTGCTTCTTATTCCACCGCCTCTTTTTGTAATTTCTTTATATCGCACTTTTTGTGCTGAATGGGTGGGAAGACAGATGAACCAAACTCCTTATCTCATTTACCTAGATTTTCTCATTACGATTATAGGCGCTTTTGCTATTTATTCAATGAACTTCATAGCATATATTAATTTAGTCCCCATATTTGGAACCATTTATGGCATCATAATAGTCATACGTGGATTTATAACGCTACTATTCCACAATGAACGACTTTTCAAGAGACTACCATTTGTCCACTTACTGTTTCTGTTCTTAACTGTTATACTAGCTATACTCCTTAACAACGTTACAATTTACCTTTAGGAATATCTATTTCCTTGTTGCTTGGGATATACACTAGAAGTTACATATATAATTTAGAGGTAAGCTGGTCTAAATATTTACTAGATTCCTCAAGATTCTTCTCGCTAATTTCTGGTTCTGAGGCCGTCGCATTCTTCTTATCACCGATTCTTACATATGTAACGCCGAATAAACTCATCTTCCTAACCGCCCTATCACTGTTTACAGCTCTTGGATTCCTTCTTATTATGTATTTCACTTACTTCGGTGGTGCCGAAATAAAGCCGAGGTTCTTCTCTGGAGAACTCTCGCTAATTAGGGAAGCTATGCCTCTTACAGTGTTAGTAGCCTTCAACTGGTTCCTGCAGTACCTCTGGATGGGGATGGTATTTGAATTGGGTACTAGACAAGGTATATCTGACTCGTTAGTGCTTATAGCAATCGAGCTCGAAACTGCCACATGCATGACAATCCAGTTCGTCATCAGTAAAAGGGGACTTAGCGGTTAGCGAACGTGAAGGCAGTTTCTGGGCTACTAGGCTTTTACGCTTTGATAGTTACATTATTCGTTTCATTCATATTCATGAAGACCAGCCCGATTACGTTCTTTTTAATATTAATTGTCTTAGCAATTTCGTCTAGCCTGCTTGAGCCCCTCATTAACACATTAGTCTCATCTACTAACCGTGCCCCCGAAATTTCTACCATTGTCTTAAGTTTTAACTACATAGGTGGTGGAATTGGTTATGCCCTATCATCGTTAATGCTCAGATTTTAACAGAGTCATACTCAGCAACAGATATTGTTATCTACTTGAGGTTTTCCTTTGACTGCGAAAGATAAGAATATTCTGGAATTAATAACAAATAAATCTCAATGGAAAAACCTTACAAGCTTTAGCAACATCCGTTTTTTAAAGTGCCGCAACGAGGATTCGAACCTTGATAACTGGATGTTAAAAACGTTAAATTACTACCTGTTTAACGCTTTAATAGGGACAAGCCAGCATTAGAGTAAAAAATTGTGATAGAATTTTAACGAAATAGTCTATCTTACGTCCGTCCTTAAATCCGCTAACTCCCCATTTACACCACACAAAGTCCCCGAAGTCCACGCTCGCATTGACAATGTAAACCCCTAGTATTTTTGTGGTGGTTTTGGTTATTGTCATTGGGTTTGCTTTTTCCTATTATAAGGATTAAAGAAAAGTGAACGCTAAACCCTTTGTGGTCTATCTTGTTAAGTCTTTCTGTATTCGGCCATGTTCTACGATACGTAAGTAAAGGACTTACGCGCGAATCTTAGTAAGTTAACTTGCAAGGTTACACAAAAACTCCGTTAGTTAGAAATTCTCAATCTTTAAAGGTGAAGTTTTGGAGGTCATATAACGAATCAGTTTTCATTACCGCCCCAAGCCAAACTTTCAAAGTGGTCTTAGACAATATCTTTTTATCAAGATTTTCGGATAGAGTGTTATTTAGAATCATAAAAGGATGCAAGCACAACATATTCTGTGTAAAACAAGTGGATTTTTGCTTTTTTGATAAAATTCTTCAAAGTCTGCTATTTAGTTAATTTGAAATTCTATATAAAATCAGCGCTAGTAATAATTTTTATATAATATACTTATGCTCTTGTATTAATACACAATATTATGATAAAGGCAAATAATTAATGAAAAACATTTAATTTTAAGTTCAGTAGTTAAATTGTATGTTCGATGTAATAGTAATTGGAGGAGGACACAACGGGTTAGTTTGCGCTTCATACTTGGCAAAAGCAGGTTTAAAGGTCGCACTATTTGAACGAAGAGAAATCGTTGGCGGAGCTTGTGTCACAGAGGAACCTTGGCCAGGAATAAAGGTTTCAATGGGAGCCTACGTGCTTAGTCTTTTACGCGAAGAAATAATTCAAGAACTCGAATTAAGAAGGTTTGGACTTAAGGTTTACATAAAAGATCCTGGGATGTTTTTACCCTTTCCAAACGGTAAAAACTCTATCTTTGGTGTGATAC
>NEXD01000166.1 GCA_003019595.1 Candidatus Marsarchaeota G1 archaeon BE_D
TGTGGGTGGGAGAACAAAGACCTGAATGGAGCAGATGTCTTCGTGTGTGGCGGGTGCGCGCTCCGAATCAATAGGCAACTCAATGCGGCGATAAACCTCTATATGAGGATGAGCTTCGGCTACATTGTAAATTGGGAGGACGGAAGGAAGCGCGTTGAACTGAGAATGGAGGGCGCTTCCCAGAGGGAGTGGTGGGACCGCGTGGTTCTACCCTCCCTCTTGGGTGGGTGCGTGCTGACAGGGGGAAAGCGGAGTGACCCCGATGAACTCGTGAGGGGTCTGCATGATGCTGTGAGGCCCAAGCTCTACGCGTACGAGAGGTGTGCTGATGCGTACCTACGTAGAGTGAAACCCATTCGGTGATGTCACGCTCAAAGAGTACGCAAAACAGCTTTTTTCTGTAAAAGGTGTGACAAAGGTGCTAGGCGCCACCGCCAACGGAAGCGCGGTTGCTGACACCCGTTTTGCTCAAAGCTTTTTGTTCGACAACTACCACTACGCTTACTTTTTGGTTTACACAAATTTTGACCCAAGTTCAAGCGAAGCGATTCAGGTTGTAAAACAGATTCGTTCAAACCCAAGTTTTCTTGTTGGAGGTCTTACTTCTTCTTTGTTGGACGAAATCTCGTACTCACGCGTCGCTTACGAGCAGCTGGAGCTAATCATCGTTCTTGTGATCGCTTTGGTGCTTGCGCTTTCGCTACGCTCTTTGAGTGATTTCTTTGAGCGGTGTTTTCGTGAGCATAACTTGGACCACCGCTTTGCTTTACGTGATCTCTGTCAAACTTCTCCACGAAGAGCTGATCTTTTTGATTCCGATAATCCTTTACGTGATCTTAATGTCATTGGGTAACGACTTCTCAGTTTTTATTTTGAGTAGAATAAAAGAAGAAACAAAGCAAGGTGAGTTTGTGGACTCTCTTTCTCGCGCAATGGCTTCCTCCGCTCTTGTGGTGACTTCGCTCGGTTTGATTCTCGCAGCCTCTTTGGGGTCTCTCGCTTTTTCACCTATTTCGTTCTTAAGGCAACTTGGGCTTGCGTTTGCAATATCCTTGATTCTTGACACGTTCGTGATTCGAGTTTTCTACTTTCCAGCGCTCGTTTCGATCTTCAAAAATCACAAGTAATCCTCTACTTTCACTTCGTTTTGAGCGATGAGTTTTTAAATACAATTAAGATTGTTACAATTATGATTGTAAGATTTATTAATAGACAAATTGAGCTGAATTATCTAGAAGAGATAGCTTCGTCACCGCGCGCAGAGCTTGTGGTGGTTTATGGGCGACGAAGAGTGGGTAAAACAAGACTTCTTCTCGAGTTTCTGAAAAGGAGAGGCGGGCTATACTTTTACATTCCAAATGGAGGAAAGGGAACGGTTCTGAGAAGTCTATCACAGGTTGTGGAAGCTAATTTTTACCCTGGTTTTACTTTTCGAGAATTTGACGAATTTCTGAGATATCTTTCACGCTGGTTCACAGAGCACAGGGGTGGGGTCGTGGTTTTAGATGAGTTTCAAAACCTTTCAATTCTTAAAGGTGCCGTGTCCCTTCTACAGAAGAGTTGGGATGAAGAGTATTCTAGGATCGGTGCAAAGCTTATTCTCGCTGGCTCATCCGTAGGAATGATTGAACGCGTGTCGCTACGGGGTGACGCACCACTCTACGGTAGAAAGACAGGCGTGGTGGAGCTCGAACCACTTCACCCAGCCTACCTAGCCCAATGGTTTCCACGCTTAGAACACGCGAAGCTCGTCGAATTGTACGGGGTCTTCGGCGGGACTCCCGCTTATCTCGAACTAGTAAACCCAAGTAGGAGTGTAGAAGACAACGTCAAGCGGCTAATACTCGACAAGCGTGGACCACTTTATCGTGAACCAGAATTCCTACTAATGGAGGAAGTGCGCACACCTGCACGCTACGTTGACATCTTGGGCGCGATATCGCAGGGGAAGATCACACTAAGCGAAATCTCAGACTACACAGGGATAAGCCGTGAAAATGTGACCACATATCTTGCAACGCTCATATCTATGAGGCTTGTCGCAAAAGAGAGCACGCCCACAAAGAAGGCCTCAAGGTATACGCTCACAGACCCTTTTTTCGAGTTCTGGTTTAGGTTTGTTTTGCCTAATAGGCCACTACTTGAACACGACCTACAAAATCAGGTGTGGGAGAAGATAAAGCAAGAGTATAACGCCTATCTTGGAAGAGTTTTCGAAAGAATAGCCCGTCTACATATAGCATCAAAGATAAGAAAGGGGGAACTTGTGATTCACCCAGACTACTTAGGTGCATGGTGGGATAAGGATGTAGAAATAGACATAGTGGCCCTCTCAACAAGAGAGAGCAAAGCTGTGTTGTTCGAGGCCAAATGGTCGACCCTAACTCAAAAAGAAGCAAGAAGAATACTTGAAAGCCTTATCCAGAAGGCTACAACACTACCGACACATCAAAACACTTACGGCTTAGTGGCCAAAGACGTTTACCAAAAAGAAAAACTCTTACACGAAGGTTTCATAGTGTACACACTCTCCGACATCTTTAACCCCAATCAATCAGTATAACATCGCATAAATACGACAAATTCAGTGCTCAAAGTCGCACAATCTAAAATACCTTTGGTCAAACATACGGTGTGGACAGTATGAGTGGCTTGTC
>NEXD01000167.1 GCA_003019595.1 Candidatus Marsarchaeota G1 archaeon BE_D
TTCTTTATTAGACCAGCTTGTTCTAGCCAATTTTCCTTATATTCACTTATTGGTTGTAGGGATTGTTCTTATTCTTTTCGTTCTTTTATTACCAGAAGGAATACCCACTATTATAAATAGGCTCGAAAGGAAGGAAATTAAGTTAAACCAAACCAATCGTTAGATAGAAAGTGAAATACTATATCCTTCCACAATTGCATTTCGTAAACGTCTTGGTGCGCGTGCATCGCCTATAACATAAGTTTGTTTAACCTTTTCCTTGAATCTTTTGTAAAGCTCGTTGATCGATCGTTTATAAGTAACAGGTACTAAAAAGTCAACATTCTTTATTTCTAAATAATCTTCGCTATAGATATTTTTTATTATAACAAAGTCTCTTTCGATTCTTTCAATTATTGAATTCGTATAGATTTCGATTTTAAATTTTGACAACTCTTTATAAATAAATGGTAATTGAAGTGTGGAGAAAATCGCTTGTCCGACTGAACTGTGACGCGTCACAAGAACAACTTTTGCACCATTCTTGGCAAGTTGAACCGCCAATGAAGGAGCTACCTCAAAACCTTCATCGTCGAAAATTATGGCTTTTTTCCCACTAATGTGAGTTAAATAGATTGCTTCTTCTGGTGAAAAAACATGAATGTTGTTAATACCTTGAATTCCTTTACCAGTAAACTCGGTGTATCCAGTTTTATCGTATACAGCTCCTGTCGAAATGATAACTGTTCCTGCTTGTGTTGTCTCTATTAAGTCATCGATCAAATCGCAAGTCACTTCAGAGTTTAATAATAAAATAACTTTAAGTTTCTCTAGTTGAATTTCATACCATCTTATTAAAGATCCAATATCCGCTCTTCCTGGTAGTTTGGATGCGTGAATGAGTTGTCCTCCTATTGACTTGTTTTTTCTATAGCTATAACTTTATGTCCTCTTAATGCACAAACTCTCGTAGCCTCCAAGCCAGCCGGGCCACAACCAATGATAAGCACTTTCTTTCTTTTATTTGGTAGTGGTATTTCATAAGGTCTTTCTTCTTCGAAACCAACACTTGGGTTAACGTTGCATCGTAGCGGCAAACCATTTCCAATCCTATTATAGCACTGCTCATTAGTTCCTATGCAAGGTCTAATGTCTTCAATTCTTCCTTCAAGTGTTTTATTAATTATATAAGGGTCCGCTATGTGTGCTCTAGTCATGCCAACCATGTCCATTTTAGATTCGGCAATAAGCCAATCTGCAAAGTAAGGATCAGAACATCTTCCAGGTGTTCCAAGAACTGGAATTGTGCGTACCATACTTTTAATTTGAGCAATGTATTCAACTTCGTGACCTGGTGAAACATAAAGTGGGGCAATTTGAATATGATGCTGGCGTCCAGTTATTCCTAGGTCTACATTAAGAAAGTCCAACTTTTTGCTTTGATCTAACTTAGTTGCGATTTGTTTTGTTTCTTCGATTTTTAAACCGTCATCGAGTAACTCATCAGCATTTAATCTTAATCCTAAAGTAAAATCATATCCAACCTCCGTTCTTATGCCATCAATGATTTCTAACAAAAATCTCATTCTATTTTCGAGTGAACCTCCATATGAGTCAGACCTTTTGTTATAATGTAAAGAAAGAAACTGTTCTATGAGATATCCATGTGTCCCATGTAGCTCGGCTCCATCCAAACCAGCTTGTTTTAGATGTTTTGCGGACTTTACGAATCCTTCAACTATTTCATGAATTTCATCAACAGTCATTTCAGCAGGAATGACGTATGAATATTTACTTGAGGGCACTGCTGAAGAAGATAAAGGAATTAGATCAGATCGCGTGTTAGTGGCTTGATTCCCTCCATGATAAAGTTGTCCAAAAATCTTACTGTTATATTTATGAACCGATTCCGCTATAAACTTTAAGCGTGGTATTGAACGTTCATCATATAAATGCGGGGCTACAAGTCCCTCACTTGAATAATGGACAATGCCAGCTTCCATAATTATTAAGCCCACTCCACCCTTTGCTCGTTCTGCATAATAATACGCATGAATTTTTGATGGTAAAAAAATGCCTCTGTTGTAATCTACTGGTTCTGAAAACCCTGTAGAATGGGCAGCTACAAACACCCTATTTCGTACTACTGTAGAACCAAGTTTAATAGGTGTGAACAAAAATTTAAACTCTTTTTCCATATTATTCAAAAACATCTATAAATGGTGTGATTTAAATTCTTGAGTCGAAAGGATCAAGTCTGAGTTTTTGATATAAATATTGTTCTGCACGATGGTTTCAAGATAAGACACTTGGCGCTCACCAACGCATTATCCAGCCGATACTGTGTAGTTAATCTGTGCAAGTTTATAGTCTTCTTCAGTTGTGTCACTAAAAAGGATTATGCGATAATTATGATCCTGTCCGGATAAGGATTCATCCGTATCACCTCCACTCTGTGTACCACGCAGCGAATAGCTCCGAGCAAGAAGTCCACGAGCGGCATGAACAGTGTTTTCCTAGGGTTGATGTTATTATAGAGCACCCGTGTCCTGTCTTTGAGGTATCCCTGAATCGCTCGACTGAGCTGCGTAGCCCAAAGGTTTGGTGGACGTGGTCCTTGGAAGCCCGCTCCCGCTGACCTCTGAGTCAGGCTACCGGGGACCCGGGT
>NEXD01000168.1 GCA_003019595.1 Candidatus Marsarchaeota G1 archaeon BE_D
ATGTCGTCGCCCAGCTACTTGCACCAATCTTGAACACCCACGTGGGTGTTGCCACAGCGGACAAAAACGGTGCAGCAGTGTTCTCTCTCTCTTCGTTTGGTGTTGGTATACCGAACGGTACGTATCCAGTTGAGTTACAGGATTACTACGCAAGCGGCGCTTACGTTCCAAAAGTGGTGGCCTACTATAAAGCGACTCCTTCGTTTGGTGTTCAAGACATCTATAACGGATACAACACATTTGGTTACGTAGGTGACACGCTGTTACTCGATGGTTTGGCAAGCGACCTTTTCGGAAGCTTCCCCTCTGCATTCCAGGCGACTTCTGTGACCTTCACCTCTGCCGCTAATGGATACTCAGTCACTGTCACAAAAGACGCAAACGGTAACCCGATTTCCAAGGAATTCTACGGTTCGGACGTTAACGGTGACTTCTCATTCAATATACGCCATCTGGTCAATACCAGTATAACCCGCTCTACATCATCCTTCCAGCTTTGCCAGGTGGAGAAGTAATGGTCACAATCAACGGCCAAATCGCCGGTGGAAGGCAGGTTTCAATTCCAGGCGGGGTGTTCTATGTTCTTACGGGAATACAAGCGGTGTACTATGCAAACCTTTCCACAAACTCTTGGAACAACCTTAAGAGCTTTGAAGGCAACAAGGTTTTCTCGGGTGACTACTTGGACGTTCAGGTCGACGGCTTTCCTGTAAACGAAACTGGCTCGCTCACATTTGTTTCGCTCAACAAGCTGTTTGTGAATTCATCCCTTACAAAGGCGACCCCACAAAACAACGGTAGCTTGGAGCTCATCGTTCAAATCCCTGGTTTGGCGCCCACAACTCCATCAGGATTCGGTCTCTACCAGATTTACGTGAACGGTGGCTTTTACGCTTCGACCTTCTGCGCCTTCCTTACCACATTTACCTACAACATCACTACACCAACACTTCTATCTTAACATAACACCCGCTGGCTCCTACTCAGTTGCACCACCTCACCTCTACGTCGACCCGCAAAACATAACACCAGAAAGCCAGCTTGGAGTGAACAAGCCCGGCGTCTTCCCAACGGTGCATTACACAGGTGAAAGCGTAAACCTGCTCTTTGTCGGATTCACACCTTCTGCTAAAGAGTGGGTTGCGCTCAACGCTTACAACGCGGTCAATGGTACGCCGATTACTTCGTTACAGTATGTGTTCTCGCCAACTTCGATGCCCCTACTTCAAACGAACGGCTACGGTGTTGCGCAAACAACACTCACGCTACCCAACCTTACATCCAAGGTGTACAGCGGAGGGCAATGGTGGCCTGTGACTTACAGGCTCGGCGTATACGAAGCAAACCCAAGTGTGATCGCGCAAACGTTCTACAACGCGATTCCTACAAACGATGAGACGGTGAACTTTAGCACTGCGCCTAGGATCACAGTGAGCCCAACTTCAGGACCTGTGGGTACGAGTGTCACGGTGACCGGCACTGGCTTTGCTTCTCAAGAACAAGTAACGATTTACGTGCAGGAAGTGGTCGTCGTACCACCGAGCCAAGTTAAAACCTCATCAACTGGCTTCTTTAGCGCAACATTCAACATACCTGCGTACGCAGCAGGACCTGTTTCTATTGTGGCTATAGGTAGTAGTGGGACAAAGGCGTACACACAGTTTACCATAAATATAACAACGCCACCACAGCACCCAGTCGTTCAGGTCTCAGGCGCTCCACAGCTTCAACCAGGTCAGACTCAAGTGATCACGGTGACCACATACTTGAACGGCGCACCAACTGACATGAGTAGCGTCTCAGGCACTGTGCTACTTCCAACTGGTGTGACGCAGTCCTTAAGCTTCCTTCATGTAGGAACGGGCGAGTACCAGAGTGTGTACTTGGTGCCAAACATCACTGGGACATACGTGGTCACAGTCTCAGCCACCGCTTCAAACGGCCTGAGTAACACTGGCGTGTTCTCCTTCTCAGTGGTAAGATCACCTCCAACACCCCCAACACCTCCAACGATAAACACGAGCGCAATAATTTCAATAATATCTTCACAGATTGCTCCGTTACAAACTGCGATTAGTAGCTTACAAAGCGCGTTGAGCAACTTGGCTAGCCAGACTTCGAGTGCTATTCAAGCGTTGCTTGGAAGTATGTCATCCCTGTCTAGCGTCGTGTCGCAGATTCAGGGATCCATTGGCACGCTCGAAGCTTACAGCTTGGGCGCGCTCATCATAGCGTTCATAGCGCTCATCGTGATAATCTACGGTGTGTTCGTAAGAAGACGAATGTAACAACTGTTTCCCCCTCCCCCTTTTTTATACAAAAACTCATTTTTGTGTTTCCCGCTTTTTTATGAGTTTCCACACGCCGACAAATGTTGTTGGTATATAACGAATTTCAAAGCCAGTTCGCACTTAAAATTTTTGTTAGATCAGATGAAAAATCACGAGCGCGGTGTACAACATTTTCGAGGGATGAATCGTGTTCAGAGTTTTTTGAAATGCTTGGTGTAGCTTTAAAGCCGCCGAACTAAAGCAAAGCCATCACATTTTCGCAATTTTAAAGCTCCCTTGCGCTCACTTACACACCAAGTGCCGCAGAAATCA
>NEXD01000169.1 GCA_003019595.1 Candidatus Marsarchaeota G1 archaeon BE_D
AAAATAGAGAGAGGATGACTACCACACCTGAAAGCGGAAGCTTTCTACTTTAGCCATTAGCTACGCCGTTGTCAGCAGTTTCAAAATTTATATAGATTTCTGGATTTGAACAATTTGTGTGTGCACGGGCAGTAGGGTGGTAGTAGAGAAGACCTAAGACCTCCGCCGAGGGAGGGGTGCGTGCACACACAGGGGGACTGAAGATGGAGGGCGTTCCCCACTGCATGGTGGGTGCGTCGAGACAGGGGAAAGCGGAGTGACCCCGATGAACTCGTGAGGGGGCTATATGATGCTGTGAAGCCCAAGCTCTACGCGTATGATAGGTACAATGATATGTACCTACGTATACCTACGTAGAGTGAAACCCAACACTTCACAACGACATGCCCAAGGTGTAAATTACCCAACGGCTACTCGTCTACCGCTGGTTGTGCTTTCTGGCTACCCATAAAGCTACGAAAGCATTTAGCACTCGAAAACTGTAAGGTCAAAGCCCTTTTGCTTATCCCAAAGCAGTTTGGAGCTTTTTACGAGCGCGCTATTTTGCGCTTCGTCTTTTTGCATCACCAAGAAATCCACATTTCCTTTTATGAACCTTGATATTTTTTGCACGAGTTCGATTTTCGGCGCATCGAGTTTTTCGAACACAAATATTAGGTCTAGGTCACTTGTGTCAAGATAATCACCTCTTGCCCTACTACCGAAAACTCGCACTTCGATAATCGGAAAATGCTCTGAAACTTTCTCAACTATTTGTTTTGCAACTTCTGCCATTCTCTTTTGGCTTTCTATTGCAGATTTTGCTTTGACCATTCAACCACCTCTTTACTTTCGCGAAAGATTTCTTCCGCTTTTGCCTGGTTGTAAGCTTTTGCGGGAACGCCATTGGCGGCATCTGGATATCTTGTGATCACGTAATGTGGATTTACGTCGTAAACCGCGATTCTGATCGCTTGGGGAACGTTTATTCCTACGTCCAGCTCTATAAGCTCCAAAAGGTCTGGTAGCGAATGCATTTTTCCCGGGTCTTTTCCATGTTTAAGTAGCAAAGCTTTTAGGGCTTTTTCTGACGCTTGGTGGCAAAAGAAAACGCTAGCATAAAATCTTCCTTGTTCAAGTAGTATTTGCGCGGTTTTAAGGTCTTCTTGCGCCTGTTCTATCCACTTTGAATAATCCATCGCTATTTAACACGTAAACAAAAATAAAAGCGCTTGTGCTCTAATGAGCATTTTTAAAATATCGGTAAAAAAGCGCGAAAGCACAAAGCTGGATTGCAGAACTTCGTACTTGGTTGATGCACTTTTTTTGACAGAACGCACGACAGGGTAAAACTATCTGAATAAGAGTTTGCGACGGTAACTTAGCGTTTGAAGAAATCTGAGTTTTCCGTGGCGTGACACAGAAAACAACATTGGCTCTTTTAGCGTAACCGCAACTCATTTTTTGGGAATATGCCACCACAAGCCGCTGTGATTTTCATATGATCAAAGTTTTGTCTCAACCTTCTTCGTCCAATCTTCTAGGTTTTGTCACAGGGTTGGAAAGTGGTGTAAAGAGTATCAAGTGTCAAGTAGCCGCAAGCTTAAGCTCGAACCATTATTTCCACATTTTTTAAAGTGAACATATGTGACGGCACAATGGGTTATCTGTTCAACCGTGGCATTCACCGCGTTTAAGGTCCAGACATCATCAAAGTCTTGCTACTTTTGCAAGTTAAAAATGTGGGCTAGCCATATTTAATAGCGGAAGTTGGACATTTCTTCCCAGATAAAAAACGTAAGCTACTGTGAGCGACTAACGCCTCGCAACTTGGGAAGAGTTGCGGCTTGCGAACTCTCGCCTTAACCATGTTTGGCGCTTAACCCTCAAGACTCGGTTTTTACAAACACTTACGAAATTTTCCGTCCCCTTGAACAAGTTTACCATACCAAATGATATTAAAGTGTCGTTTATTTGTGATTCACCAAACATACTGTGTTACTATGGAAATATTGAGCAAACACGAATCTTATAGACTCGCAAATTACATCGAAAAAGTATGAAAACCACAATGTAAAGACACAAAACTAAATTATAGATAATGACCACGTTGTGAGCTACCTCCGCTAGCGGAGCTTTCTTTTGAGACGCGCTGTACAGATAAGTCATTACGCACACAGTGAAATCATCATTTGGTATCCCCACCAAGGCGAGATTTTGGAAAGTTTATATGGATATAGCTGTGGGTGTGAAACCTTTCACATCGAATCATTAAAAATTCATTTAACGTAATAAGCACCAAGCTGTTACAAAAAGGTCGAACTAATATGTGCTTTCGTTTAGTACAGTCAAAATGTCTAACAATATTCTACTTTTTCCCATAAATAAACAGTTCACAGGAAAATGTGGTAAAATTCACAAAGTTGAATTCAAAAAGATTCTAATTGGGAAGGGCGTTTTTGATGATTTGCCAATTATTTTAAAAGAGTTTTACGGTAACTCACAATTTCTTTTGGTGGGAGATAAAATAACTACAGAGTTGTTCGTTAACAAAATTGTGAACGCGTTTTCTCTACCACCAAACACGTGCGTTATAAATGGTGCAACAATGGAA
>NEXD01000170.1 GCA_003019595.1 Candidatus Marsarchaeota G1 archaeon BE_D
TCTCGCGGCTAGCCTTTCTAGACAGGTCGACTATATGCTCTCGCAACAGATACCAATTCTGAACATGTGGTGGGACTCTACGATAATACCCTCTTTGAACAACTACGGCGGAACTTACTGGAGCGGTTACGTGAACGTTCCTTCGTTCTCCACTTGGACTTTTGCTACTGGCATTTGGACCCTTCTCAACGTGCACCAAGTGAATCCAGCAACCGGTCAACCGATTGTAGGCGGAACGTTTACCGTGGGACAACACGAGGCGCCAGATGATTTTAACCCGTTTCAAGCGGAGTCTGTTTACGACTTTGACATAATCAACGCGATTTACGACTCACCAATGGTCGCGTCACCAGCCAATCCGTCGATAACAGGATTAATTCCGTGGATGCTCACGGGTTACCCGATTGTCAAAACAGGCGTGACACTAACGACTCCCCACGGTTACAAGATTGTGAACGGACAGACGATAACGCTCAACTTTATGAACAACATAACTTTCCAAGACAACGTAAAGATGACAGCGGCGGATTACAACTTCTCACTATGGGTCACAAACTTGAACGGCGCAACGTACAACGCCACAACTCACACCTGCTCAGCTCCGTGCTGGGTGAGGTACGTCAACTACACATCAGCGGATTACACAGGAACTTTGCCGACGCTGGTTGACTCAGTTGTCAACAACCAAACATCTGTAACCGTTTATATAAACGACACTTCTTACCAAAGTTACTTGCTCGCAGTAACCCTTCCAGTGTTCCCAGAACACCTTTGGTCTCAAGTGAGCTACTCGGCGTTTGACAACGACATAAACCCGATAACGAATAGCGTTGGTGGCACGCTTTTAGAAACCGGAACTGGTCCCTTCTACTTTGGCACCTACGTGAGTAGTCAGTACACTCTGCTTTATCGTAACCCTGGCTACTTTAGAACCAACATTTATGCGTGGACCTTACCAAGTGTTTCAGTAGGACAACCTCTTTCACTAAACTTGAACTTAACGCAACAGGGTACGCCGATTCCTTCAAACTCAGTGGTTCGCGCGTATCTCGTTCGACCAAGTAGCGGTGTTATGGTAAGCCCGGTTGCCACACTCACCCAAAGTGGTACAAGTTGGAGCGGAAGCTTGAGCACCGCTGGACTCGCACCAGGCTTCTACGAAGTGATCGTCAACGCGACTTACACAACTAACGGCATCACACACACCGCGCTACAGTTCTGGGGAGTGACGCTCACATCCTCAGTGACCAGCACAACGAGCACAACGACTACCACGAGTACTACATCAACCACAACCAGCACGAGCACAACAAGCGCCACTTCAACTACAGTTTCTCGAGGCCCATCGACAACGCTCTACATAGCGGTGGCCGTGGTTGTGATAATCTTAATAATAGGCGTTGTCGCAGTGTTGACAAGAAGGCGTTAGCCAAAACATAAATACCCTTTTTTATTTCTTTTTTTGTGTCCAAGGAAATAATAAGGTTAGCACACAAAAGTGGTTCGATGGTTTACTGGTTTTGTCTTTTACTTGCGTCGCTTTTGTTTCTTACATTCACAGGCTTTGGAATAATCGCCTTGTGGAGCGTATTCTTCGTTTTGACTCTAATCCCGTCGTTTCTTTTCAGAACGCGCGATTTCGCAAAACTTGCAAAGAGGCTACTCGGCGAAGGGGAAGTTTTAAAGCCTTATGACTACGCGAAGCAAACCAAGACGCTTCTCACCCTTTTGTTTTTAGGCGTGCTCGCTTTAATCGCACCGCTTTTTTTGACACAAGTTCTCAGCGTAAAACTTTGGTTTGGCACACTACTAGGAGTTATAAACGGTTGGCTTGCTCAACAGCTCTTGTTCAATTTGTATCTGATGGTTTGGGAAAGAAAGCACAAGGGTTTCGTCTATAAGGTGAACATATGGAAAGGTAGTAAGGTGGTTCAAACGGGTTTTACCTTTACGAGGGTGTTACGCGATGCCAAAAACGATTGAAAGCTTAAAAGAGAAAATTCTAAGACTGTTAATACCGTTAAAACCCACGACAGAGGAAAAAGACCCAGACTTGGACGTTCTAGACCCGCTTGAGAGATACGAAAGAATACTCAAAAGAGAGGCAGAAAGAAAGGCGAAAGAGCGCCTTAAGCGTTCTGAGACTTAAAATACGAAAGGGCTTCTTCGTAGTAGTGGCACGCTACATAGTGTTCGTTACCCACACTTCTAAGCTCTGGCTCAACGCGTGCACAAAGCTCTTTTGCATAAGGACAGCGGGGGTGAAACCTGCAACCGTTGGGTATGTTGACCGAACTAGGTACTTCGCCTTTGGCGAGCACTTTTACCTTTCGACCTTCTGGGTCGCCAGAGGGTATCGCGGCGATGAGCGCTTGCGTATAAGGATGAAGAGGTTGGTTGATAACTTCCTCCGCGTTACCCATTTCCACTATTTTTCCTAAGTACATTATCGCAAGGCTATCGCAAACGTGCTTTGCCAACGCGAGGTCATGTGTTATCATTAGAAACGAAAGACCGAGTTTATCCTTTAAGTCCATCATCACGTTGAGCACTTCTGCGCGTATCGAAACGTCTAGCATCGAAACTGGTTC
>NEXD01000171.1 GCA_003019595.1 Candidatus Marsarchaeota G1 archaeon BE_D
CGAATTCGACCAAATTGCTTGGTGACACCTTGAAACCGTTTGAGAAAAGGAGACCTGCGAAAAACAAGCGTTAACAGAATAGTTAATCGGCGTTGATAACAATTCAAGTCTTGACCTGATCAAACCTTTCATCGTAGAACCAGGTATACAAGGCTTTTCGTTTACTTCTACAAACCCCGTTATTTTAGAGAACTGAGATTTTTTGGTAATTTCACTTGCAAGCAGCGCCTCAAAACCTTCGTGGGCTTTATCTTTTAGCTCTAGCATCTCTTGGGTTTGAAACAAAGAATATTCAGATTTTCCCACGTGAACGCTTTTTAATATAGTGAGCTGATATGTTAGTATGCCCGCATATTTTCCGAGCGTGTCACGCGGTGTGAATGGTTTTCGAATTACGGTAACATCCAATTCCATCCCCTGTTTGCCACTTCTGATATTTTTTCTTTTGCTTTTTCCCAAGCATTTACGAAAGACAAAAGTTTCTTTTCAACGCTTGAATCTTCAATTGTGACTAAAGTGTCAAACGGGTCTAGTGAAGCAATCTGCGTTTCTGGTTTTCCATTGACATATATCTCAACTTTATTAAATTTCATCTGTCCAAAGCCCTTTGTTTTAAGGCTACCCAGAGAAACAATACCCTTATGAATTTTTAGTAAGACATCTGAAATGAGCCCAATTGTGTAATTAGGAAGATTAAATGCAATTAAATCGAATGCGAATTTTGCACCAGGTTCGATGTATTCAACGGTATAAAGCGACTTTTGTTTTGCACTTCCGCTTTTTCTATCGATCGCAACCATGGTTCTTGTTGCCAATTTGCTTTCATTCAAAGAATATCCATCATTTACTATCAAATGGGAAGAAAAACCAGGAGAGCCAAAAATTAAGCACGCCAAACACACTTTGATATATCCACTTAAAATGTTATGGTACTTTTCTCCAGAATCGCCTTCATAACGCGTGAATTCATTACCTTCTAAACACGTAGCTCTGGGTAAACCGTCACAAATATTTTGAATACCATAAGTTCTCAGGTTCGCGACAACCTGTGACCTTAGCACCCCTTTTAAAGAAGAGCCTGGAATTACTGGCGTATGAACTCTTTTTTGCGGATCATAAATTTTGAATACGGTTAAATCGGCGATTGATTCCAAGACTTGCGCTTTTCCTGATCCTATTCTTAGTGGTGATACATTTTCAATTTCGCCTTCAATTTTAATTGTTCTGAGATTTTTTAGGTGAGAAATCCACTGCATTTGATCTATTTTAACGGTTTTTGTTCACTCACCTAACATCCCTCCTTTATAAACAACTTCTTTTTGCTCTAAACTCTTGATTTTAATCAGACCGAAACCCGCACTTTGCATGCTACCTACATGAATTCCTTGATTTCTCATTAACTCAAGTAGCCTGTTAAAAAGCTGTAAACTCTCACCTTCTAAATTATAAGTTCTTAAGGAAAAATTCCAACTGTAATAAGGCGGAATAAACTCAGCTATAAAAAGCGCCTTACCCAAAGAAGCATTAGTGAATCTATCGATTGCGACACGTGTTATGGTTGAAGTATTTACCGTTTCTTCAGAATACGCGTTATAAACAACGACATGCGAAGAAAGCGCTTGATTGCCAAAAAGCTTACAAGCTAGACATGGGGACAATTCCTCTTTAAAAACTTCTTTTAAACGATCAAGCTCTTTTTTAGCTTCGTTGATTTTGTTTATCAAAGTTGTAATATCTTTGTTTGACCCAAATCTATACGCTAGTCTTTTCCCTAAAGACTCAATTTTTTCTTTTTGTAAATTTTCCTCAGTTGAATACTGCTCAATTAAGCCAACTCCAAAGCTCACTTTAAAGGCGCATGTTTTATCCATCATAACATCACATACAACCTTGTTTTCACTTCTGAGCATAATTTCAACAGTCGACCGCATAACTCCTTTAAGGCTTGAGCCAGGTATGTATGGTCGCTCTTTAGCGTCTTTTAAAACGGGTAAATCGACTTGTCCAAGTTTGGCACCTCTACCAGCTCCAATCCTTAGAGGTGATTCGTTAACAAACACTCCTTTGTACAAAATCAAACTGTCTAAAAATTGATGATCAGCACCAATTATTTTATACAGTTCCTTCATTTTCGCTAGCGACCCCTTAACACAAACTTTATGTATTCCTCCAAAAGCTGATTTTGGTTTGCAGTTTGTCTTAAAAATTGATCGAAATCCCTAGTTCTTTCTCCAGCTTCAAAAAGCCATTTAAATATTCCTAAGATTTGCACTGCTTCGTTTAAGTTTTTATTGTTTAATATTTCATACAATTCTCTAGCAACATCTTTATCAATTTCGTTTCTTCCTGCTTGTCTAGCTAAATATATAAGCAAAAGCTCTGGGTTGTTAGTAGAATAAAGCATTTCCAAAAGATTATTCACTTGTGACTTGTCTAGTCTACTTACTCTTGCTTTAGCGGCTATTCGAGCTAGCTTATTTAATGTTGATTTGTCTATATTTTGGCTTTCGCTTTGAGATGTTTTAACACTACTGGCCATGCATATACTTATCATAAAGAATTATAAATTTCTTTCGGAA
>NEXD01000172.1 GCA_003019595.1 Candidatus Marsarchaeota G1 archaeon BE_D
AAAGTATCATAGAATTGTCACCGGCTATGACATAACCACCATCGATCATCTAAAACTCGCTTTTGTTGTTATTTATATGGGTCTTGGCGATCCACGCATGTATATTCTAGCATTACTGGGACTATTTGTAGCAACAGTGTTTCAGCTAATTAAGGCACAGCTGTTTACGGCTCTCAAGACTCTTACAACGCTTTTGGTTGTATCGATACCTTACATAATATTTATGTATAAAATTTACACATTTGGTTCGAACGCAATCTACACATCACCAAGACCTTTTTCATATTCAGAAGTTGACTACTGGACTAAACTGTACCCATTGCTAACCTTCTTTGATTTTAGGGCTTTACCATGGCCAGCCTCTGTAAGCTCTTCTATTGGAATTCTTGGGACTTCACATATTCAAACATTACCCACTTTAGGAAGGATACCGTCAATACTTCTCTCTCGAAATACCCTTCTCGATAATTTCTGGTTTTTGTCCACAATGACACCGTTTGCGCTTTTTGCTATACCCGCCGTTTTGAAACGTTTTAAGAGTGTATCTTATCACTATGTGGGCGCACTCTTCATCTTTTCCGTTGCTCTAGGCACATACTTACCTATCACACCGCTTTTACACTTCTTTCTGTGGTTAGGTCATTTACCGATAGTAGGTGGAGTTTGGGCAATAACCTACGCTATACCAAATTACCTATTAGAATCATTTGCCAGTTATTGCCTTTTCTTTGATTTACTGACCATACTGGTGTTATACGAAACAATCTTTAAAAAGGCAGGCGGGACAAACAACAAAAAAGTGAACATAAAACGAACAGTAGCTTTAACCGTAGTTGTTTCCCTTATTATGATTAGTAACTGGCAGTTCTTCGACGGTTCGTTTTATCCAGGTTCATACACATATATACTGGGAAATAACGGTGTTGCTCCACTTGGAGCGTACCAACCTACGAACCCACCACAATTTTGGCAACAGTTATATCAAAAACTTTCAGCACCTAAGGGAGCAAACTATGCCGTTGCCTGGCTACAGCCTTATGGATTCGCGTACAAGTGGTCACCGCGCGTAACGGGTTTTTATGACCCAGGAATATCTCCTCCAGACTCTTTCTATCAGTATTTATCACAGATAATAAGTAATGGAGCCACCTATCTTACAAAGACAATTATGGACATTTATGGTGTAAGATATATCGTAGTTGATAATACGAGCCTAAGCCCGCTAACCCCATTTGACCCGTCAATAACCATAAATCAGCTTTACCAATTTTTGAACGCTTCGCCTGGAGTGGTTTTGGCAGCAAGTTATCCCAACCAAGTTTACGTATTCGAAGACCCCAACGCAACACTTTTTGAATTCGGGGGACCTTCGCTTTATTACCGTGGAAGCGATACTCTTGATACTGCGTATTATTTGGATCGAATACTTGGTCATGTCCCTCCTATATTCAACAAGTCTTCTCCAAGCGAGGCTTGGCTACTAATAGGTAGTCAATCACTTTCAAATAATTCAGTCGATTTGATTCCACCTTGGGGACTCGTCACACCAAACGTATCTATTCTTAACGCAACAAAACAGTTTACACTAGAACCTTCACAAGGAGTAGTGGAACTCTCGCACAATTGGTTCATAGAGACACTTGGCAAACCATTCACCGCACACATCAATTTGTCCGCAATGAATTTAAAGGAGTCAACAAAAGAACAGGGCTTAGTATCACTATCCTACGGGGGCTACTTAATTCCAGGAGCTATAGCTATACCAATACCACCCAATTACAGTGTATACGTCACGTGGTCATTTGACTATAAAACAAGCGGCAACACTAACCTTTCTACGTCATTATGGGTGAACAACCAAAACTACAAGGAGTATGGGGGATTTCTCTATTTCTCAAAGAATTTACCGTTTTCAAACAACTGGCGAAGCGCCAACTTTACGGCAAATCTTCCAGCTGGCTATACCACTTTTGAAATACAAATTAACGCACAGCTACAAGGTTCTGTAGAACTTAAAGACATAAAAGTAGAGTATGCTTACTATCAGAACTTTGTAAAACCCAGACAAGTAGAAATTAGGGTTGACAGTCCTTCGAACTACACGCTAGCTCTACTTATAAAAGGTGACGGCGACCTTCTAGTGAATAATAAAACGGTGACAGTGTACGCTACTAATCCAAAAGTGTTTTATCTGACGCTATTTAGCAAATCCTATATAACAATAAACACGAAAAACGTGAACATGAGCGAAGTTTTAATCGCTCCTACCAACCTGCTAAAATACGATGCGAACGACTGCCAAACCGGTGGCTATAAACACATACTGGAAAGCGTACCAGTTAAGTGTTCGAATGAGAGTATCCTCGTAACTTCACTTGCAGGTTTTTCAATAGAAAGGGGTGATTATTTAGGTAGAACATCTTTTGGACAAGAAGCGTATTTGATTTATGCCGGTGCTAACAGTCTTTATGTAAAACAAGGATTGCTTTACAATATAGCCGAAATAGAGTTTTCGTTGATTTTTTACACAGCAATACTCATTTTCTTTTTAAAAAAACCGAGGTAAAGGTC
>NEXD01000173.1 GCA_003019595.1 Candidatus Marsarchaeota G1 archaeon BE_D
AATCCTCAAGGAGGCTGTCTCTGAGCTTCTTTTTGTACTCCTTGCTTTTCACGTCCACCTTGTACTTGGGTAGGAGCCGCCACTGCTTCTTCCCTTTTACTTTTTCCTTCTTCCACTCTATGTTGCCCCAGAGCTCTTCGAGCACGCGGTTCACAGCGTCTCTGTACGCTAGAAGCAGTGGTAAGAGCTCCTCTCCCGATTCATGTTCTAGTGTATAGCTCTTTAGCACGCTCGGCAACCTCCCCGTGTTCGGGGGCCTCTTAAGGGCGTACACCCGCTCACACATCAATAGGTATATTTCATAAACCTATATAAACCCCCATACACTGAAACTGCTGAAGACGGCGTAACTTAGTGGATTTGCTAAAGCCACATACTGAAGCCATTTCGGCATTAGACTTGGTAAATCGCGTTACTCGCAAAGAGGCATCGTGATTAGCTACCCAATTCCCATCTTTTGCGTGTTTTGATCATCGACGCTCTAAGTATCGAAAGAAAGCACATCTCAAGTAGCACAATAACAAAAAACCAGAAACGTCTAAAACCGCGAAATCAAGGTTCACTCAGATTATCAGCGCTAAAGCAAAACCACGCGCCTGCGTTATCTCCAAGCGCCTCATCTTCCTCCTAAGAAGTTCTTTATAAGGTCGTTCGCCTTTCAGAAAGTGCCATAAACTCCAAAACTTGTTTTATGTTTTGTTTTCGAGTCGACCCGTCGATATAGTAAAGCTTTGAAAAATGAGTAAATTTTCATAAACGGTTCGGTATTCTTGCGCTCAGATTTATTTTTATGTAAAAATAATTTTAGCAAAATTTTTTGGGCAAGCCGTAAATAACACTTTTACGTTTTAATACTCATGAGTTTTGCGCTTCGAACAAGGCCTAGAAGGTTAAGGTCTAGCGCTGCGATACGCGAGCTTGTGTCAGAAACGCTCTTACACCCAAAACACTTTGTTCTCCCGCTTTTTGTTGAAGAGGGGATTTCTTCTCCAAAAGCAATACCAGAGATGCCGGGCGTTGAGCGCTACCCCCCAGAAAAGCTCACAAACAAAATCGAAAACTCTTTAGCCTTGGGTGTGCGCGCGTTTTTGCTCTTCGGCGTGCCGTTAGCAAAAGATGAGCTGGGGTCACAGGCTTATTCAAAAAGTGGCGTGATACAAAAGACTCTTACGCTACTAAAAAGCTCCTTTGGAAAAGACGTTTTGCTCATCGCCGACACCTGCTTGTGCGAGTACACCTCACATGGTCACTGCGGTTATGTTCAAGACGGAAAGGTTTTGAACGACCGTTCGCTTGAGCTACTTGCGAAAACCGCAGTAAGCCAAGCGGAAGCGGGCGCGGATTTCGTGGCGCCTTCGGCGATGATGGACGGCCAAGTGAAAGCGATAAGAGAAGCGCTTGACCAAGCGGGCTTTTTTGACACGGGAATTCTCGCTTATTCGGCTAAGTTTGCGAGCTCGCTTTACGGGCCTTTTAGAGCCGCAGCTGACTCTAGACCGCAGTTCGGTGACAGAAAGGGTTACCAAATGGATTACAGGAATGTAAGAGAAGCGCTAAAAGAGGTAGAGCTGGACGTGAAGGAAGGCGCTGATATCGTGATGGTCAAACCAGCGCTTCCTTATTTAGACGTAATCACAAAGGTAAGAGAGAGTTTTAATCTACCTGTTGCGGCGTACCAAGTGAGCGGCGAATATTCAATGATCAAAGCCGCTTCGAAAGCGGAAATGATCGACGAAAAAGCGGTGGTTCTTGAAACGCTTTACTCGATAAAAAGGGCTGGTGCGGACATAATCATCACCTATTACGCGGAAGATGCGGCGCGCTGGTTGAGCGAATGAACTTATTTTCAGATAAAGCTTTAAAACAAACAGGATTGATTATCATTGTGATAAATATAGGCTTCTACTACAGAGTGAAAAAAGGGAAAGAGGGTGACTTCGAAAAAAAGTTTCGAGAAGTGGTTGATCACTTAAAGGCAAACCTTCCTGGGTTTGTGTCCGCAAAGCTCTACAAGCAGGTTGACGACCCCCAAGAATACCTGATTTACACAGAGTGGGAAAGCCTTGACTCTTTTAAAAAATTCTTGGCTAGTAACTCGTACAAGGTCACGCTTGAATACGGAAAATCCATTATCGAAGGCAGACCAACCCACAGGATTTTTCAAGTGACTCATGTGGAATAAAGGTGAGCGATTTGAAAAACGCAGAGCTTTTTGAAAGGGCAAAAAAGGTTTTGCCCTTAGATGTGAACAGCCCTGTTCGCTTTTTCGAACCGTATCCGTTTTTTGTGAGAAGCGCCTCTGGAGCGCACCTTTACGACATCGAAGGCACTCGTTACTTGGATTACGCCATGGGCTACGGAGCGCTGCTGTTTGGCCACGCCGTTGTCAGCAGTTTCGGTGTATGGAGGTTTATATAGGTTTACGAAATATACCTGTGGATGTGTGAGCGGGTGTACGCCCTGAGGGAACACAGGGAGGCTGTTCGAGGTGCTGAGAAGCTATTCGCTCCAACACGAGTGTGGAGAGGAGCTCGAACCACTGCTACGAGAATACAGGGATGTGGTA
>NEXD01000174.1 GCA_003019595.1 Candidatus Marsarchaeota G1 archaeon BE_D
AGCAGCGCGGGCGCCACCTACACTTAGAAGCGTCAACTGGAAACGAAGTTCAATCGGGGAAGAACTAAAAGCATCACTTCCATGCACCTGGTGAGCTACCCCGCCATAAAGGGCGGAGCTTCCTGCTTCATTGCCCCACCTTGCCTCCTCTTTTTTAACCCTAAGGAGGGTAGAGGAGGTATTGGGCGAAGCTCCACAGGCACAGCGGGTGGCTCCCACCCTGCGCGTTTTAAGAGAACAAGAGAAGCGTTCAAGTCGCGGTCCAAGGTGAAACCACAGAAGGGACAGTGAAACACTCTGTCTTCCAGTGTTAAACCCTGGTTGATTCCTCCACACAGGAAACACTCACGTGAAGTGTTGTATGCTGGAACAGGAAAAACAAGTTTTTCTCTTTTTCGAAACTGCCACTCAAGCACCGCTCTGAGTTCTGAAAAAGAGGAGTCGTACAACCGAAGCCTCCTCTTTTTTGTTCCGTTTCGGATCAAACCTTCGACGTTTAAGTCCTCCAGCACTAGCACATCGTACTCCTGTGAAAGAAGAGCCCCGAGCTTGAAGAAAAGGTCACGCCTAAAATCCTTTAAGTGCTCGTGCTCCTTCGCAAGTTTCGTCTTTGTTTTAAGCCAGTTTTGGAAAGAAACCTCTTTCTTGAAAGTGTCCTTTGAAGCACCCTGATTCTTTCAAGAGAGCGCTCAAGCGGTTTTGGGTTTTCGAGAAAGCGCCCATCTGAAAGTGTGGCAAGCCTTGTGAGACCCAGGTCAACACCCACAGCGTTCTTGGGCTCCTTCGATGATTGCCCCTGTGTTTCAGCCTCCTCCACCAAGAAGATTACGTAGATTCGACCTGAGGGGTTGAGTTTAACACACACTTGAGACACCTGACTCTCTGGGAACTCCCTGTGTATCACTAGGGTAAAGAAGCCGATTTTACTCAGGCGAAGCCGAGCCTTCCTCTTTTTGTTTTTTGCCGAGACCAACTTCTCTTGTATCAGAAAGCTTCCAGCCACTCTGAGGGTACACCAAAGAAAGGTAGCGGTGAGGCTTCTTTTTCTTCGGTTTGTTAGCAAGTCCTTCAAAAACCTCTGACGCGCCTCGTAAAACCTATCAGCAACTTGTTGCGCCACCTGGGAGTGTAACACTTGAAACTCAGGGTTCTGTTTTCTCAAATCCAAAGCGAGCTGTCTCAGTTCGTTTTTACTCATAGTGTGCTTGTTTCTTTCATACTCCTCTTTTTCTGCGTGAAGGAGCGCGTTGTAAAGCTTACAAGCTACTTCGAGCTGGGTTTTTTAAACCCTCGCCGTGGTGTTTGAAGAGTACGCTCTGAACCTGTACGCCCTCACACGCATTACCAAGTGTTTTCCAGACTCGTATTTATACTTTTAGAATCCCCGCCCCAAGAAGGGGCGAGGTTTTGGAAAGTTTATAAACCTTGTAATGCTTTTTCACCATGGACAAAAGGTTTCTTGTTCTTCTGGCTTTGAGCGTGCTCCTCACGGTGAAAGCGGTCTCTGCTCAGGCGCCCTTTTCACCGACGCCAGTTCCGATACCCGGTGTGAACCTCGTCTTGCTCGTGAACTATGCGATCTACGTCGCCTGGGTCGTCATAGGAATAGGGCTCGCAAGAGCGGTTTACGCGATAATCATAAACGGAACGAGCGACAGGGAAACGGTTCAGCGTCTTGAGGCGTTCATCGTCGCCTTCGTCGTCCTCGTCGCCGCGTGGTTCGTGATCAACAGCATAGTCTGAGCTTTTATTGTTTTTTCTCATACTTCACACATGAAAATCATCGTGCAGAAGGGAGATTTCAAGGGGCTTGTGACGGCCGTCCTTTCGGTTCTCGCAGAACCCGAAAACTTCAGCTACGAACTTGTCGACGACCTGCTTCTCGGTCTAAAAAGAGAAGGAGAAGGGCTCTACCACCCGGTTTCGAAGGAACAGGCGATAAACGCCCGCCTGCTTTTCTCTCAGCCCTTCGGCTTTGCGTTCTTCTGGCCTGACGAAAAAGCGGCGTGGGGAAGGAAGCTTTCCGTGGACAACCTTTCCCTTTCTGAAACGGAAAGCGCGTGGCTGCGCTTCGCTTCTCACCTTCTTTTCGGAAAAACCGATTTCACAGACAAAGAGCTTTTCAAAAAGATAAATGAAAGGGGAAGGGAGTCCCTTTCCTTCCTTCTCGGTAAAGAGGTGGAGAGCGTAGAGGAGCTTTCTTCCCTTCTGAGGACGCTTAACGAAAACAAACTAATCGCCGCCCTGGCGGTCATCAAAAACTGCATTCTGGCGTACGAGCCTGTTTACAGAATAGGGGGTTAAGGGGGCGGAAAGCCTCGCCAGCGGGGATGGACAGCCCCCTTATACAGTTTCCAAAACTTTGAAGAGCGGGGTAGCTCACTTTTCTCTCAGCGACGCTAATGACGCCTAGCTCGATTGAGGGCTTAATGGGACTGTGGGAGGAGCATCTAGTATCTCTCTTAAGGGACTGGATGATAGTCCCCCTTTCAAGTGGGAGTGGTTCTCTGAGCCACCCGTCTGCCTACCAAATGAGGGATGT
>NEXD01000175.1 GCA_003019595.1 Candidatus Marsarchaeota G1 archaeon BE_D
AACATTTGCCTGAAGAATAGATTTCCTTCTTTCTTGAGCTAATTTCTTTATAGTTTCTAAAATTTGTGAGAGAGATGAACCAGGTGGAAAGACGGCTTTAACACCAAGTTTCAGCAATTCTTCAGCTTCGTTAGGAGGAATTATGCCACCTACTATAACTGGAATGTTAGCTTGATTTTTCTTGAGCAACTCCAGCACTTCTGGTACTCTGACGTGGTGCATGCCTTGCATGGAGCTTATTCCTATTACGTCTACATCCTCGTCGATAGCGGTACGAACTATTGTGTCTGGTAGTGCATATCCTAAGAAAATCACTTCTATGCCGTTATCACGTAAATACCTAGCTATCATCCTTATTCCAACGTCATGTATGTCGACACCAATCTTTGCCAATAAAACTTTAAAAGTCATTTTTTATCACGAAACCAAGGTTTTTTGAACACCATAAACTTCTCTAAACACAGAATAGATCTCACCGACTGTTGCATAAGACAATGCAGCGTCTATAGCATACGGCGTCAAGTTTTCTCCTCGTAATGCAGCTTCCTTCATTGCTTCTAACTTTCTTTTTACTTCTTCATTATTTCTCGTTTCGCGGATCCTTTTTACACGCTGAATCTGTTTGTTTTCTAAATCTAGAGTAACTCTTAAAATATCAATATCTAGCTTGTCTGATTCTTGCGATCTAAAAATGTTAACACCAACAACAGGAATTTCGCCATTTTCAATCTTTAATAATGTAGTATATCTCGCCTCTTCGATGTCCTTTCTTGGAATCATTTTCTTAGTTGCCTCAAGAATTCCTCCTTCAGCTTCTATTTCGTTAAGTTTAGACCAAATTGCCTCTTCCATTTTCTTAGTTAAATATTCTACATAATAAGAACCTCCAAGTGGGTCAACAACGTTGGCCACGTTTGTCTCATAAAATAGTATTTGTTGTGTGCGCAGTGCTATTCTTGCGGTTTTAGCGGTCGGAAGGCCTAATGCTTCGTCCATAGCATCTGTATGAAGAGATTGTACACCCCCCAATACTGCTGCTAATGCGTGATAAGCGGTTCGTACAATGTTGTTTTCTGGTTCTTGGGCTGTTAGTGCAACACCTGAAGTTTGAGCATGAAACTTAAACATCCAAGAAGCAGGATCCTTAGCTTTGTACTTATCACGCATTATACGTGCCCAAACTTTTCTCATGGCTCTAAATTTGGCAATTTCCTCAAAGAAATCGTTATGAACACACAAGAAAAATGAGATGTGTTTAGCTATATCATCAATATTAAGACCTCTCCTTAATCCTTCTTCTATAAAAGCTTGTGCATCGGCTATTGAGTAAGCTGCTTCTTGAACGGCAGTCGCGCCCGCTTCCCTTAATTGATAACCGCAAACACTAATGGCATACCATTTAGGCATATTGTAACAAACCCATTCTAACAAATCTACAGATAGTTTTATCGCGGCTTCTAACGGAAGTGGTGGATTTCCAACATGGAATAGCATTAAAGGATCGTTTTGGGTGGTTCCACCAATTCGTGAAAAATCAATACCGCGCTTTTTTGCTAACGCGACATACATAGCGAAAACTGGCATTCCTAAAAAGTAAGTTATTAATGAAGTTGTTATATTTTCAATAGGAATTCCTTCAAACGCAGTTTCCATGTCGTAAAGAGAGACAATAGGACTACCGCCCTGACCGACTTCACCACGGACACGGGGATCATCAGAGTCATACCCGTAAATCGTTGGAGAATCTAGAACTAAATTTAAACCAGTTTCTCCATGTTCTAAAAGATACTTAAAACGTTTATTGGTTTCTTCTGGCGTCCCATAACCGCTAACCATTCTTATCGTCCACATTCTACCTCTATACATGTTTGGATAAATGCCACGTGTGTAAGGATATTCGCCAGGAAAACCTAGATCAGAAAAGTAATCAACATTCTCAACATCTAAAGGTGTAAACACTCTTTTTATGGGAATGCCAGAGGAGGTAGTCTTAACATCCCTTTCTTTACTGTTTTTCTTTTTCAACCAATCTTTTAGCGTAGTTTCTTCCCATCGTTCGAATTCTTTTTTTAGTTTTGAAAGGAATCCTCTATCATAATTATTAGTATTATTGGTTTCGTAAACTGTCACAATTCTTCTTCTTACATAACAATAAAATAAATCTTTCGGCTAAGTTAAGACATTATTCAAATGATATAAAAATTTTTAGAATAAGATTGTACTTTAGACACCTTAAAAATATATTACTTTCGATCTTTAGGGACGGCTAGCTCATAACAATATTCAATAGCGTGAAGATAATAATTTTTCATACTTAGCTGAATCTAATCATTCATTAATCACCTAGTGCATAGTGTGGAGATAACACGTTAGTAAGTGCACAGACATGGAAGCTTTTTTATCTGAACACAATCTCATAATCGAAACAAATTTTTATTAATTACACTAAAAATAAATATGTCAAAAGAACATAAGTTATCATGGATTATGGAGAAGTTATCGGCGAATGTCTTGCTCAAG
>NEXD01000176.1 GCA_003019595.1 Candidatus Marsarchaeota G1 archaeon BE_D
GGTCGAAGACCTAGTCACGATAATATCCCACTTCTCGGGTAGAATGTATGGGATGAGAAGCCGTAAGCACAGGGAGGTTGTGAAGCGTGCTGAAGAGCTATTCGCTCAAACATGAATGTAGAGAGGAGCTCCAACCACTGCTTCTAGCGCACAGGGACGTGGTCAACCGAATACTCGAAGAGCTCTGGAGCCATATAGAGTGGAAAAAAAGGAAGCTACCAGGAAAGAAGCAGTGGAGGCTCCTACCCAAAGTACAAGGTGGACGTCCACAGCAAGGAGTACAAGAAGAAGCTCAGGGACAGCCTACTCCAAGAGTGGCCCTACGCAGCCCACTGGGTGGACTCCGCGATAAAGACCGCCTACTCAATATTTAAGACTTGGAGGAAAAACTATGTTAAAGGAGAAAGAAAAAGGAGAAGACCCACTGCGAAAAGGCTCTTTGCAAGAGCCAAGCAAACCCTCCTTAAGCTTGAAGGTGAAAAACTCAGGGTAACCATTAAACCCGCTGAGTACGTGTACCTCGACCTCTCAAAGAGGTACTTTCCTCTACCTCAGGAGGTGTCCTCGGCGGGTCTGGGTGAACCCGTAATCACACCCGAAAAGGTGCACCTACCAGTGCACTACTGGGATGACGCTCAAGGCGGAAAACCCGGTGTGGCGTGGGACTTCAACCTCCTCTCCCTGGACGGCTACTCACCTGAAACAGGGTGGGTGAGGATAGACACTTCGAAGCTCGCATCTATTCACATCGCATCCTTCGAGAAGAGAAGAAGTGTGCAGAGGAAAGCTTCACACTCGAAAAAAGCAAAAAGAGTTCTTTCAAAGTACTCGAGGAGGGAGAGGAACCGCGCGAGAAAACACCAGCTCGAAATCGCGCGTGTTATTCAATCCGTGTGTGGCTCCGTGGGTTTGGAGGAGCTTTCCAAAGAGAGGATGTACACACGCTCACGGTTGTGGAACCGCAGAATCTCGAGAAGCGACTGGCGCTCAATCGCGAGAATACTCGAAGAAAGGCTGGGTGAGGCCAAGGTGAAGGAGCTCGACCCTTATGGTAGCTCGTCGTTCTGCTCCAGGTGTGGGTGCCACAATCAAGACCTGAATGGGGCAGATGTCTTCGTGTGCGGAGAGTGCGGTCTCCGTATTAATAGGCAGCTCAACGCCGCCATAAACCTCTACATGCGGCTCAGGTTCGGCTACACAACAAATTGGGAGGACGGAAGGAAGCGTGTTGAACCGAAGATGGAGGGCGCTTCCCAGAGGGAGTGGTGGGACCACACAGTCCTACCCTCCCTCTTGGGTGGGTGCGTCCTGACAGGGGCGGAGGTGAAGGGGGCCAATGAACTCGTGAGGTTCCTAAATGATGCTGTGAAGCCCAAGCTCTACTACGCGTATGACAGGCATGCGGACGCATACCTACATATGCCTACGTAGAGTGAAACCCGAAATCAGCAAAACGAACCTGTTTTCGATCATTTTCAACAGTTCATGAAGCTTCTTTAGCCTGGGAACGAGCGCGGTGAATACGCCGAACAGCGCGAGCGTTAGCCCGAGAAGCGTAGCGAACACCCGGACGAGGAGGGGTTTGAGAACGAAGTAGACGGACTGCACACCGAAGAAGTAGGAGAGGACGGTCAGAGCCGCGGTTAAAACCGCTGTGAAGATGAAATCGAGGTCGATTCCCGCTTTTTTAAACACAAGAGTCCCCCTCCGCAAGGGTGTGGACGCTCACTCCCACCTTCAGAGCTGAGGCATGTTTTCTTCGAAAACCTCGGATGCTGGCGACGCGCCGCTCCGCCTCGCCTTCCAGACGATGAAGAAGAAGTTCTGAAGCGCAAGCCTTCCCTTCTCCGTTATCTCGTATCCCCTTCCCCGCCTTTTTCTGAGAAAGCCGTAGGACGCGTACCAGTGTAGCGCGTCGGCGTAGTCGCTTATTCCCTGAGAAGTCGGCGTGCCTATGAACTTCTCACACCTTCTTACATCGACATAGGAAAGCGTCTCGGCGAGAATGAGAACCTTTACGGTAAGGAGCTTTTTTACGACAACACCAGTCGGCTTCTTTTTGAAGTTGAACAGAAGCAACGTGAAGTAAAAGTCGTCAAGCACGTCTTTACCCTTCTGTGTTAATAAGAACCTTCCGTCCCTTTCCTCGAAGAACCCTTCATACTTTTTGTGAAAGAGAAAGCGCGGAGAAAAGTCCTCCTTCGTCAGAAAACCGTTCCTTGCGCACAGAAGGATGGCGTAGAGAAGGTCGTCGCTTATTCTTCTTTTGAGCAGTTTTTTAACCTGCTCAGGAATCATCCTTCCTCACCTCTCCGGCGCACATCCTCTTGTGGGTGTAGATGTAGGTTGCGCCGAAGTACTGGTGGCAGAAGGGACACATGACGGGTCTGTACTTCCTTTTCGCCGGCATAATGATAATAATAATCATGATATTAAAAAACTTTTCGGGTGCCTGAAATCAAAAAAGCAGAAAAACACACTGCCCCGCTGAGCGTCG
>NEXD01000177.1 GCA_003019595.1 Candidatus Marsarchaeota G1 archaeon BE_D
TTACACGACCCAGGAGACAATGCGTGGGCGCTTACTTCATCTTTTGGAGAAGGAAAGGACGGGCTTATCCTTTATGGCCATGCGGATGTTGTTCCCGCTGGTAACCCTTCAAAGTGGATTTATCCTCCTTTTTCTGGTGTAATCATAGGAGATAGAATTTATGGACGAGGAACTAGTGACATGAAAGCGGGGCTTGCGGCTGAGCTTTTTGTGTACAAGTTGCTTTATCAAAACGATGTAAAGTTACCTGGTAAACTCGAGTTTGTTTCCGTGTTAGACGAGGAAAACTGGCACAAAACGCCAATAGGTTGGAACACTTCAGATTGGCTTCTATCTACAGGTAAACTCACTGGACGCGCTTGTATAATGGGCGAACAAAGTGGTATCAAAAAGATTTGTATTGGAGAACGCGGCGACTACTGGGTGAAACTCACTTGTTTTGCACAACCAAGACATGGAAGCGCACCAGTTTACGACGACAACGCTTGCGTAAAGCTCTTTCGTGCTATCGAAAGAATTCACGATGCGATAAAGGATCTAAAAGTGGAGCCTCCAAAAGAAATAAAAAACGTGGTTTACGAATCTCCGAAACACATCGCCGAAGACTTAAAGGGAACTGGTGTGGAGCTTTCTTTTGACGAATTGCTTCAAATTCTCGTAAAACCCACGATGAACGTGGGCGTTTTTCGCGGCGGTGAAATGATCAACATCGTTCCCGATTCTTGCGAAGCTCAAATAGCTTTTTGCGTTCCTTTAGGAATGAAAAGACAAGAGTTACACGAAATCGTAAAAAGCAAAATCGGAGACGTTTCGCTTGAACTCCTTGGTGAATCTCAGTCTGATCCTAGCTACACTTCACCCAGCGCAAAAATTGTTCAAGTGTTAAAACAAAGCGCGCAAAGCGTTTTGGGAGAAACTCCAGCTTTGTATGTGACACAAGGAACGAGTGATGCTAACGTGTTTAGAAAACACGGTATAGACACGGTTTTTTACGGGCCTGGCGACTTTGCAAACACTCACGCTTTTAACGAATCTGTGAGCATCAAAGCTGTGACCGCGATTGCGCAGGTGTACTTAAAAACTGTTTTTGAGTATTTTTCTTGATTCACTCTGGCGGTATCTCTTTGAACGCAAGCGTTATGTCAACGCCACGTTTTTTGTTGTAGTACTTTGATACAAAATAGATCACGCTACCAATGAAAACTATAAGCGCGACAACGGAAACACCAGTGCTACTTGCGTACTGCCAAGTTGGTGAGCTAAAGAAGCCAGAAATCAATGGTTGAATGAACGCGCTAGCGTAAATAGGTAGAATAAACGCCAACCAAACCAGCCCAATCCAAACAAGCGCTGGTAAATTCGCAAGCCTTTTTGTAAAAACGCCTGCCTCAAAGAGCTCCTTTCTTTTGTAAGGCATAAGAATAGCGTTAAAACCAGGTAAAATCCAAGTGAGCGCGGATAGTAGAATCGAGTAGTAAGCGAGAGAAGAAAGGTTTAACGAAATTGGCGGAAACGACATAAGAAAGAATATGAGTCCGCCAAGCAAGGTGAGCACGTAAATTCTTACAGGTGTCGCTGTTCTTTCGCTCACCTTCGCAAACCAGCTAGGAATCACCCTGTCCATCGCCCACGCAAACACTATTCTTGACATCATGAAAATATACACAGGTCCAAGTGAAAACATAAGAACGTCGGCGACAACCGTGACGTAAAGCCAAAGTGGCCACATTTTGGGAAGTGCGATCAAACCAAGAATTGCACTATGTGGGATCACGCCTTGAAGTGGCGCGCTAGAAGGCGCATTGAACGCAAGATACGCCCAAGCGTGTAAAAAGGTGTACCCGAACTTGAGAAACACCAAAGGAACTAGCACAATCCATGTGACTGTCGTGTAAAGCCATAGACTTCCAAGTATTGAGATGTACCCTGCCCTCTTTACGTTACCTTTTAGTTCACCCGCAAGATACGCCGAATACTGGTAGCCTATCAGGTTAAAAAGCGCAAAGCCTATTGCAGGTCCTAAAAGCGCAAAAGTAATGGGTTCTAGCCTTAAAGGCGCTGTCGAAAGGTTGAACGCTTGGTTGACAAGTGCGCTAGGCGCTACTAAGGTGTATCTTTCAAAATTCGAAAGAAAGGTAGAAGTGTTCACAAATAGCGAGAAAACAATTATTTGAAGTAAAATTCCGCTTATTCCTAGTATCGCAAAAATCGACACAAACAGCGTGAATCTTCGTGTATTGGTAAACCCGAGTAAGGCCATAAACACTATAAGCAAACTGCCAACAAGCGCTTGATTCAAAGGAGTAGAAAAGAAAGAAGAAAGCGTGTTCCAAGTGTTTACGTTGAAAATAGCGCTCATCGTGGCAAAGAACCCTTGCGTGACATAGCTAATTTGTAACAGCTCAAAGCCTATGATCGACATGTTTGCAAAAAGCAAAGTCCAAGTTTCTAGCCACCCCAA
>NEXD01000178.1 GCA_003019595.1 Candidatus Marsarchaeota G1 archaeon BE_D
GGATTGCACTCAGCTGAACAGCGACTTTATGTCGCTTTCTGCTTCGAACCAGTCCCGCCACAACTCATAAGCGCGTTTAACAGAGAGTTCACCTTTTTCTACGGCTTTTTGAACCTCTGGGGTGCCCTTCTCAACAACCTTCAAAGCTTTTGTCAAAGTGGGTTGGCTTATACCTACTTTTTCAGCTACTTTCATAATAGACCCTTTTTCTAAATCAGTCTTAGGATTAGACGTATTAATAGTTTTCGTGGCGAAAACTTTCTTTTTCGTAAGCTCTTCTATCATTTTGAAAGCTTTTGCTACTATTATAGCAAGCTCTGATTTAACAAGGTGCCGACGCCTGGCGTTGTACTCAACTGAAAGCGCTATTTCCTTTGCAAGATCGCCTCCTGTCTTTGGGACACGCTTTCAGAAGCCCCGCCGGTGTCGCCAGTGAACTACCCCGCCATTGAGAAGCGGGGAGCCGTGACTTTGCTGGCCGCCTCCCGAAGAGTTTATTAGAGACCTCTCCCTCATACTTCTTGGATGAAGCGCTACTTCACAAAGTGGCTCACGGACCGCGATCCGCCGACTGAAAAGCCTTACTTTCCTGCGTTCGAGTCATCGTTCTCTCCCGCGGAGTTCCCGGCCGCAGTCGGCTACTGGTTTTACGATGAAAAGGACCCGGTGTGGCCGCGCTACTACAAAAAAGGCGTGTTCGGAGGACGCACGAACTACGCTGTCTTCATCGATGAGGAGGGAAGGGCGCTCAGGTTGAGCGAAATAATGAAGGTGCCTGCGCGCTTCCACAGAAACATCACCGACGAGCTGTTCGACAGGTACAAACCGCTGATACCGAGAAGCAGAAAGAAGAGGCTGAAGTGGTTCTTCCAGAAGAGCTTTCTCGACGACCGCCGCCTTTTTCACAAGAACCTGAAGCTCTTCTACGAGAGGAGCTACTCGCTCGAAAAGAGGACTGATGAAATCATGGACGATATAAGAAGAAGGATTGTGAGGATTTTCGCGCGCACATTAATGGACTTCGCGCTTCCTCCGGAAAGCATTCTTGAAAGGCTCAGGGTGGTCTACGCGGCGCTGCGCGCCCTTCTTCCCGAACTCGACATCCACAGCGTCCTCTTCATCAACCCGGTGCCTGAGGACTTCACGAGCGTCAGGATTGACGGAATACACGAGAAGGTGCCGGGTTCAAGGAAGTACAACCCGTATTACGGCTGGAACCTGTTTTTCGACGGCTACGACCCGGACGTGATGAGCGCGGCCGCGAAGGGAAGGCCGGTTCCTTACACTCACTTTCTCAACTTTGCGCCGCCGACGGCTGCCGAGGTCGTGTCGCTCTTTCTGAACGACTTCGAGACGAGGCTTCCCGTGTGGCGTATAACGAAGAGCAGGTCGACGAGGATTTACTTCGATATAAGCAAAGTGGAATACATCCCGCAGTACAACTACAAAGACGAATTAAAAGAGTTGAACAGAAGGTACAGGCTTGCCGACCAGGTGGTTGAAAACTACACGATGTTCGTCCACAGGTCGGACGGGCTTCTCGTCGGCAAAAAGGAAACGAACTGCATCATCCTCCCCTTCGCCTGCGCGGTCGGGGACGACTTCGACGGGTTCTACGCCGTGCTCTTCTTCAGGAACTCCTGGAAGAGCTGGTTCGAGGGCAGGTACGGCGTTGCGGAAAGGAGCGTGCGCTTTCTTGAAGAGAAGGCGCTCGAACTCGCAAAGGCCGACGAAAACGAAGCGACCGCGCTGGCGGTGGACTTCATGTACGAGCTTTTAAAGGCGGAGAAAAAAGAAAACCGGGTTTAAAAAACGCTCTTTCCTTTTTTATCATGAAGTTTTCCACGCTTCTCCTTCTCGCTTCCCTCGTGCTTTTCGTGTTCGGCGGCGTGAACTTCGGGGTGAGCGAAGGAAAGGACACGTGCCCCTCCGTGATAACGCGGCTCACGTCGCCTTGCTCCCTTTCCGTGCGCGTTTACCCGTCCTTCCCGCCATACTTCGTGCTGGCGTCCCTCATCATGCTTTCCTTCGCCGTCTGGTTCCGCTTTGAAGAACTACCCCGTCCGTGAGGGCGGGGCAGTTCACACTCTGGCCTCCTCCCTACCTCTCAACGGCGAGGGCTGCTGTCAGTTGCGACCCCGCTTTTTGGGAGGCGCAAGCTTCAGCTAGGAGTCAGCTGTCCTGAAAGTTTCTGCGAGATGTAGAAGGCGACTTCTTCGTCTATCTTTCTCGCTTCGGCGAGCGCCTTCTTCAGCGTCTCTTCGTCATCTGAGAGAGAGAAAAGAACGCGCGGCAGCTTTCTTAGTGCCATGAGAAGGAGCGGCAGGCGGTCGTCGTCCACCTCCTTCTTTTCAACCCACTCTTTGAGCGCCTCAAACTCCTCTTCCCCAAGCGGCCTCACGGCCCTGAGCCTTATTCCGCCTATCTCCACCTTACCTCACCAAAAACG
>NEXD01000179.1 GCA_003019595.1 Candidatus Marsarchaeota G1 archaeon BE_D
GAGGTGACGCGGATGAAGTCTTATCCGGACACCATCCTAGAAACTCCACAATCCTTATCACTAGTAAGGTAAACTCGACTTTATTCTATCAACCAAATTGTGATTCTCTAGGGTGCCAGAATATTATACAGAAACAGTTTTAGGCTCTCCTTTTTGCTCATGACGTTCATATTAGAGGGTATATCACGGACTGAGAAGAAAGTGGATATGCAGTTTATTAGACGTTTTTCGGATATTAGTTTTGATATTACTTTAGCTGTGCAAAGATGATAAAATAAGACACCATCCAGATACTCATGTAAACGGTTTATGAACTCAGAAAACACATGACTCATTTCAGATTACAGCTGAATAGATGTTGTAACCAAGCACTGGAGCTAATATCCCGACACTACCCAAAAGTGATGGTGTCCGGATTAGAGATTGGTGTGCATGGTATCCAAGCGTGAAAAACAGTTATCTGGGTACAATCCAAAAGTTTATGCAAAGCTTTTTCGCAAACTTTAGTTGTCGGTAAAAATGATGTTTGATATTTGGAGAGGCATCATGGGTTTACTATTATACTTTCTATACCTCATTCATTATTTACTGGATAAGATGTGCATCTTTTAATATGCGAACTGCCCTATTTTCTAATGTGTGCTTGCGTAAAGCTTCTTCATGACCATTAACCGCTATTTGGTTTCTTATATTTTCATTTTGTAAATAAAAAAAGATCTTATAAACGAGCTCATTCTCATTTTCAAAAGTGTCTAGATGATAGCTCGGCTTAAATACTTCGGAAATCTCCTCTGTAGCGTTGCTAAGAAGGAAACTGCCAGAACCCAAAACTTCAAAAACTCTCCAGTTTAATTCGTTACTTTGTGATATATTAATAACAATCTTTGATTTGTTGTATATTGTGTTGACGTCTTTTAAATAGGCATTACCTATAAAGGATCTAATATTAGGTTTTTTTGCCAGATCACGTAGAAATTGAAGCCGTTGGGGTGTGATGTTGCCTACAAAACTAATATCATATTCTTTTTCAATACTATTTAAGGGTCTATACACTTCTGGATCGAATGCATAAGGCAAGTGCATTACCTCTCTCTTTACGACTTCTCTATATTTATCTAGATCCTTTGAATGGGCGACATAAATCAAGTCGTAATCTTCTAAATGGGTGCTGTAAAAATGTATGTTTCTATGTTTTTTAGCGTGCGTGTCCTGTGCCCAGTAAACTTTCGTAGCTTTACTAAAAGGTTTTATATCTATTCTGCAGATAACGGGGTCTACGACCACTAAGAGGTCCACATCTTCTGGTCTAAGAAGGGTGAACCTAACTTTGTGCGAGGGGTTGAAAATATATGACATTTTTCCTAGAAACTTAACAAAAATATCATTGTTAGTACTGACAACAGTGGGGATCATATGTGCGTAATGAGAAAAGTCAAAATAGTGTTTTGTTGAATACACAAAAGTGTTAGTAAACTTAGAAAAGTATCGCGCAAGTGAATAACCATAGCCCTCGAATCCAAAGTTTGTTGTTATTAGTAGCACGACAGGGAGGTCCTTGTATCGCTGCATTTCTCATTAGACTTATTCTTTGGATATTTATGTTTTTTTGATTATGTTTGACAGTTATATGACAATAGCATTGAATTTTCAAGAAAAACTGGTCAGCCAATCTATAAATGTAGCTTGCTTATCTTATATAGACGTAACGAACGTTATAACTAGTAAACTAATAATATTGCTAACTGAATACTCTTTTTTACTATAGTTTAAGGTTAATCCAGCAAAGCCGTGAAGATGCGAGGTTGGTGTATCTATGTCGGTAATGCGAACACATTGTTTATCGGTTCCCTAAAAGAATAATACCCGTCAACGAATCGGTTATATCAGAAATCAATATGTTCTAGTTGGTTTTCTGAAGGTAATCTACCACCATGTATTTTAATATTAAGCTAGATGCATGGTTACGTGCTTGGACTTATTCATTTAATGATCTTGTGGATTCATTCTTAAAGCTTCAGGCATTATTGCCTGTTATAAAATCAAGTTAGGGTTATAGTAGGCGTTTAAGAAAACGACCCAATAATGTAAATATGCCCTCATAATAAAGCCATGGGTGACTACTCTTTAATTAGCTGATTAGATGTTGGATTCTTCTACGGGTTTCAGATCGTAGGTGGTTTCTTTTCTGCATATAGCATCCCAATACCGGAACCAGTGTACCTTACTGTGAAATGGTTTTTCGATAATACGGTTTGGTATGCCTTGTGGGCCTCCGTGGAACTCGAGAATGACTTTTTCTATTTTATCCAGTGTTGATTGGTCAGTGTGGTTGAAGATATGATACTCACACCCTTCACAGTCCATCTTAAGGAGATT
>NEXD01000180.1 GCA_003019595.1 Candidatus Marsarchaeota G1 archaeon BE_D
ACCTTTACAGCGCCTGCAAACGGAACATACTACATAGTGCTTGACAATAGCATTGGTCCAAAGTGGATAGACTATTTGTATTCTAACGGAACTTCGGCCACTGGCACTCTTGTGATCACTGGTTTTACAAAAGTTACTGAACAAAGCACGAACTGGCCACTTGTGGTGCCAGGAGTAATTATTTTACTCGTCGGTGGAGTTATATCTACGATTACATGGGAAGGTAAAAAGAGCGAGCAACAAAAGAAAAGCTAGACATTCTCAACTTTATTTCTTTTTTGTTTGAATTTCATTATATTTAGGTGCCTATAATCGCTAAAAAGTTTTAACGAAAAACTAAATAACTATTAAAAATTATTTTTTTGAGATGTCGCCATGGCGATCTTATCAATAAAAAGTGTGCAACCAGAAAAGTACAAAGACACAGGCTTAAGTAAGAAAGAGCTTTTGGAAATGTGGAGGAAGATGGTTCTTATAAGGAAGTTCGAAGAAAAAGTGGAAGAACTCTTTCTTATAAAAAAGCTTCTTAAAGGACCAGCACATCTTTACATCGGCGAAGAAGCTGTTGCCACTGGTGTGATTAGCGCTCTCACAAATGATGACGTAATAGTATCACACTATAGGGGACATGGTCATGCCCTAGCGCGTGGGGTTCCGCCACGCTATATAATGGCCGAGCTTTTTGGAAAAGCGACTGGCACTTGTAAAGGTGTTGGCGGTTCTATGCACTCACCAAAGTATCCTGAACTAAATCTAATGTACGCGACCGCGATTGTTGGTAGTGGAATACCAATTGCTACAGGAATGGCTTTGGCCATAAAAATGAAAAAAGAGAATCGAGTCGTGACCGCGTTCTTTGGCGACGGCGCGGTGAATAGCGGCGCCTTTCACGAAGGAGTGAACATGGCCGCTATTTGGAAAGTGCCTCTCCTTTTGGTTTGCGAAAACAACCAGTACGCGATTTCTATGCGTGCGGATAAGGCAACGGCTGGTCCTGGAATTGCGAATAGAGCCGAAGCGTACGGCATAACTGGTGCAGTTGTCGATGGAAACGACGTGATCGCCGTGTACATGGCCGCAAAGGATTTGATTCAAAGGATCAAAAACGGAGAAGGTCCTATGCTTTTAGAATGCCGCACGTACAGGATTAAGGGACACGGTGTGTACGACCAGGCTCAGTATAGACCACAAGAAGAAGTGGAGTTTTGGAAAAAGAGGGACCCAATTTTGCTGTACAAGGATTGGCTTATAAAGAGTGGCGTTGCAACTGAAGAAGAGCTCAAAGAACAAGAAAGGAAAGTTCAGGAAGAAGTGGAAGAAGCGGTTAGCTTTGCGGAGCAAAGTCCTATGCTTTCACTTAATGAGCTATCGAATTTTGTCTACGCGTGACCGAAAATGGGCACAATAGAAATGACTTTTGGTAGCGCAATAAGGCAAGCCCTAAGAGAAGAAATGTCAAGAGACCCTGACGTTTTCCTTTTGGGGGAGGACATAGGAAAGTATGGAGGCGCGTTCAAAGTCACGATGGCGCTTATCGATGAATTTGGTCCTGAGCGGGTGATCGACACGCCAATTTCTGAGGCGGCGATTGTAGGCGTGGCTTTAGGAGCCGCTTTAATGGGTAAAAGGCCTGTTGCGGAAATTATGTACATGGATTTTCTTCAACTTGCTATGGAACAACTGGTCACCCAAGCTGCACGCGCCAGATTTTTGAGTGGTGGAAAGCTAGAAGTTCCAATGACAGTGCGCACTCAGTATAGCTTAGGTAGAACATATGGTCCTCAGCACACGCAATTTTTCCCTTCATGGTTTTTCCAAGCTCCTGGGCTTTATGTCGCTTTACCTTCTACGCCAGCTGATGCAAAAGGGCTTCTAAAAAGCGCGATACGCGGAAGAAATCCGGTGTTGTTCATTGAATGTGGAGCGCTTTACACCACTTCAGGACCAGTTCCAGAGGAAGAGTATCTAACACCCTTTGGAAAAGCGAGCGTAAAAAGAAGCGGAAATCACGTAACACTCGTTGCGTTTTCAAGAGTTGTGTTGGAAGCGCTCAAGGCAGCAGAAGAACTTAGTGAAGAAGGAATAAACGTAGAAGTGATAGACCCGCTCACAATACAACCGCTTGACAAGGAAACAATCGTAAACTCAGTAAGGAAAACTCACCGACTTGTTCTTGCTTCAGACGATTTTGCCATTGGCGGGGTGGGTTCGGCTGTTGTATCCGCGATTCTTGAAGACGTGTTTTACGAACTAGAAGCGCCAATAAAAATAGTTGGCTCGCCGCCTTTTCCAGCGCCAAGTAACTATGTTTTAGAGCAACAATACATGATAAACAAAG
>NEXD01000181.1 GCA_003019595.1 Candidatus Marsarchaeota G1 archaeon BE_D
TATTTTGTTCAAGCCATTCACTATAAGCTTCATCAAAACTCATGTGCTTAAACCTTGAAAAATCACCATTAGTTTTAGCCCTTAAACGGTCTAAAATTGTTTGAATTTCTGATATTGGTGTTGTAGCATGAATACACTTGTGTTGAGCAAAGAATTGAAAAGTATAAAACCTACCACACACATCACACTCAAGCATTTTACCCTTATCAACCTACCACTTCGCACATGAAAAGCAATAGCGTTCAACCTGTCCACGACTTCAACAATCTCTTTAAGGCTCATAACCCAAAAAACAACCAACAAACATAAAAGTGTTTTGGTTGTAGAAAAGCTTATAAGCAACAATGTTATTATTGGTTTTGGTGGTTTGAATGCCAAAACCACAGAAAGACGAAGAAAAAAGCCAAAGTGATAGCTCAGTTATCGGCTTCTGGACTGAGCTATACAATGAGGTGGTGGAGCAAGCCAAAGAGCAGATAAGAGAGCGTGGTGGTGTTCCATATTACCGTCCAAAAGAAGGTGAAAACGTCCTAACCCTAAACACGGAAAGAAAACCCGAAAAAGACAAGAACTCTAGAACACTAAAATACAACATATTCGTTACAAGCGAAACAGATAACCAAGAATACATGCTAAGCGTTACACCAACACTATTACAAAAGATATTGAAAACATACCTTGACACAAAGAACCCAAAGTTCGTGTTGATTAGGGTAGGTCAAGGTCAGCAAACTAGATACAGTGTGAAGTCCTATGCTTGAAGAGGCAAAATGTCCACGATGCGGTTATCAATGGTATTATAGAGGCAAAAGAACAATCTATGTAAAGTGTCCAAATTGCCTAAGGGATGTTCCTTTTGAAAAGGCAATTCAAAAGGTGCAAAAACGTGGAAATACAAAACAGTGAAAAAAAGGAAGAGATGATTCGCACAGCCATAAGAATACTACATGTCTTGAACACTGATAACCTTAGCTATGCTGAAGACGTAGCATTGTTGTCATGGATAGTAAAAGCGATGTTAGATAAAGCGCAATATGAAAGTGAAAACGAAAAAGAACAAGAACAAGTATTACAGTCGAGAGAACTAATAGCGGAAATAATACTTGGAACACACAAAATATAACTTCACTCAAAAACCTTTTTTAACCCCCGTGCGTTTTGGGTTTGGCTCGTCATGAACCAAAACCCAAAACGCAAAACTTTTGTTGTCGATATTGATAGCCCTAACACCAATATTAATTTTATTGAACTCAACAAAACAAAACTTACGACAACCAAAATTACAAAGTCTAGAACACATCTAAGCGTAAAGACGGATATACCGTTACCCAAAGAGATTAAAGAGATATCCAAGACGAAAAAATGGGTTGTTGTAGCACAAATTGGTAAGTTTAAAATCAAAAAATCTCTAGATACCGATAAATTAGCCATATTTTACGATGACGAGTATATAGCCATGATTAACGAAGACGATGCACGAAACTATGCTAGACTACTATACCACATTTTTGAATCGTATAACATTAAAAGCAAAACCATTATTGTTGATGGTGTTAAAGTCAAAGTCAAAATCGAAAGGTGTTAGTTATGACTTCTCTCATAAGATACTATTGCCATAAGCCAAGTGAAGATGTATTACAAAATATTACACTTGGACGATACGCAATAAGAAAGTTAGAATATGCACGAAATATATATACGGGTAGGTTTGTTAGTAAACGTTCACAAGAATACGTAGAAAATTCAACACAATACGTAACGGTAATAAACTTTCAAGTTTATAATAGGATAAACGGTAGAATAGTAACTAACTTTATCTGTGCTTATGTGAAAGTCATACACGCTAAACACATAAGCTATGATGCTAGAAAGTATCCAGAAAATAGGAGTGTAAGAGGCGAAATAAACATAATGGGATACATAAGGCTTGACCAGATTGATTATACTAATCCAGATAGACCAATACTAAACAAAGATGTAGAAGACAAGTTAAACGAAAAAGCATTAGAAGAATTCTTTAACACTGATAAAGGTAGTTGGCTTGAGGGAATAATAGAGTTTGACATTATAGGAACAGAAGTAACAGATATTTATTATCCACAATATTCACAGTTTTGGACACTTGAAGCGTGGTATAGTCATGGTGAAATATTCACAACTGAAAGTTCAGCTGAATATAAGATAAGCAAAACTGTGGTGATACAAGAACATGAGCTATACCAATAGAAATATTTATGTTGATGAGATAGGTGTAGACATAGACACCAAAAGATGGTTACCTAACCTATTTGTGCAAATAAACGCAAAAACTTAGGTCAATT
>NEXD01000182.1 GCA_003019595.1 Candidatus Marsarchaeota G1 archaeon BE_D
GTACAGTAATAAAGATTTTTTGCTAAAAAGCTGTAGTGGACCACTACCGTTTTCGGCGCTTCTTATTAAAAGTAGATAGTGTAGGGATGACGCGTTGGTGAACGCACAAAGTGTGGAATCATTATGATACAAGCGCGAAATAGGCATTTGGGTTACATGTATAATCGAGAGAGCAAACGGAAGCGCGCTAGCTCGCCTTAAACAGTAGATCAAAGGATATGTGTGCCGATTGACGACGAATGCCAAGAATTTTGATTTAATGCGGTGCTAGGTAGCTCACCTTACTAACAAAAATGGTTTAAATGTTCATGTATAACCATATAGGAGAGTTTATTGGTCTCCCAAAATGTAGACCAAAAGTGTTCAGACAACTAAATTTGTGATCTGTTACACAAAAGCGAGGTTTGTCGTTTGATCACGAGTTAAGCTCATTCACGTCAATAAACTCATCTGCAAAAACCTTTCTCCTTCCAGCATATCCCTCGTAAACAGTGTGCCAATGGTCAACTTTTTCTTCTCCAATTCTCCAGCACAAGTACACTTCTTCACCAAGCCTGATTGCTGGAAAGTCCACAAGACCCATTTCGATGTCTTTTAGTAGACAACCCATAGAGTTAAGCTCGGAGATAAGCTCGGCTAGTTCACTGGACACCGCTTTAAGTTGTGCCACTTTAGACACATAAACTCTCGTGGAAGAGCCGCTATTTCCCAAATTTTCGATTTCATCGCGTATCGAATCAACTTCAACTTGCTTCTGAATTATCCTTTCCATAAGGCTCTTTACACGAGGAAGAATCTCATTCGCTTTTTCGGGCGTAAAATAGACCTTTTCCACACGCTATAAGTGTTTAACCATTTGATAAGGCTTATCCTTTACGCAAAACTTCCTCACTCTTTTGACTCCTTTTTAGCAACACCATTGGGTAAGTTTGGAGGATTTGATGCTTTACTACCTTCAGATTTTGACTTTATAAGCTCCATGATTGAAACTTCACGAATTGACTTGTTTCCAAAGTAAATCGTAAAGACAACCGTGGAAGTAATCGCAATTATGTACGACGCAAAAGCGACTGATGAAATAAGCAGGTTACCAGAGTGCACCGCAAAAACTAGTATGGGCGCAAAGAATACATTTACGATTATCAAGAAGATAATGCCCATCACTCCGAAAAGGCGCATTGCAACCGTTTGTTCAAAGTAAAGGCACAAATTTAAATCTTAGTTTGCCTCTTTTTCCTCACCCTTTTTGAGTTTTCGCATAACCCAGTTGGGGTAATAATTTTTGAGTTTTTCACGAAAATCTCTTGCTTGGAAGTTGTCGGGAAACACTAATCTAAGAACTGGTGCACGACTATCATCCACGTCGGCAAGATTGTTTTGCGCCACCACAATTAGCCTTTCAACTTCACCTTCTTGTAATTTTGATCTGTGCTTTGGGTATACCGTGTAAAATTCTCTTTCGTTCATCAAAAAGTTAAAGAAAAAATAAGAAATAAGTGTTTGGTTGCATCTTTGATAAAAGTAAGAATTTATATATATTTTTTAAGTATTTTTATAATCGGAGGCCAATTCTTATTTAGAACTATTTTAATTATATTATTTATGCGACGAATCGCATTACTCTTAATACTCGTAATAGCGGCGCTCTCCCTCACCGCGTACGCAGCGACGGTTTCTGTTTCGACGGCAACATACCAGGCGCAGAACGGTGTTTACTACCAGGTAACCGGAAGCTTTCAGGTGCAGTCAAACGGCTTTTTCGTCGCCCCGTCTTCCCAAACTCCGACTTCGGGAACAGCGGCAAGCCCGTGTGCGTGGACGAACGGAGGTTCGTGCTCGACCGCGGTCAAAGCAGGAGACTGGGTTTACCAAGTTACAGTGAATCTTACAGCGACGACGAATCCGTCCACAACCTACGCGGTGACAGTTTTATGGGACACGGGGTCAGGATACACGCAGATGGGTCAGCTATACTTCACAACGCCTTCCTCGATAACAGCGGGGCAATCGATGACTTTCATATTCGACACGGGGTCGACGAGTTTTAACGCTCCTCTGGGTATAGTGATCACGGTAGGGTGAGCGCGCTTTGCGCGGGGTTTACGCGGCGCTTGCGGCTTTTTTCATCCTCACCGCGTACGCCGCCCCCGTTTCTGTTTCACAAGTAAAAGAGCAGGCGCTTTCTGGCTACTTGTATTACGTGTTTTTCGAGTCTTCTCCCGCTTCTCCCTGTGCGACACCTAGCGTAAACACACAGCTTTCCTATCCTGCGAGAACTGGGTC
>NEXD01000183.1 GCA_003019595.1 Candidatus Marsarchaeota G1 archaeon BE_D
GCTTATGGACGAAGCTATGTTCGAACCATAGCTTTCAAGCACAAGAATTTTGTCGGACATGGCTTCTTCAGGTTGTATTACAGGTGTGAGTGGCTCGTATTCAACTACAAACTCTTCGATCAAATCCGCACAAATGTACGGATCTTTTGCGACAACCATTGCCAATGGTTGGCCAAAGTAAGTCGTTTTGTGTTTTGGTAAGATTGGGACTCTCCAAGGAGCTTGACCAATTGGTCTTAGACTTGTAGTCGGGCCTATTTCGTTGGTCAAATCGCTAACTTCTTTTGCAGTTAAAACCAGCTTCGACTTTTGTTTAACGCTTTGCGGAACATCGATTCTTAAAATTTTTGCGTGAGGATATGTGCTTCTTAAAAATGCAGCGTACAAAACTTCTCTATTCGTAAAATCCCCAACGTAATTTTCGAGCGAATGATCTCGCATACTCTAAAAATGAACATTAGTTTTATAAACTTTCCAAAACCTCGCCCAAGCGGGGATTCCAAAGGCATAAATACGCACGCAAAGAATATTTGACAATGCGGTTAAGAGCCTACCGCTACAGAGCGTACTCTTCGAAAACCATGGCGAGCTGAAAACCCAGCTCGAAATAGCATGTAAACTGTACAACACACGCCGAACAAGAAGAGTATGAAAGGAACAAGCGTACGATGAACAAAACCGAGCTTCGACAACTCGCCTTAGACCTAAGAAAGCAAAACCCCAAGTTTCAAGCTCTACACTCTCAAGTTACCCAACAAGTAGCTGAAAGGTTCTACGAGGCGCGGAAACGCCTCTTTGAAGGGCTTTCGAACAAACCCAAGAAAAAGAAACCTCACCGCTACCTTTCCTTAGTGTACCCTCAGAGTGGTTGGAGGCTTTCTGATACAAGAGAAGTTGGACAACGCAAAAACAAAAGAAAAAGGCTAGACTCTACTTAAGCAAAATAGGCTTCTTCACTTTAATCCTCCACAGGGAGTTCCCAGAGAGCCAGGTGTCCCAGGTATGTGTTAAACTCAACCCTTCAGGCAGAATCCACGTGATATTCCTAGTGGAGGAGCCAGAGAGCCAAGTTCAGCCTTCGAAGGAGCCCAAAACAGTTGTGGGTGTTGACTTGGGGATAGCGAGGCTTGCAACTCTCTCCGATGGGCGCTTTCTCGAAAACCCAAAACCACTTGAGCGCGCTTTGGAAAGAATCAGGGTGCTACAAAGGTCACTATCAAGAAAAAGGTTTCTCTTAAAGAACTGGCTTAAAACAAAGACGAAACTTGCTAAGGAACACGAACATGTTAAGCATTTCAGGCGTGATTTGTTCTTCAAACTTGGGGTTCTACTTTCACAGGAGTACGACCTGTTAGTGCTAGAGGACTTAAACGTTCAGGATTTGGTTCAAAATGGAACCAAAAAGAGGAGGATGAGGTTGTACGACTCCTCTTTTTCAGAGCTTAGGAGAATCTTAGAGTGGCAGTTTGTGAAAAGAGGGAAACAGGTTTTACCTGTCCCAGCGTACAACAGCTCGCGCGAGTGTTTTCTCTGCGGAAGAATCAACTAGGATTTAACTTTAGAAGGCCGAATCTTTCGCTGCCCCCACTGTGGGTTTACCTTGGATCGAGATCTTAACGCTTCTTTGGTTCTTTTAAAAAGGTCAGGGTGGGTGCCACCCGCTGCGCCTGAGAAGCTTCGCCCACTACCTCCTCTTCCCTGTTTAGGGTTAAAGAGGAGGCATGGTGGGGCAATGATTCAGGAAGCTCCCGCCTTCAGGCGTGGGTAGCTCACTTTTGTATGTCGAATCTCAATTTAAAAACCTTTTTATAGGACTTAATGAAAAAAGCTTGAGAGCTATGGCTTTAGAACAAAAAACCGTCAGTACATTTAAACAAATACTTAAAATCGAAGGTATAAGTAAAAGCTTTGTCAAAGATGGTAAAAAGGTGCAGGTTTTAGAGGATGTTAGCTTCGAGGCCAGAGAAGGAAGCTTTGTTAGTATAATAGGACCTTCTGGTTGCGGAAAAACCACTTTACTAAGAATAATCGACGGTCTTGTAAAGCCCGATAGTGGCAAAGTTCTTTTTAACGGTAAGCCTGTTACTTCTCCGCCCCCTAAAATGGGATTTGTGTTTCAGCAGTTTGGGTTACTTCCTTGGCGAACTGTTAGAAAAAACGTTGAATTTGGCTTGGAATTAAGGGGTGTTAATCCAGAAGAAAAGAAAAAAATTGCGGAAGGATATATTAAATTAGTTGGATTAGAAGGTTTTGAAAATCATTATCCCCACGAGCTTTC
>NEXD01000184.1 GCA_003019595.1 Candidatus Marsarchaeota G1 archaeon BE_D
ACCTCCCTCCAATTAGAAAGCTTCCAGCCACTCTGAGGGTACACCAGGGAAAGGTATCGGTGAGGCTTCTTTTTCTTCGGTTTGTTCGCGAGTCCATCGAAGAACCTCTGACGCGCCTCGTAGAACCTCTCTGCAACCTGTTGGGCAACCTGGGAGTGTAACACTTGGAACTCTTTGTTCTGTTTTCTCAGGTCCAAGGCGAGCTGTCTCAACTCGGTTTTATTCATCGTGTGCTTGTTTCTTTCATACTCTTCTTGCTCAGCGTGTAAGAGCGTGTTGTACAGTTTGCACGCTACTTCGAGCTGGGTTTTCAACACCCTCGCCGTGGTGTTTGAGCAGTACGCTCTGAACCTATATGCCCTCACACGCATTACCAAGTGTTTTCCAGACTCGCATTTATACTTTTAGAATCCCCGCCCCTAGAAGGGGCGAGGTTTTGGAAAGTTTATAAGTTGGCTATTTTGTGACTTAGGGGGGTAGTGGAAGAATCAGAAAGCGCTTTGTAATGGATAGTTCACGTTGTTCAATTTTAAGATATAGCGCTTTTGATTTGTTCGACGACGCTTTGCCTGTCGTCCACTTCTACTACTATCGCGTCGTACTCTTCGTTTTCGAATTCAATTGTGACACACTTTTCTGGGTGTCTCATCGCAAAGAAAACCCTTTTTCCAGAAACCACGTAGCTACCTTCTTTGATAACACCAGGTAGACCAGCGCCTGCTACCCTTAAACCCTCAATCCACTTGTGTGGCTCGGTGGACACTTTTGTAATGTTTTTTAGTTTGAACTCAAGCCTTGTTTTTAAAGCAGCAACTTGCTCTAGCCCTTTAAACTCTAGTATAAGTGTATCTCCTTCTATTTTTAGTGTGTGCGCCATCACAGTCAAAAACCCTATTTGGGTGCTTAAGCTTTGTTACTTGATCGAGTTGGTTTTGCCCTTTAAATCGGTCACAGATTTTGAGGTAAAGCTGAGCGAAGAGCACGAGCTTTTCAGAAAAAGTGTAAGAGAGTTTGCGGAAAAAAACGTCGCTCCTTTTGTGGAAAGAGGGGAAAAAGAGGGGGCGATTCCAGAAGAGGCGCTACTCAAAGCGAAGGAGTTCGGGCTTTTTGGTTTGGGCATACCTCAAGAGTACGGCGGACAAGGCGGTGACGTGCTAAGCGTTGCGCTTGCGACCGAAGAGCTAAGCAGGGTTTGGGCGTCGTACGCGGTAAGGGTTATGAGCACGGGGCTTTTCGCAACACCCATTCTTCTGTTTGGTAGCGAAGAACAAAAGAAGAAGTTTGTAACACCGGTTGCAAGAGGGGAAAAGACGGGCGCGTTCGCGAACACCGAACCTTCCGCAGGCTCAGACGTTGCGGGCATCACCACAAAAGCGGAAAGAAGCGAAAGAGGGTACGTTTTGAGCGGAAGAAAGATCTTTATCACAAACGGCGGTGTCGCGCACTACTACGTGGTGAGCGCAAGAACTTCGCCTCCTAGCGACAAAAGGTGGAAGGGCATTTCTCTTTTTGTCGTGGAAAGAGACACGCCAGGTTTTCGGGTTGTAAGTAGAATTGAAACCATGGGCTTAAGAGCGTCGAACACCGCGGAGCTTGTTTTCGAAAAAGCAGAAGTTCCTCGAGAAAACCTGATTGGCGAAGAAGGAATGGGGTTTAAGTACATAATGCAAACCTTTGACACCACGCGTGTGGGTGTCGCGGCGCAAGCGGTTGGTGTGGCTCAGGCTGCGCTAGAGCGCCTTGTTTCCTATTCCATCGAAAGGCAAGCGTTCGGTGCGCCGATCATAAGCTACGAAATGGTTCAGGAAAAGATCGCCGAGTGTTTGGCGGAGCTTTCTGCGGCGCGCCTACTCACTTACTGGGCGGCGTCATTGATGCAATCCTCAAAAATGGATCAAGCGATTGTCGCCGCTTCAATCGCAAAGCTACTTGCCACAGAAATTGCGGAAAGGATAGCGCTACGCTCAATGATCGTGCACGGTGGCTACGGCGTTTCTTCAGGTGGCGTGGAGAGATTGCTCAGGGATGTTGAGATTATGAAGACTTATGAAGGAACAAACGACATACAGAAACTAATAATTGTAAGAGAAGCGGCAAGAAGGCTTCTTGGGTTACAGATTTAAAAAAAGAGAAAATTTAGGATGCAATAAGCGTTGTTGTTACAGTAGCACCGTTGTTCAAAGCTATAGCGACATTGACAGTTT
>NEXD01000185.1 GCA_003019595.1 Candidatus Marsarchaeota G1 archaeon BE_D
TTCTCAAGGTGTCCTGTTTGCGGTAGTGTGAATCTTGCGGCGCAAGAAGCGTGTACTAAGTGCTTGGACTGCGGCTGGTCAACGTGTGTTATCGCGTAAATTGTGATCAAGTGCATAAATACCCTGACACAACCCCACAGTTATGGTTAAATATGAACTGTGTTTATTAGTGTAGGGTGCGTTTTTTGGCAAAGTGCAAAAAGTGTGGCTCTAGCGTTTACTCACCTGTAAAGGTTTGGAGACTTGGCTCAAGTAGCGTTGGGCTTTACGTTTGTCCTGTTTGTTCGTACAGGTTTAAAGCGGCGTTTCACATCGCTTAGATCCGCAGTCAAACGCAAAACGTTGTGTGTTAAAGCGCGAGGTCTTCAGCTTTCTCCTATTAATTTGACACAGCCTTTTATCGAAAATATTAATACAAAAAGTTCAGTATAAATTCGCGAGGTATACTGATGGGCATCGCGCTCGCTTATTTTGGTAGCGTTTGTGATGTTCGCATTGACCTCTGCGGTTACACACATCCCTGATCCTACTCCGAATGAGCAAGTAATATATGTTGCCAAACACGATAAAAACTCTTTTGAAACTGCTGACTACGGCTTCGACCCCTACGTAACCATAAGCGCACCTCATAATCGCGGTCAGTGGATGAGACAATGGTAAAGTGTTAACCTCATCTACGTTTGAGTGGTTGTGGGTTGACGCCTATACTAGGCGGCCAACTAAAATTAGTTCACCACCAACTGGTAATGCACTCAGGTTTCTACGCTTAAAAGAAGGTGCTTGGATAACCCCTTGATCCTTCCGAATAAGGGTGCGCGGGAGCGAGTTTACAAAACCCCGTGTGCTAGCATTTGGATAGGAGCTCTGTTGATGATTCAGGGTTACCTTAAGAATGTAGCAAGGGTGTTCTACAACAACATCAACCCAAAAAAAAGCGCTATTCACACTTATCACAGACTTTCTAGGAACTTTTCATGTAACGCTAAACTGAGTGAGATTCATATAAGGTGCTGAGGACAGGATTAAAAATCAATCAAAATTTTTAAAGCGCGATTCAAATATAATGTAGTGGATGACTCTTTAAACAAAGTAGCATACAAGGAGCCTTAAGTAGTGGCTTTTAAAATGTTAAATTCTTAATGGGTAAAGGCTCTGGCCTGGGAACCTAACCGAAAAGAGCGACACAAAAAGCGCGTCCAATACCGCGTAAATCACAACCGCTATCACCGCAATTCCGAACGCACCAAGCCAACCAGTTCCAAATATTCCTTTGTAAACCGCAAGCCATGCGAGAAAAGCGAGAAAGAGTGCCAAAACTGTGGCGCTTGCGCCAACCACCACGCCCAAAAAGAAAGAGGATATCGCTAAAACTATTGCGAACACAATAGGGCCGATGAGCGTCGCAAGCATCGCTTGTGCAAAACCCGATTTTCCGCCTGTGACAAGTTTTGCCGCAAAATAAACCGGAATGGAAACAATAATCCACAGTATGATAAGCCCGATCAAAGCGGCCAAGCTAGCCAACCCAAACGTGATCAAAACGTGCATACAATAACTACTATTCGATAGCTCATTAATCTTACCACAAACTCGAAAGGTTAATGAGTGGGACGGCTTTATGCTTCACGATGGACTACCCAAAGTTTGAAGTGATAGGTGTCACAGGCCTTCCTGAATTTAAAGCGGGTGACAATTTAGGCGAAGAGATTTTGAAGGCTCTCTCAAGAATGAATGTTCCGATTGAAAACGGTGATGTGCTCGTCGTATCACAAAAGGTGGTTTCAAAGGTTGAAGGAATGACGGTTGATTTGGCTCGTGTTGTTCCTTCTCAAAGGGCGTTGGAAATCGCAAAAGTTTGTGGCAAAGACCCACGTTTTGTCGAGCTCGTGCTTCAGGAGTCTCAAAGCGTGGAGTATGTGGCACCAGGCCATCTTATAGTCACAACAAAACACGGTATAACGTGCGCAAACGCGGGAATTGACGTGTCGAACGTTGACGGAACGCAGAACACCGTGCTCTTATTGCCCAAAGACCCAGACCTATCCGCAAAAAAGCTCAAGGAGTACATCAAAAACAAAACTGGTAAAAACGTCGCGGTTATAATTTCGGACACTCATGGTAGGACGCTCAGGGAAGGTCAGATTAATGTGGCAATAGGTCTGAGTGGGCTTAACCCATTCAGGGACT
>NEXD01000186.1 GCA_003019595.1 Candidatus Marsarchaeota G1 archaeon BE_D
AATTTAACAGTGTCAGACAATATCACAATTCTAATAAAACTGATAAACACGCTTTTAGAGAGAAGCGGAATCAGCGAACAGGCACTATTACGAGCGCGAGCGAGAATTGCCGCCAGGATTTTGCAAGGTGAGCGAGCATGAGCGAGATTTTTATGGAAAATGTGCGAAGGTTTCGGGAGTACGCCGCTAGTCGAGGAGCTTACTTCGACGCCCGCGGTTTTTTAATTTACCGCGGGAAAGTGCTATCAAAAGCGGACTCCGAATACTTAGCAGAGTCTGAAACAGCGTTCGAGCGTCCTTTGACAGACGAAGAGATCGAAGCGGCTTTCGATGACCTGGTGTTTTACGCCCGCGCCTATGAGGAGGGTGAGGAGAATGAGTGAGAACAAAGTTTCATTCAGTGTTCCCGAACTCACCCCCGTTTTTTCATACGCAACAGTCTATGGGGTGATTTCAGTGTATTTGTTCAAAACTCTAAATACGAACAATAGCAGTTATGACTCTGAACGGCGAGGCATATAGTGTTTCTACCATTAATTATGCAAACGTTGCCCGCTATTTAATTAGTGACGCAATCGAGCGGTTTCAGGATGAAAACGAGGCTACACCAAACCCATTCATGGTGTTGTTCGAGGACAGAGAAGCAACGAGAAAGCTGAATGATTTGCTTTCTAGTATTTTCTATGGTGATGAGCGAGGTGATTAGAATGGCAGGGATACGGATCTACCCGCTTGTAAAATGTCCAGTGTGCGGTAAGAAGTATTCAGCGACTTACTTAGAGAAGCACATCCGAAAGTGTAGTGAGAAAAAGTGAAATATTTGTTGAACTCCGCGGTGATTACCACACCCGGAGTGTACGAGTACCGACTGATTACCCCGAAGCAAGCGCGCGAGTGGTACAGTAACGACGTGATTTCAACGATAGGCTACGAGGAGACTGCTAGCGCTCTCTCCCTTCTTCTCGGTCACCCTGTGGCTGTGAACAGAATAACAATAAAAATGAACAGGGGAGATGAGGCTCTTGTTTTTCGCTTAGTGCTCCCACCTGGGAGCCCTAGAATTGACCCAAAGGATAAGGGGCAAATCATGCAACACGTAAACGCCGGACACTGGGAGCTAGGTCTTCTCAGAAAAATAGGTGAGTGAGCATGGCTTGTCCTTATTGCAGAGGCAAAGGTGTGCGTGTCCACTATCCACAGTTTGATGGCGACACATCACTCTTCGAGTGTACTGAGTGCGGTTTCCTTTACGATGTTTTGGAAGGTGTAGAGGATGAGTGACTTAGAAAAGATGGACAAAGAAACAAATAGAATACTGGATATTCTCGCTGAAAACGAGCTTTCAACCGCGGAAAACATTGCTGTTGTGACAAAAGTGCTTATTATTCTTTTAAAAATTGAGGAACTAAACAGCATGACGGAAGAGGAAAAGCAAATCCTTCAAAAAGCAAGGGAAAAAATCGCTTTTTACATTGCAAGAGGTGGAGTAGACTGAGTGAGAATGTTCCTCTCATACCCCCTATTTTCACTTACAACACTGAGTTCGGAGAGGTCAGAGTGTACGTTTTCCGTGGCGTAAATGACACATTTCTTGTAGCAACGCTTAACGGCAATGTTAAGTACCAGTATGCTGTGAGCGATCATACAAGCTACCACAAAAAACGCCGCGTGATTGAGTACCCCCACGCCATTGTCACCTTGAAGGAGGCACTGGGTGCTAAAGTTAAGCGTCTACGTGACCCGGCCACATATCTGTTACACCGTGCAAAGGACGTTTATGAATGGTGGTGTGACGAGCTCATCAACCCGTTTGAAGAGCTTCTTACAGACAAAGAAGCGTTACAGAAGTTGCAAACTGCAATCGGAAAGTGTGTGGAAGCCCGAGGAGGGGAGTGAGCATGAGAACCAAAGACGCTGTTAAACTCGGTTTGGTTTTAGCCTTTTCCTTAGCGCTCGCGTTATTAATAGCGGTGAGCTAAATGAGTGATGAAAAAATTACACAAACCTTCAACAAAATTTTTTCTATAATCGCAGAAGACGAGCTTTCTCCAGCAGAAGACTTAGTGGTTCTCACTCAGCTTCTCACTTATATGTTTCAGATAATAGAAAGTATTGGCGTTGACAAAAAAACGATTGAGGAAGCGAAAAAGGTTGTGGCCAAAGCGA
>NEXD01000187.1 GCA_003019595.1 Candidatus Marsarchaeota G1 archaeon BE_D
ACCTTGCACACCTCCTTTTTGGCTTTAAGCTTTTTTGCTTTCATCAATAGCTTTAAACTTTTTCTTCTGATTTGTTCATCAAGTGTCACCTCTCTCCATTCCTTGGTTTTCGCGTAGTACACAAAGCCGCGGTCGATGTCCCACCCCAAAACGTCCTCAAGTAGCAACGCGTAAAGGCACAGCTGAACCCTGTGCAAAAAGTAAACCCCTTTTTGTGGCACTGCGCCACTTTTTATTTCGACAGGCGTTCCGTCTTTCAAGACCAAGTCTGGTGCGCCTCTCAAACCAAGATTTCTCGACTCATAAACCTCTTCAACACTTGCCACCGCTTTTGAGCCCTTGAGCTCTTGCTCCACTTTTTCGTGGACGAGCTTTCCGAGTTTTCTTTTTGTCGGGTCGTTTGCAAAGAGTCCCATGCTCTGCGCTACGCACTCTACCACAAAGCCCACGGAAACCGTGGGGCCTTCCAAAACCAATTTGTAGCCTCTTAGCATGCACTTTTTTCTCTTTTTCTCTATTTATCCTCTTTTGGACCAATGGTTCAATCGGATGAACTGCGTTAAAAGGTTGCGGATATAAGACCTCTTAGTAGCTTTTGGTGCTCATCGTTTTTGGGATCCATTTTTTGGTTGTTGTGGTAATACGCGACTTTCCCCCCTTCTATGTACACGAATTCCTTCTGAAAACCCGCGTGCGCGACCATTATTCTTTTGTCCATTTGGTTTGATGTGTCTTTATCCCCGTAGAGCTCTCCTAGTGTGCCCTTAAAGTCGCTTTTTAGTCTTTTTTCTATTTCGCTGATTTCGTGTTCGATCAATATGGAATAGGGTTTCGCCACCAATTTGTAAAGCTGTGCGAGGTCTTTTACGGAATTAAGCGTGTATCCGTCACACCACTCCGCTATTTCGCTCACTTTTTTTGAAACTTCGTGGGCGAGAATAATTTGGAAAACGCTCAAAGTGTTGATTTTATATTGTGTTTTCGCTGTTTTGTCGCTCCACTCTACGCTTTCAAGCACTCGGTTGACCAAAGTGTTTAACTCGTTTAGGTTGCTGTTTTTCTTAAAATATTCTGAAGCGTACGCGAGTGCCAGTGGATACGGGTAGGCGAGCGTTTTTAACAAGTATTTCGAAGCGCTGTGCATCTTATTTATTTCGTCTTGGTTTGGGTTTAGCCCCCTTAAATCCTCTTGGTTTAGCCGCCTTAAATCCCCGCCCTCCACCGGTTTTTGCTCTTGTAGAAGTGTGTAATACGTCAGGTTTTCCACGACTTCTCTGTGAACTAGGTTCACTTCCTGTTCCGCTACGTTTTCTTTGTAAGGATCCGCATTGTACGCTTCGATAACAACTTTGTCCTGAGACCTCACAAGCATTATTTCGCTTATTAGTTTTGCAACTTTTAGACAAAGCGTTGGAAGAAAGTTCACGCCGTGTGTGAGGTCAACCACAATCCTTGTGAACACATCCTCCCCACACTTTTGATACAGTTTGAGTAGTAGCATCGTGCTTGCGGTGTCTGGTGGAAAGCGGAAGGTGTAGTTTTCGCCTGGTTTTCCAAGTGGCGGAATGACTATTGCGTGCACGTTTCGGAATTTGTTTTCCGCGTACTTTTGAAGCGCTTCCTCAGCGTCATTTTCCAACTGGGTGTAGCTGTTATACTTTTTCCCTTGATAATCCTTTAAAACATCGAGCATTTCGGTAGCGCATTCATTATTTTGTTTTGAGGAAGAACATGCACCCTGCGTTTTTGTTTGAACGTCAGTGAAACTCGCAAGCCCAACGAAGAAAACCGTGTTCACGTCGTCGAAAACAACGCTCGACACGCACCCTTTCTTGCTTTTACCTTGATAAGAATAGGTCGTGGGTTTGTATGCAAGAGGGTTTCCTATGGAAGTGATGAGCAAGCTTTTACCTTGGCCCACGCCTGTGAAATGCGTGAGAAACTAAAAACTTTTCGAAAAAATTGTTTTGACCGTCCAAAAAAGCGCCTTTCATATTTTACTAGTGAATCATTTCGTTCGTGACGTGTTTTGTGTTAAAAATTGAACCGTAAATCGTGTGGTTCACACATAGTGTAAATGCTCTTCGTATAACCATGATTTTTTAAGGGTACCACTTTTTTTCTTTAGAATTCCAAAGCGTGCTTTCGGGTCGGTGTTGCCGA
>NEXD01000188.1 GCA_003019595.1 Candidatus Marsarchaeota G1 archaeon BE_D
TCATAACATGTTAGAATGATTCGCTTTTTCGAAATCCTTATCATAATATTGGGATATATTGAAAGGATAAGAATTACTTCGTGAACACCGGAGGTACACCATATTCTTTATGATTTAGTTGCAAACTGGTTGAAAGCTGTTAATCTTATGCGCAGCTTTTGATGTTCGCAAAAATTGTCCTTCTCTTTAACCGAAGAACCTCTCTATCCTTTCTCTAATGGTGATCTAAGCAGTTTTAAGAGTTTATACCAAGAACCTCTGACAACTTGTTAGTATAATTCTTGAGTGCTGAAGAAAAGCGTCGAAGGAACTTCGCGTCCTTTGTTACCACTTGTGCATTCGCAGCCACTCATACACTTCATGTTTACTTTTTCGTCTCAAGGGCTTTAAACCTCCTCTCCCTCATGGCAGTGAGTCTTATCTAGAAGCAGTAGCCCTTGTCCACTTAAGATGGGAGTATCTCATGCTTTACCTTCCTGATGACCCGCGATGCAAATATGACACGCTTTTTCTTAGATTTTTATTGAGGATGTATCATACCTATTACTTCAGTTTTTTAATAGGGTTTGCATAAAAAGCTAGTAGGGGTCCGTTCATTAACCTTTGTCTGATATTCTTATCTGTCCAAGAGCTGAGTATCCAAAAGAATTATAAAAAGGGTTAAAAGTATATTACTATATCATTTGATAAAGAACTTACTCAGGTGGAATAGCCTTAAAGGCTAAATCAATTTCTATTCCTTGTTTCTTTCTATAACTCTTAAAAACTAAGTACCATATTGCACCAAACACGTAAGCGCCCATTACAAAAATCAGTACGCCATAATTATATAATCCAAGTGCAGGAACACTAAGCCAATAATAAGCCACAAGTGCATTAAATAATAAACTAATTACTCCAGTCAGAGTTATTAATGGAAGACTTCCAATTTTATAATTTGAAATTGGTGATGATTTGTAAATTTCAGGTCTTCTAAATGGTAATAAAGCACCAGCGGCGCTTGTAAACATATAAGGTATAGCTCCACTTGAAAGAGTCGCTGGGATGATGAGTGGGGCATATTGTGGATAAAATGCAGCAGCCCAAAGTTCTCCAGCTGCTACTATCAAGGCTAAAATAGTAAAATTCAAAGGAGTTCCCCAACGTTCAGATACCTTAGTAAACAAATCTGGTAGTACTCTATCAAAAGCCATTGAAAATCCTAATCTTATGGGTCCACCGATCGTGTTATAAAAAATTTGATATCCATTGGCTATAAATGCTATCATAATCAATAATAAAGAAATTAAGATAATAATGTTTAGCGAGGAACCACTAAGAGCTGCAAGGTACGTTGTAATATAGGCTCCAATTGGTATTCCAAAGTTTCCCGTAAGAGTTAAGTAACTTGCTGAAGTAACGAATTGCCAACTTGCCATGCGTATAAGAGTATAAGCCATTAAAATCCATATAATAGCTGTAAACCATCCTGAACCAAGCATAATTATAGTTTGATTCTTTAAAGAACTGGCCCCCCTAATTTCCCCATTAAATTGTGCACTCCAGAAGGCCCAAGCCAATAAAGACCATGTTACAGGAAAAATTCCAAATTGATCAAATAGACTTATATGACTTCTTAAAATTAGACCATTCGAGGTTGCTGAATTAATCACTTGGTGATAATAATCAGGGCTACTAACGAACAAAGTTGAAAATTCATTAAATTTTTCAACGAACAGGTTATGCGGCGTTAAGCTAAATACCAAAATTGTAGCAGTAATCCCTGCCATTACTGAACCCATAAGAAACCATTGGACCTTTGCATAGAATCTAATTGGTAAGATTAATTGTATTCCTGCTAAAACAAGAATAATTATTCCTGCGATAAAGAAACTCAAACCTACACCCGATCCTATCCACGTTCCAAAGTTCATCCATATTTGATTATGATAAAATGCACCTATTGTAACGAAAAAGGGTCCAATTCCACCAGCAACCGCATAAAATGTGCCGAAGACCACCCAATATATTAAATAAAATATATCACCAATAATTATTGAAGCAGCAACGCTAGGTATCAAAATTCTACTCTGAAAAACCCAATCTGCTCCACTACGAGGAATAGTAACAGATAGAAAAGCATATGTAATCCACATTGATGTTCCT
>NEXD01000189.1 GCA_003019595.1 Candidatus Marsarchaeota G1 archaeon BE_D
CCCTTTGTTTTTGCTAGTTCGAGTGAAAAGCTCACCGAGTCTTCTAGCGTTTTAAAGCTTGAAACGAAGCCCACAAGCTCGGGTTTTTCGCAAAGCGGCAAACCGATTTGCGTGGCAACCCCTGTGGTTCCTGCGGCGTGTATCACGCCAAGTAGCGCCTTTCCCTTTATCAGAATCTCACCTTTTACGGGTGTCACAAGCACAACCTGAGAGACGTTTCCTTCCCACAGGCTTCCGAATTCAACAGAGCCTACCCCGCCAGAGCCACCGCCGATGTAACCCGAAACCGTGGACACGATGTACGTGCTCGGATACGTTCTGAGCGTAAGCGCTCTCTTTTCAGCGGCGCTTTTGAGCTCACCGAGTCTCACCCCTGGCTCAACAAAAACTTCGTTCGCTTCAAACTCGATTTTCGCTTTGATGCGTGTAATGTCCAAAACCACACCTCCTTTTAGCGGAACGCACTGCGCGTAATTTCCCGTTCCCGCACCTCTTACCACCACGGGAATTCTCTTTTCGTGTGCAAGCTCTAAAAGAGCGCGTATTTGAGAGGTGTGTTCTGCAAAAACCACCGCGTCGCAAAGAGTGTGCTCAACGCTTTTTTTGAGTAGCGGAGAAAACCAAGAGTAGTCAAGCGAAAAAGCTCTTCTTGTCGGTTCGTCGAGTCGAACGTTTTTCGAACCGAATATGCCTTCTAGCTCCTTTGTGACTTGTTCGGTCAGCTCACGGTGAAACATCTTCAAGCACCCTGTTATTCACCCTAATACCGAACAAGTATAAAATCGCGCTGTAAACCAACCAAGATGTCGCGATAAAGCTAAGCTGTAGCACCGGTTTGCCAGAGAGAGCAACTCCCAAGTAAAAGATGCCCGCAATGCTCACCACTCGCGCCATCGAGCTTGCAAAACCCACTCCAGTGTTTCTTATTCGCGTAGGAAATATTTCCGCAAGGTATATCGACAACGCCGCATAGCTACACTGGTCAAAGAAGCTTGCGATAAAACCAAAAGCGACAACGAAAAGTGGGTTTATCGAAAACGCAAGCGCCAAAGTGCTACCCGCAATTATCAAACCAGAAAGCGCCATCAAATCCTTTCTTTCAACTCTTTCGCCTATTAGGTACAAACCAGCGCCACCGATTATCGCACCTATGTCAGCTAGCGCGATGTAAAAAAGCGAATTCACGATCGTGAAACCCTTTGAAACAAGTATCAGGGGCAGAAATGTCACGAAGCCGTAAAAGCCCATCGAATCAAACACGTAAGCCAAAGAAGAGTGTAGTGTGCGGCTTAAGTACTCCCTTTTGAAAAGCTCGCGAAAGCTTGTTGTGTTTTCGCTTATCACAATTTTAACAGAAGATGGTGGTGGGAGCTCCCTTCCGTAGCTCTTTCTAGCTCTTTGCTCGATGCTTTCGAGCGCTTTTAGAGCAAGCTCCTTCATTCCTTTTTGCGCGTAGTATCTCGGGGATTCGGGGACAAGCTTTCGAACGAGCAACACCGCTAAGGCTATCACCGCTCCTATGAAGAATATAACCCTCCAACCGAAAACGGGCGACACGCTGAGGATTCTAGAACCTACAAGCGCTGTGAAAAGAAAAGCGGTGGACGCAACGCCGACCACAATCCCCATCGCCTTTGCCCTCATACCAGAGGGACAAACTCGGAAATGTAAGTTTCGGCGATCGAGTAATCTCCTGTGATGCTAAAACCCATCAAAAACAAAGACGCGATTAGCTGATAGTAGTTCACGGAAAGGCCCACTGAGAGGGCGCCGATCGCGATCAAAGAAAGCGTGATCAGAAACCAGCGCCTTCTTCCGAAAATATCCGCAAGGTAACCCGCGGTAATCCCGCCGACAAAAGCGCCCACGAAAGTTGAGGAAAGAACCAAGCTCGTTTGAAAAGGTGTCAGCGCAAACTGTTGCTTAACCGAGTAAATCACAAAAGACATCGCGCTAAAGTTGTAGTAATCAAAAAACGAGCTAATTCCTGCGGCGATGATCACAAGCCAGTGGAAGTTTGTGAGCGGAAGCCGATCCAGCCTGGACACCACTTCGCGCGTGAGCTCAAGCGCATCGTTTGTGGTTTCGCGCAAAACACGTCACCTATGTGTATAATAGACTTATGTGTATAATAGACTTATG
>NEXD01000190.1 GCA_003019595.1 Candidatus Marsarchaeota G1 archaeon BE_D
GATAGGAATGATGAAGTAAGCCCTTCTTTAACACTACTTTTAGGACACTTTATCCAAGTTTGCAATCTCTGATTATTAGTATATTATGATGCTGACCAGATAAGCCTTAAGTGGTGGGTCCCACGAATTCGATTTACAAACCGTGGCGCCCACCATGTTTTCAACTTCAAGAATTTAAACTTGTTAAGAAACAAAAAGAGGTTCGAGCTCAAGCTTTTGGTTAACGCTTTTGGAGTCTCAGAAAAACTTCTAGTTTCTTTGCGTTGCTTCAGAGTTTCAAACCCGAGTATAGAAGAGTGGACTCAGTTGTGGCGAAACTGAGCTTTGACACCTTGTGAGTATTTATTGTAGTTGACGAAACCATTGTGAAGTGTGGCGGTCGACCACTGTACGCGTGGGTTGTGGTGGACGCAAAGACAAGAAAACCCATTTGGTTCGGTTTGTCACAAGAACAACACAAAAACTCAGATTCCTTCGGAGGCTCAAAACAAGGTGCTTGGATGATTCTGTTATCCTCACACACCGTGGAACACGGTACCAAGAGTGAAAAGAGCTTCAAAAACCACGCGCACCAAACGTTCGAGAAGCTCTGTAGAGCCTTACCTCAAGGGACAAGAAGCTTCTACAACACCCAAGGAAACGCTCTTCACACACCTTCTCGAGTTTTTGGAGCTTTTCACTGGTATACTTGAGGTGGTGCATATGAACTCATCTGGACAGCATTGTTTGATGTCACTTCAGAGAAGCATATCTGTGTCCGAGAAGCCGTAAGTGAAAAATCGGGATTAAGAGTGTTCCTGCGTTGCTAGACGGGGGTGCTTAAAGCGTTTAGCAGCGGTTAAAAATGAATTCGTTGAACTGTAGATTGGAAACTGTCCTAAAGAAATCTTATCTTGAGTCATGAAAGGAGATCAAAGATTACTTTTTTTGAGATGATACCCGATAACGATTTTACGTGCATGGAACCATACTCACCACCAATTCGGACACATTATCTTTGATATAAATCATTCCATAGGTTTTTCAGGTCTTAATGATACATCCTCTATTGAAAACGCAACATACGTAATTTAAAAAGTTAATTGATTAAAAAGTAATCATAAAATCTGGTGTGTTTGAACTTCAATAGGTTTTTTTATTGCGTAAAGAGCTGGACACTTTTCATTTGCCTTGTTTATTTGCTCTCTTATATCTTTGTCAGCTTCTATTTCTAGTATTAGTTTTTTAATTATCGGTGAATTAGATTCCGTAAGAACAGGGGCTAAGTCGTAAAAAAGATGACCCTTCAGTTTTAGCGTGTTTAATTTCACTTTGTCAAGAGCACACTGAATTGCAAGAGTTGAGGCATAACAAGCCATAACTCCAAATAGAAGATAACTAAGTGGAGTCGTGTGTACCCCTTGTCCTCCAAGTATTTTTGGCTCGTCAGCGGCCACTATGAAGTTGGAGTAATCAGATTTAAGTTCGGCAACAAACATAGGACTACCATTAAGTCTAAACTCTCCTTCGATATGCTTTTCCATAGGCAAACTCCCATTTTGAATCTTGTTTTTTGTCTCTTCGACCGTCTTTAACTCGATGTTGTTTAACCTTTCGCTCATAAATGTCACACTTCTAGTGCCAAAACTCGTGCAGGACTTCCGCTTGCACCTTGTAGCTTAAGAGGAAGTGCCACGATGAGATATATCTTTTCTTGAACAAGTTGATCCAAGCCATAAAGATCCTCTATCAAAGCCACACCATGGCCTAGCAATTTTTTGTGCACTTGAAAGTCTTTATGTTCGTATGGCTCAACACTCAGCGTGTCTATGCCAATTAGCCTAACCTTATGCTCAAGAAGGAAGTCAGCGGCTTCTAAAGACAGTCCTGGAAATTCAAAAAGAAACTCCTTTGTGAAAGCTCTTTTTTTGCTCCAACCAGTGTTAATCAGTACGGTTTTTCCATCATACTCTTCTTTCCAAAGAGATTTCAAATCTTGTACACTAATCTCTTTATTTTTGATGCTAGGAGATAAACAAACTCCGTAGTTCACCAAGATAGACAAATCAAGTAAATTGACTGGTGTACCTTTTTCGTCAAAGTGATAAGGAGCGTCTATGTGTGTACCCGTGTGGGTTGAAAAAGAAAGCG
>NEXD01000191.1 GCA_003019595.1 Candidatus Marsarchaeota G1 archaeon BE_D
AGTGGTGAGTAGCCATGACAGTCTACATCTCTAACGCGTTCGATGCTGACACCCCCGACCACTATTAAGGAAGCGCGTTTTGGGTTTGAAAGGAAGTGAGTGAAATGCCGACCCCTAAAAAATACACAATAAAGTGTCCTTTCTGTGGGTTACCAGTTGGCGCGACATACGTTTTTAGACATATTAAACGCTACCACAGTGAAAAGTGAGGAAGCATGAAAATATATTGGGTTTCTCGTCACGCACCTTTACTCTCTCAGCTACACGAGTTAAAAAGAATTTTCAATGAGGAAGTTGAACTCATAATCGACCCAGAGCCTTTCTCCTCAGCAAAAAGAGATTGCGGAGCGATACAAGAGTTCAGGTTGCTCCGACCTTGTTGTCGTCGCGCCACTCTCCGTCATAATGAGGCTCGTAGAGGAAGAAGGACTTCACCCTCTTTGGGCTGAAATGGCCGAGGTCGCCGATGAGAAAGAAGCGGAAGTAACAGTCAAAGGAAAACATTACCGCTTCGTTACGTTTAAGCGAGTGAAGGGCGTAAAGCTAGAGCTTGAGCCTATCAAAGTCTAGAACCGCGTTTTTAATTTTTCTGCTTTCTTCACTCGTCGCTGTGCAGAGCGCGGCAGCCCCCTTGAAGGGGTGAGGCTTGTCGTTCGCTTTGTCGGCGCGAGACTAATTCTTAAATTTTTTCCGATAAAAGTGGTATGAGACGCATTCTGCCGCTTTTAGTCCTGCTCTTCCTTGCGGCAGCGGTTCACGCGGCTTCAGCACCCACTCCTGTTCCTCCTTCTGGTTCGGCCTCCCTTCCCCGCGGAGGCTACTTGTACGCCTACCCTCCTGTGACCTCTCCGACTTTTCTGGTCTTCCGCTTTAACTCGACCCACCCCCTCCACTACGGAACTGGAGAGGGTTCAAAGCTCAGGCTTTCCCTTTCCTCTTCCTACGCCTCCGGCGGCCTTGAGCTCTGCGCCGGCTGCTACTTCGTGTTAAAGGCGCAGGAGCCATCCGTCGTTTCCTACTCCTTCTTCTTCGCCCCCTTTCGAACCTCTCGTCATCCCTTGAAGAAAGGGGGTTCGGGCGCACGTCTCTGAGCTTTTCGGTTCGCTCGCCTCCTGAAACCGCGCTTTCGCCCTTCTCCCTGAACGTCACGTTCGGCTCAAGCGCACCAGTCCGCTTCGTGCTTTACGACGCAACGGCCGCCCGCACGCTGTTTTCCTCTGAAATGGAAAACACGCCGCCTAACCTGAGCTACTTCTTTCCTTCTCTTCAGCCGGGCGTCTACTACCTGATTTTCGAAGGAAACGCCACGGTGTTCTACGACGCCTTCTATTCATACGCGGAAGCGAACCCGGCTTCAGGCACGCCTGGAATTTCCGCATACCCGCCTTCTCCCGGTTTTCCGACGGGCGGCGTCGGCGCGCTCGTCCGGGCTTCCTATATCCATGCAAACGGGACGCAGCCGTGCGGCTACTACAAATGCACGACCGATAACGCAACGCTTCTTCTTCTCACATCCGTGGTCGCCGAAACCTCTGATGGAGGCCTTCAGTTCTTCTATGCGGGCGTTTTCGACGTGGTCGGTAAAGCGCTCGGTGACTTCATCGTGAACGCAACGGGGGTCGCCCAGGTGTTCTCTTCTGGGGTCGTCGGAAAAGGGTCGGTGCTCGAAAGGACGAGCTACGCCTACCCGCCGCCGCCCCGTGAGGAGATTTACTTCTTCGAAGAGAAGCGCAACACGACCTTCCCGCTCTTCCTTTCCATCTGGCTTTCGGTGGGAAAGGGCACCGGCTTTGCGCTCCACTTTTCGGCTTCGGGTTCGGTAGACAACGCAACCGTCATTCTTCCTTCGCTTTCTTCGGCGGCGCTCGGCGGGTGGACGGGAGAAAGCTACTCGCCCTTTCCGCCGTTCGGAAGGGGGCGCTCCTCGGCACCGAGCTTTCGGTCTCTGTCGGCAGTCCCGTGCTTTACCTTTCGGGGTATTCGACAGGGCCAATCCTCAACATCAGCGCGGCCGGCGTTCTCAACGCATCGCTTTCTCTCTCACTGTTTTACTCTTCTAGCGGCGGGTGGAAGCCGTTCCCCGTAGTTTACGGTTATGCGGCCGACGCTCCGGCAGGCGCCGCTG
>NEXD01000192.1 GCA_003019595.1 Candidatus Marsarchaeota G1 archaeon BE_D
AATTTTTGTGGCTGTTAGACGCAACGCTTCAGCTACAGCCATTGATGTTCACCAAGCTCTTTCCAGAAGAGGTGGTTTTACCAGCCTTTGAGAGTTTGCCATTTAAAGCGTTTTTTATTGGCACACTTTACCCCTTAATCCTTTCACACGTTTTTGTGTTCAACCTTTTCGTGTTCTGCGTTCAAGCATTACTCGGTTTTTTGGTAATTGTGTACCACAAAAGCGCTCTTACGCTTTCTTGTGCTTGGTCTTTTTTGGTATGGGTTTTTGGAGAGGGTTTTGGTGGTATATTTGTAACACCGCCAAGCGTTCTTTTGGGTTTTCCTGGCGCTGCGCTACTTTACTTTTGGCTTTCGTTGATCTTAATCTTTTGGGAAAGATGTCCACAACTTCGTTGTTTTGCTGGAATCTTCCTTCTTGCCTGTTCTTTTCTGCAATTTGACTCGGTGATGTTCACTCAAAACTTTCAGTCTGCGGTTTTCAGTGGCGATGCTCTTCCAAAAGAGCTTGTTCCTAGTATTGAATTTGTCAAGGTCTTCGCTTCGTCTTATCCAGTGCTCATGAATTTGCTGGAAATTCTTTTGAATTTTATTTCAAGTCTTCTTATAATAAAAAAGCGTGGCTTTGTCGTTGTGATATCCTATTTGGTTTTTGTTTGGTACTTTGCTCAAAATCTCGGTGGGATTTTGACAGGTATTGGAACGGATCCAAATAGTGCGCCTCTCATCGCTCTTTTGAGCTACGCGAGTTACAAATCGGAGCGCGTTTTTGAGCTAAGAACCAGCTGGCTTAAAGTGTCTACCCATGCTTCGACTCTGTTTGCATTTCTTAAACATTTTAAGAGTTTTAGAGTTTCAATTTTCACATGATGTCGCTCATTTTCCAGTGGAAGTTTTAGCAATCAAAGGGGTTGAAGAGAATTTGACATTAATTGGCATCGCGCTTATATATCATTCAAATTTTTGTTAAATCAGAAAAATTCAAACACAAAAGACAAAATTAAAAAACTTCAAACGACAAAGCTTGTAATAGTGTGGCCACAAGTTTTATATTTGATACGCGTTACAAACTTATGGAAGAAAAAGAGCTTTCTCAACACATCAAAAAGATTCAAAAGTTTCTCTTACCAGGGGAACGCGTTCTCGTGGTTGCAACCCAATCACGCTGGAAAAGAGGCGGAAAGTTCATCAATCCAGGAACGATTTACGCAACAGACCGAAGGCTAATTATCAGAGACCCTTACACGCTCGGATTAAGGGCGGATATCACGATAATACCCTATGACAAAATAACTGGTGTGCGAGTGAAAAAAGGACTTCTTTCTACTTCGCTAGAAATCACCGCGGCTGGTTTAGAAGGGGGAAAAAGCGCGGTCATCAAATGGGGAGAGGGTGGGGTTGGCGAAATCGACGCAATAGACTCGGAAAAAGCGGAAAGGATAGCTTCTCTAATAGGAGGACAAGCGGGAAGGGTGAACGCTCAAGTTCAAAACGTTAGTGTAGCAGAAGAGCTTGAAAAACTTGCACAACTACGCGAAAAGGGTGTAATCACGGAAGAAGAGTTTCAAGAACTCAAGGCTAAACTCATTAAGTCTCAACAAAACTTTTAAGCACGAATGAATAAAATAGTGTGAACGCGCGTGTTAGAGGAGGAGTTGGTAAGGCTACTTCCCAAGGTTCTAAGAGAACACCCTGAGCTACGCCAAGAAATACTCGATTTTAACAGGGAGCTACGTCACAACTTTTGACGCTTTAAAGGTGCTGGAGCACTTAGAAAGGTTAAGAGAAGACTTTAACCGCAAAGTTGAAGAGGACAACAAGAGATTTGAGGGTATAGTTGCGGAGCTCAAGTCTTTAAGACAAGACCTTAACGCGCTAAGAGAAGACTTTAACCGCAAAGTTGAAGAGGACAACAAGAGATTTGAGGCCATTATGCTAGAGATTGAGCGCCAAAGGCAGGATTTCAACACACTTGCGGAGCAGTTTTTGAGCTTTAAGAAGCAAGTAGGCGGTTTAGAGGAAACTCTGGGCGCTTTTGTTGAAAGCTACTATATCACAAAAGTTGTTGAAGAACTGGATCGCTTTCTATTGAGGTAAGAAAGAACATTCAGGTT
>NEXD01000193.1 GCA_003019595.1 Candidatus Marsarchaeota G1 archaeon BE_D
CTTCGACCTTGTATGCCTTACCGTACTTTACCTTCTTCTTTCTCCTGAGGACTTCCTCTCTGTATTGTTAACCCCTCTCGTTGTATTTGCGTAGACCATTACTTCCCATGGTGTACCCCTTTCCCTCTATCTCTTTCAGAACCTTTTCCCTTCCTCTTTGCTGAGCATTGGCTTTGGCCCTCCGGTGAACTTCAGAATGAGCTCTTCATATCCTCCTTTGCTTCATGACTTTATCCAACTTTCAACGCTCTTTATGCTCCTCTTCAGTGTTTCAGCAATCTCTTCCGTTGATCTTCTTTCATTAAGCAGAATGATTGCCTGAAGCCTTTCCTAAACCCTTGGGTTCTTTTCTTTCTTGTACAGCTTGACATGCTCGTTCTTTGGTATAGGCATCTTTACCACAGTTACTCTTGGTATAAGCATGTTTAACATGGGTGGCTATTAACCATTTATTAAAAATATTTTACTAAATCGTCAAAAGTGTGACGAACAACTATAATCGAATTGTGGTGGGTTTGTATAGAAGTGTTGTACGAACCTTGACTAGTTCAATGTGACTTTGACCTGTAAAAAGTCTTGGCTAAGGCACATTGGATAGAACCCAAGAATCCGGTATCAGAATCTCTGTGGCTTCTCATATTTACCACGTTGTAGCCTCCCTTTAACAGCGCTTTTTGAACATTTAAAATAGTTTGGATTTCTTAGCGCAAAACATGCTCGAGTTTCTTTCGCATCGCTATACTCCTTCACTTCACGAAGTTCTTTATATCATTTAGAATATCCACAGCTAAGGTTTCACCCCGAGTTGCTATTTAGGATTCTTAGTATGATTCTTGGGAATTTTTATTTAAAGTGAGTCTTAAAGCATTCTATCCTTTTAAAAGGCATTCATTCGCAGACAAAAAACTTGCAATTTCACAAATGACAATAGACAACTCTGAAATCTCAACATCCCTTACTTCGATTAAGCCGAAACCATTATGTGCAATCATATTTCTTATGCGCTCAAAATTTAAACTTTCATTATAAACAGTAATTCGTCTAGTCAAAAATTCTTTTAAGACACGCATCAACTGCCACGTCTTTTCGTCTCTTGACTCACGTTTACTTTGTTCGCTTATTTTGACGTAAACCACATATGTAAATAAAAAGATAATTGCGTTACATCTCTTTTCGAGAAGTAAAGGTATCTGTAAAAGATAGCTAGCAAGCAATCCCAACACTCTTTGTTTAGAGTTGACTGTAAAAACCATACCTTTTGCGAAATCACTCATTTTTCCTTTGATATCTCTTCGTCGAAAACGTAAACATACTCCTTTATGAAATCAAATGCCATTTCCTGGGCTTTAAGAATCTTTTTAAACTCATCACTGGTGTTCGCTTTAAGCTCCTTTGATTCGTCAACACAATAAGTTGCATAAGTTTCAATCACTTGTACCAAATAATCTTCATCCTCCTTTCTCAGTGATTTTTCGCTATATCTGCAAAGTTGAGCAAGAAAGGAACCTTTTTGGTCCATGTTTTAAATTTTAATTGTTGGGTTTTTTGATTTTAAAGCGGCATAGCTAAGTGTTTCTCGGAGATTTTGTGTATTTTTCTGTAAAATAAAGTGTATCATATTGGAAAGTTTATCCACATCAACCCAACTGCATTTTTCAAATATCCTTTGCTTTATAAGCGAATCAAGTAGTAAACGCTTTGTGAGTTCTTGATTCACTTCGTGGCCCATCCTAATTCTTTTGAGATATTCTAATGAAAAATTAAAGATAATGTTTGACAGATTTTTATCAAGGTCTTTTTGTGTCTTACATTTTATTTCTAGTTCTTTTTGTATAATTTCTTTTATATTTTGATAAAGATTATTCAGTGGATAGTCAGTAGAATGCATCCTTAATTCTGCTCCATTCATTCTCAAGAATTTCGCCCGCTTTTGTGATATAATTCTTAGAGTCAATTTTATCCTTTCTTATAAAGAGCTCCTTATAAATTTCAAGTTCATCAACTACAATCCTGCCCATTCCAAGCCCCTTTGCTCTTCCCAATCTTATCGGTTTGTTTTCTTGTGGATGCACACCCATAGATGCCAATAGCTCCACTAAA
>NEXD01000194.1 GCA_003019595.1 Candidatus Marsarchaeota G1 archaeon BE_D
CTACGAGGTGAAGACGGAGCGCCTCGGACACGACGTGTTCAAGAAGTTTGCAAAGAAGTATGAGTACTCGTACGGTTACTTCCGCATCCCGAAGGGCGAAGCGAAGGATAAGGGGCAGGAGCTTGCGCGCTGACGTAACACACGCTTTCTGAGTGTTTAAAAAAAAGAGAGGGAGAGGAAGCCTACCGCCTTCTTACAAGGAGAAAGCCGAGCACCGCGACCGCTATCACAAGCACCACCACTGCGTAGAGCAGAGGCGAGGAAGTTGCGTGAGGTGGTGGAGGTATCTGAGTGGTTGGCGGGGTCGATGAAGACGTAGTCGGAGTGTTTGTGCTGGTTGTGGAAGTTGTGTGCTGAGTGGTTGTAGTAGTCGAAGAAGTGGTTGAAGAGGTGGTTGTCGTAGTAGTACTAGTCGAAGAAGTGGTTGAAGAGGTGGTTGTCGTAGTAGTAGTTGTTGTAGAAGTGGTCGTCGAAGCGGTCGGAGAGCTTGAGGCTACATAATAGCCGCTGTATTGATCTTCCGGTGGTATGTCGAACGCAGCAAACGCCGCCAGGCTTCCGGTGTTGCTCACCTCGAGCATCCACTGTCCTTTCAGAGTTGTTTGGAACAACGCCAAGAAGGACGTGCCGTTTATCTCGAACCCTGTGCTGGAAAGCAGCGTCTGAGTGTTGTTTGTGAAAGTCCAAGTTACGCTTGCGTTCGCTGCGGCGGTTACATAGAACCCCGTGAATGGCGCTAAGATGTTAAAGAAAAGAATGAGCGTCTGCCCGGGAAGAATCACATGCCCCACGAATTCGTATGGCGGACTTATTGCCGCAGGATCAGGCACCTGCTCCGCGGCGGAAGGAACAAATTCAACCACGTTGTTCCCTTTGTTCACTCCGTAGAAGTAAACCACAGTGTTCGGCTTTTCCGTGGGAATGTAAAGCGTTATGTTTCCGTTTGGCGAAAACGCCGAATACCCCTGACCGGTCGAAAAGAACGTGGAAAGCTCGGATTTCGGGATGAGCCAAGCCTGAACGCCTGAAGCGTTTGCGTAGCTACCCAGGTTGTAGAAGAAGAAGCCGTTCTGAATGGTGGCGTTCACAAGAATGAACGGAAAGAGAGCGCACTCACCAGGAAGCAGCGTGAAATAGGCGTAGGAAAAGTTTATCGGGGGGGTGTTGTAGGGTCGCGTGTAAACTTGGCTTGCAGTCGCAGAGTTCGGCTGGACGCACTGAGGCGTGTTAGCGCCTGCGCTTAAAGGCGCAAAGGAGAAGGCGGAAAGCGCAATCAGAACCGCCGCAAGGATTGGCGCAAGGCGTTTGTCCATAAATCCCGCTTTCAGAAAAAGCTTATAAAAGTTCCGGGAGAAAACGCTTCACGCTTTTTCCCGAAGCGCGCGTGCACACGCTTACCGCATCCTTAAAAAAATAAGCTCTGCGTCCGCGCATTTGTGAAGATTTTCGTTTTGGTCGGGCTGTGCGCAATTCTGCTTGTGTTTGTGCTTTTCCAGCCGATCCACTCTCCTCTTGTAATAAGGATGCCGTGCATACCGCTCGGCGGCGGGTCGGACTACACCCAAGTGCTCTACCTCCTTCCGCCAGGCACTTGCATCCGCTTTTTCATCAGCACGCTTCCCAAGAACGAACTTCCCAATAACGAGCTCAAGTGGAACCAGGTGATTTACTTTACCGACTACGGTCCCGACATTCGAAGCAACAGCGCACCGCGCTCGCTTACTGCGTACATCTTTCCTCCTGGTTCGTCCACACCTCTCGGGGTGCTTTCAGGAAACTTTTCGCTTTCCATCCTTGCGGAATCTCAAAGGTGGAAGTGGACCTTGTGAACAGCGGAAGCTCCGTGATATTCGGTGCGGTGGCAACAGCCGGCATGGCCGTGGATGAATACGTCGACAACTCGCTCGTGCTGTACATCCCGCCCGGCTGGTCTGTGCAGGCGCAGGGCAACACTACCGGATTGATTCCGATTCAAGGAATAAGCAACGTCTCGCTTGAGTGGTGCGTAAAGCACCAAGGGATCGTGAGCTGTAAACAAGGAACGAACAGCGACACCCTG
>NEXD01000195.1 GCA_003019595.1 Candidatus Marsarchaeota G1 archaeon BE_D
CCTGAGATTTCTGCCACTAAGCGTTAAAGTGTGGTAATTTCATATTAATAATGTGATAAAAGTGAGCTATAACTAGCCGTAAAAATTCAAATTCACGCACTCATTCGTATAAGATTATATCGATGATTATAGAGCTAAGTTGCTCCATTTTGAAATGGGTTGTGTACGCCATCTAGGCATTTCATCGTACATCTCATGGGTTAAGGTCTATTATCTTGCATCGTTTTAGGTGTATCATTTTATTCTCCCTAACAATCTATACAGCTTTTCTTCTTCCCTTTCCATTGGATGTTCAAGATTCATTTTGTAGAGATTTTTATAGTGTATCAACCCGCTCTTTTGCTCAAGCGTCCACTCTTTCGCAAACGTGCCATCGAGTATTTCTAAAGCCATTTTTTTAATTAGTTGCTTTACTTTTTCGTTCGCAAAAAGACGTCCCCTACTCAATTGACCATACTGGCTTGTGTGGGAGTGATTCTTTAGTTGTTTGAAAAGACCTTGTTGCTTCATTGATTCGGCTATTTCGGCTAATTCTCCTGAGCCATAAAGCTCAAGTATGATCGCTTCAGGAGAAGCTCCTAGCTCTGTTGCAACTTCGTAGTACAACCTAAACATGTACAAAATTGCACCAGCCCATGTGTGCTCAGTCAACAAGTCGAGCAATGTCTCTTCTTTAAAGCTGGACCTTACCGCAACCCCTCCAGGTTTTAAAGCGCCAATAGCGTCTGTCAGAGCAAGAAGCTTTTCTTCTGCTTGACCGGTATAGTCTTTACCCACTGCTATAAGCACAGGAAAACCCTTTCCTTTAAGGAAGAGATCTCTAATACCAAAGCCTATCATTCTTGGCGCTACTAGTAGTACGTCCACATAGCTTGGCACTGTTATCAAATCATAAAAATAGTTATAGCCAGACGCAAACACTATTGCAGAACCTTGCTTGAGATTATCAGCTATTTTATGCGAAAAGACTTCAGGTTGCACTTCATCAGGTATTAGCATAAAAACTATCTCAGAATTCTTTACAGCCTCATCTATTTCGTAAACTCGAAAACCTTCTTTTTCAGCGGTTTTTCTGTACTCGTCAGGTGGATTGCCTATTATCACATTAACACCATTGTCCCTCATATTTAGCGCCTGTGATCTTCCTTGATTTCCGTAACCGATCACTGCTATTGTCTTTCCTTCAATTGATCTCCAATATCTTTCCTTATCGTCGAGTTTCGTTATCAACCTTTCGAAAGACATCGAAGAAAGATAAAGCTCACTTGTATTTATTCTAATAGGATAATCCGTTAGATGTATGTGAACCAACTCCGACTTGAAGTCGGAGGCGGGAGAATTATTACACCGCAGATTGTTACTACCAAGTAATAGCGTTTTAAATTCGTAAGGAGCAATCATTTATTGCATAAACGGAATCATGGTTCGGTTGCAAACCCTTAGGTGGGTTGCGATCGATGCGTATACTGGTCTATCGATTTGGTGTTTCACAAGAACTATGGAAAACTCAGGTTTGTTCGTAGACTCAGAGGGCGTTTTGTGATCTGGTTATCTTCGTGAATAAGGGTTTTATGGTGTCATGATGCTTTGATTCGGGGTTCAAAAACATGTTAGCGTTTGAACTATGTTGGGTCGTACGTGTAAATGAAAAGGAGTTTTCGCAAAACTCAGACTTTTTTAGAGCCATGTACCAGTGGATCGAGTGTGACACGCCTGAATCGCTTATACGGACGCAATCGCAAATCGCAGGAAGACTTAAAGAGTTTTCAAAAACCCAAGAATCGTTACAAGCGCCCTTATTCGGTTTGCCCTTAATCAGGCTCGCTCAACTCGAGTTAAGGTGTCAGATAGTTATCAAAGGCTTACATCGACAACACCGCTTAGTAAGCTTGGTTCCAGGTGTTAGCTTTCAACGAGTCATACCACTGCTTTAAATGCTACTCTCATCGAGGTGCAGCGTGATTCCTAAAGATCGAAGTTTTAGACTTCTTAAAACAAGTTATTAGAAAACAACCCTTTCCATAAATGCTCAAAATTCC